>DATNDC010000074.1:0-18837 GCA_035607055.1 Polyangia bacterium
GTGCTTTCCGGGCCGCCGCCGGTGCTTACACTCCCCCGTCATGAGCAACCAGACCAGAACCGCCGAGACCGCCGCCAAGCCGGTCGCCCTGGCCGAGACGCGAACGGTCGAGAGCGTCCACCGCAGCACGACCTTTCACTGGGTGGGGAACGGGTTCCACGTCTCGACCTACTTCCCGAGCGAGGCGCTGCCGCCCGAGCGGACCAGCCCGTTCGTGCTGATGGACTACGGACCGTCGCGCCAGTTCACGCCGCTCGGCCACGGCAAGCGCGGCGTCGGCTGGCACCCGCACCGCGGCTTCGAGACGGTCACGCTGGCCTGGGAGGGCGCGGTCGCCCACCGCGACAACGCCGGGCACGCCGGGATCATCGGCCCGGGCGACGTGCAGTGGATGACCGCCGGCGACGGGATCTTCCACGAGGAGTACCACGAGGAGAAGTTCACCCGGCAGGGCGGCGTCATGCACATGATGCAGCTGTGGGTGAACCTGCCGCGCAAGCACAAGACGGCGGCCCCCAACTACCAGCCGATCACCGCCGCGCAGATTCCGCGCGTCGAGCTGGCGGACGGGGCGGGCGCGGTGCGCGTGATCGCGGGCGCCTACGGCGAGGCGCGCGGCCCGGCGCACACCTTCACGCCGATGACGATGCTGGACGTCACCCTGATCCCGGGCGGACGCCTGCCGGTGGAGCTGCCCCGCGGGGAGAACGCGCTGGCGGTCGTCGCCAAGGGGCGCGTCCAGGCGGGCGGTGAATCCGCGGCCACGGGCGAGCTGATGCTGTTCGCGCACGACGGCGAGCGGCTGGAGCTGACCGCCGACGAGGAGAGCCACCTCATCATCCTGGCCGGCGAGCCGATCGACGAGCCGGTCGTCCAGTACGGCCCGTTCGTGATGAACAGCTTCGACGAGATCCGCCAGGCCGTGCTCGACGTGAACAGCGGCCGCTTCGGCCCCGTCCCCGAGGATGATTGACCGGTCACGCCGCGACGAACGCGGCGATCGCCGCCAGCACGCGCGCGTCGGATTCGGCCTGCGTCGTCCCTGTCGCCTTGCGCTCGGCCGCGGACAGCACGAGCGAGTGGTCGCCCCCCTCGACGACCAGCAGCGTGTTCGGCGCGATCATCCGGGCGCGGACGTCCGCCAAGAGATCGAGCGGGCAGAGCTCGTCGCGCGACCCCTGCAGCAGCAAGGCGCGCGTCCGCAGCGCGACCAGCACCTCGTCGCGCAGCGCGCCCGACACCGACCGCAGCGGGAACCCGAAACAGATGACGCCCGCCACTTGCTCCTCGAGCGCCAGGTGGCAGCCGACCCGGCCGCCCATCGACTTGCCGGCCAGAAAGATCGGCGCCGCCGCCCGCGCGCGCGCCGAGGCCAGCGCTTCTTTGTGCGCCGCGAGCAGCGCCGGCAGCCGGTCCGGCATCCGCCGCCCCGCGCGCATGTACGGGTAGTCGAAGGTCACCACCTCGCCCAGCGTCTCGAGCCGCGCGCGCCAGGCGATCATCCAGGCTGACGTGGAGGGCGCACCCGCGCCCGGGGCGAAGAGGAAGGTGGGCCGGGCCGTCATGCGCCCCGGGCCGGCGTCATTTTGCGCCTCGCAACGTCATTGCGCCTCGCGCCGTCAATGCAACCACCTTATCCGACAGTGGCGCCTCACACGACCAAAGACCAATTGCGCCGATTCCGAGGCCGCGTCCCGTGATAGTGTTTCAGTGGGCCGCGCTGCTTTCGCGGTCGGGAGGAGTCCCAATGAGCTACCTCTACGGCGATTCCACGCCCTCCAAGCTCGAGATGAACTTCATCGAGCTCTTGCGGGACGCGGTCGAATGTTGCGTGCAAGTGTTGCTGGCCGACCAGCGCATCGCCGAGGGAGCCGCCCGCACGCGCGCCCTCGACGCCTCGACGACCGCCGAGATCGCCGCCCTGCAGAAGCTGGGCGCGCTGGTTCCCAAGGCGTTCGAGGGGACGCCGCTCGGCGAGCCGGCGTCGGCGACCGCCCGCTGCGTGGCCGCCATCCTGCGCTCGGCCTCCGAGATCGTCCACACGACGGGCGCCGAATCGAAGGCGACGCTGCAGGCGGCCGTCACCCGGCGCGACGCCGAGGCGGCCGTCGAGCGCGAGGTGTTCGTCAAGGCGATCGAGGCGCTGCTCACCAAGCACGACCTGCCCGGCATGAAAGCGGACACCGACGCGACGCTGGTCGGGGGGACGCGCTACGCCTGCCGCCTGCACGTGGCGACGGCGTTCGGCCTCTCCGCCACGATGGAGCTGGAGGTGCCCGCCGGTCACCTGCTCGAGCGGGTGGTCCGCGTCGATCGCCTGGCGGAGCGGCTGGAGGTCCAGGTGCCGGAGGTGGCCGGCTGGCTGCACAAGGAGGTGAAGCTGCGCACGCAGCACCTGGAGAAGCACCACCTCACCGCGTTCTCGCGCACGGGCGCGGAGAGCGAGCTCGGGCTGCGGCTCGCGCCCGACGGGACGGGCGCCGGGTACGACGTCACCTTCGGCGGCCCGGGGGAGCCGGTGCGGCTGGTCAGGGTCGACGAGCAGCAGAAACGCGAGGAGCCGTTCGACGCCCAGGAGGCCGACGCCGCCAAGCTCACCGCGCTGCGCGACAAGGTGGCCGCGGCCGTCGCGGAGCTGGGCCGGCATCGCACGCGGATCGTCGAGGCCCGGCTGGAGAACGAGCCGCTGCAGGGGCACGCCAAGCCGTCGTTGCTGGTCGAGCGGATCATCGCCGTGCTGGTGCCGGAGACGCGCGAGATCTCTTTCCGCTCGCAGTCGCCGGGCGAGCTCGTGCTGCGGCGCTCGCTGGGCGGCGATCGGCGCGAGGAGATCTTCCTGTCGAAGAAGGATCTCAAGACGAAGATCGAGCCGCTCAACGACCGCAACCGCGCGCTGTTCGAGGCGCTGCTGGAGGGCGGTCCGCTGACCGTCGAGACGCCGCCGGCGCCGTCCTCCAAGATCGAGCCGCCGCCCGCCCCGTCCCCGAAGATCGAGCCGGCGGCCGCCGGCGCACCGCCCGACGGTCTCGGCAGCAGCTTGCTGCGCAAGCCGCTCATGCCGACCATCGTCCCGACCGGACAGTACCCGCCGCCAGCGGAGTCGCCGCCGGCCGCGGCGCACCGCCCGGCCACGCCGCTCTACGGCGTCCCGGCGTTGACGCCGCCCGCTTCGTCGGGCTCGGCGCCCCACCCCGCCCCGACGCCGCCCGCGGGGATCCCGACCGGGGCGAAGCCGGCTCTGATCGCCGAGGCTGCGGCCGCGGCGGCCGCCGTGAACGACGTGACGCCGCCGCCGCGCAAGACGGCCCCGCTGGCCACCGCGCTCGATCGACCGCCGCCGGCGCCGCCGCCGCCGCCCAGCGTGTCGGGCGAGATCGGCGGCGCGACACCGGACAAGAAGCGCACCGAGCCGAGCGGGCCCATCCACACGCACTGATTCGCCTCCCGGCGACCCCCGCCTGATGTTCGATCTGGCGCGCTTTCGCGAGGCCCAGGACCGGCGTCCGGGCTTCGCCGACGCGCTCGCCGAGCTGCGGGCAGGGGCCAAGACCGGTCACTGGATCTGGTACGTCTTCCCGCAGCTGCGCGGTCTCGGCCGCTCGCCCATGGCCGAGCGCTACGGCCTCGACGGCCTCGAGGAGGCGGCGGCCTACCTCGACGATCCCGTCCTGGCCGAGCGGCTCGCCGCCGCCACCGCCGCCGTCCGCGCCCACGTCGCGACGCCCGAACATCAGGCGCGGCTCGCCCGCGTCATGGGCTCCGAGATCGACGCTCTCAAGCTCGTCTCCTGCCTGACGCTCTTCAGTCACGTCTCCCGCGCCGCGCAAGCGAGGCGGCCGCGACCCGCGCTCGCCGCCCTCACCGACGACGCCGAGGCGATCCTCGCGGCGGCCGGAAAACAGGGCTACGACCGGTGCGCGTTCACGGAATCCCGAATCACCGCCGCGCGCGTTTGAACGTAAGATGCGCGCATGAGCGAGCTCGGAGAGACGGTCAACGAGGCGATCGAACGCTCGCACGAGGCGGACGAGCACGAGGCGGCGCGCGGGCGGCACGGCCACGGTGAAGGCGCGGGCCAGATCGGCAAGTTCACGCTCAACGCCATCGTGGCGATCAGCGTGGCGGTGACGGCCACCTGCAGCGCGCTGTTTCACGTCAAGGACGAGAACATCAGCGAGAAGATGTCGCACGTCCAGGCGAAGAGCGTCGACGCCTGGGCCTACTACCAGGCCAAGGGGACCAAGCTGAACATCGCCGAGGCGGCGCTCGACAACCTGCGCCTCGAGCGCGAGCTGACGCCCGGCCTGACCGCGGAGGCGCGCGCCGTGCTCGACAAGAAGATCGAGAGCTACGGCGCGAAGATCCAAAAGTACGAGATGGACAAGGAACAGATCAAGGCCAACGCCGAGGGGCTGGAGGGGGAGTACGACCGGCTCGAGGCGCGCGACGATCAATTCGACATGGCCGAGGCAACCGCCTCGGTGGCCATCGCGCTGCTCGGCATCACGGCGCTCACCCAGCGCCGCCGCCTGCTCTACCTGGCCTGGGCCTTCGCCGCCATCGGCCTCCTCGTCGGCATCGCCGGGTTCGCCGGCCTCGGCCTGCACGTCGACTTCGTCGCGCGCGCTCTCCGCTAGCCCTTGAAGGTGTCGTACGCCGCCGCCCGCGGGGCGATGCGCGTCTCGAGCGCCCGCCGCTCGGCCTCGTCCATCGGCGCGAAGTCGTGGGCCACGCCGAGGTTCTCGCGCACCTCGGCGAGCGTCGAACAGCCGACGACGACGGTGTCGGCGATCGAGGCCGCGTAGCGAATCAGCTCGCGCGCCGGCGCCTCGCGCAGGAGCGGGCCGGCGGCCATCACCTTCATGCCGACGACGCCCATCCCCTGCCGCCGCGCCTCCGGCACCACCGTCGGCGCGAACGGGCGGCGGCGCGGGTCGGCGGGGTTCAGCGCCACCAGCACGTTGTCGAACGGGAACCGGCGCATCGCCTCGACGAGCACGTCCGGATCGTGGTGGCCGGTGAGGCCGATGAAGCGGATGCGCCCGTCGGCCCGCGCCTGCTGGGCGGCCTCGAGCGCGCCCTTCGGCCCGCAAAGGACGTCCAGCTCGTCGAAGTTGCGCAGGTCGTGCATCTGCCAGAGGTCGAGCCAGTCCGTGCCGAGCCGCCGGAGCGAGTCGTCGAGCAGACGCAGCGCCCGATCGCGCGTCCGCTCGTGCGTCTTCGAGGCGACAAACACGTTCCGGCGCGCCGCCGGTCCCAGGCTGCGAAAGGCCTCGCCGTAGTAGTCCTGACTCTG
The DNA here is from genome assembly GCA_035607055.1 of Polyangia bacterium. Lineage (GTDB taxonomy): Bacteria > Myxococcota_A > Polyangia > Fen-1088 > Fen-1088 > JADGRB01. The sequence goes on from DATNDC010000074.1 coordinate 5,297, forward strand.
CTGGTAGGCGGGCGCCGTGTCGCAGTAGCGGACCCCGAGGCGCAGCGCCTCGACGATGACCGGCACCGCCTCCTGGGCCCGGCCGGTGGTGCGCAGGATCCCCTCGCCCCCGAGCGACACGGGAAGCACGGGCGCGCCCGTCTTGCCCAGCGTCCTCTCACCAGAGATCTGCGCGGGCTCGGCGGCGGTCACGTCAAGATTGTGCCACGGAGATGGCTCTCATAGGCAGACCCGGAGCGTTACACCCAGCGTCGTCACCACCGCCTTGCACGGTGTTCCCGCTGGGCAGGGGTGCGCGAGGTCGCAAAAGCGCGTGCAGGTCCCGTGCTTCGGATCGCCGGTCGCCAGACAAACCAGACGCTCGCCGCACACCACGGCCGCGCCAGCCGACGCGTCGCAGGTCGTGCCCGCGCTCCGAGGCCCGGCGGCCAGGCAGGAGAACGACACACCCGTCATCGTCGCGCAGGTCTCGCCGGCTCCGCAGGCGTAGGCGCCGTTGCAAGGCAGACAAACCTTGATCGCCACGCCGGAGGCCGTTGTCTGGGCGGTGCAGGTCTTGTGCGCGGGGCAACTCCCACCGTCGGCGCACCAGGCGACGCACGTACCCGCTTCGGGATACCCGCCACCGAGACAGGTGAGCCCGTCCGCGCACAACGCCGCCACCTTCGTGCTCGCGTCGCAGCGGTCGTCGAGCTTCCCGGGTCCGGACGCCAGGCAAGAGAACGTGCGACCGTCGGTCGTGTCGCACGTCTGGCCCGTCGGACAAGCAAACGAAGCGCCGCAGCTCCGGCGGCCAGCGCCGGCGGCGGCGCCCGTGCTGGCGATTTCCAGGACACCCGAGTGTCCACACGCATTGGTGGCGATGACCAGCGCCAGATACCGCCGTGGGAGGCCGCGCCGCACGTTCTATTGCTCGATGATGAGGGCTGCCGAATCGATTCGACGAAACATCACGGGACCAGGCGTGGAGAACTTTGCCCGCACGACGGTCAGCCCCGACCTGGGGACGGTCGCGCGGCAGCGCATCCGGCAGTGGGTCTTGTACACGCCGCCGAACCAGCCGTGCAGCGTGCAGACCCGAACACTGTCGTGAACGACGATCGGATCACAAACCGTCGATCCCACGACCTCGTTGTCTTGCAGCAGGTCGACGTCATACCGCGCGTTGGAGCGAGGGTCGTAGAGGCCGTCGAGCTCGACCCAGAAACGCACGTCGGAGCGCGCGTCGAGCATGACCTGCTTGGCGCTGACGCCCACGTTGTGGAACGGGATCACGCCGACGGTCGTCATCGAACACCCTGCGCCAACCGCCACCAGACACATCCCCATGGCTCGTCCGACGAGCGGAGGACGCCGCATCAGAACCAGGCCTGCCAGCGCCCGTCAGTGAAGATCAGGTGCGCGGTGACGGAGAGGCGGTCGCGGTCGCCCGAAAACGGTTGGATCTGGTGGAGGCGATAGCTGTCGATCACCACCAGGTCGCCGGCCGCGTACTCGACCACCGCGCTCTCGGCGCGCGCCGTCGCGGCGAGGTCGTCCTCCTCGTCGCGCCCGTCCCAGAGCGCATCCCACACGCGCAGGCCGCCGCCCTGCCGCGGCGGTTGCAACATGAGGATGGCGCTCAGCGCGGGGAGGCGCGCGGCCCGCTCCGGCTCGCGCAGCCCCTCGGTGTCGAAGTGGACGTCGCCGCCGTTCTGCGACAGCCAATCGCCCGCTGGGAAGATGTGGACGCCCGGGCCGCACCAGCCCGGCCGCGGTGTGACGGGCGCGCCCACCAGCTCGCCGAGGAGGCCGCGCACGCGCGCTTGCAGGGCCGGCAGCGCCCGTTCGACGATGGCGTCGGAGGCGCGCGCCGTCGCGAAGTACTCGTCGGCGCGGTCCTCTTCGAGGTGCGTGTAGTAGGCGCGCCCGAGCGTGAACTGCACCCCCTCGAAGCACGGCGTCCAGTCGGCGCGCGCGGCGTAGACGCCGGCAACCCAGCGGGCGCACGCCGCGGCGTCGAGCACGCCCGCGCGGTGGAGGTAGAGATCAGCCGAGGCCACGCAGGTCTCCTTCCAGCCGGCTGAGGAAGTCGGGGCGAAAGACGCCGTCGACCCGGATCGAGTAGCGAAAGAAGGGATCCGGCGCCACGCCGTGGTAGTTGCGGTCGTCGAACCAGTAGGCGCGCCCGCCGACCGGCAGCGGTGTGCGGCGGTCTTCGTCCCACAGGAAGAGGCGCTTGTCGCCGCGCGGGCAGAGCGTGATGAAGTGACCGACGGCCGGTTCGTCCTCGGCGTCGCGGTGGATCGTCCCGTGGTCGTTCGACTGCAGGCCGAGCAGGTTGCAGCGCCCGAGCTCGGCGAACGGCAACCGTTCGATGAAGGCCACCGTGCGCGGGAAGACCCGGCGCGCCTCGTCGGTGAACGCCTTCCCATCCGACGCGGCCCGCGCCTCCCAGGCGAGATTGGGAATCAGCTCGTAGTAGACCTTCCAGGGAAAGTAGACGCCGTGCCGGTATTCGAGGTACAGTGTCTGGCGCCGGCTGAGCGGCCAGGGGCGTTCCTCGCCGAACTCGTACTCGGCGCGCCGATCGAGGTCGAAGGCCTCCGGCGTGTCGGAGAGCGCCACGAAGCGGGCGAGCTCGGCGCGCGACATGCGCGCGATGACCTGGCCGTAGTCGGCGTAAGGATCGTGCGCGGCCGAGGGGGGGACGATCCCCATCCACTTGTGGCTGCCGCCGGTGTAGCCGACCGCCACGCCGGTGAGGCCGAGGGAGATCTCGTCGTCCAGCGCCGCCAGCTCGCCGACGTCGACGTACGGCTCGAGATCGACGAACGGCCGGCCGAAGATCCCGCCCAGCATCGGGGTCGACATCGCCGCCCGCCTCAACCCGCGAAGCCGCCGTGGGCGCGGCCCATCGAGCCGCTGCGTCCGAAACCTGCGGCGTTCATCCAGCGTCCGGCGGGATGCCAACCGCCGGGGTGCCAGCCGCCCGCGGGGTGCCAGCCGCCGTGGCCCGCCAGCGCGGGCGCCGGGGCGCGCGTCGTGGGATGGAAACCGCAGCGCGGCGCCAGCGCCGCCGGGATCGGCCGAGCGTGGCCGCCGGCGAAGAGCCGCGGGAAGCGGAAGCCGTACCAGTTGGCGAAGCAACCGTGCGTCGCCGGCGAGCCGCCGAAGTAATAAATCGGGCCCGGGCCGAGCGAGGGCACGGGCGGGCAAACGGGGTCCGGCTCGTCGAGCCATCCCGGCAACGGCGTCTGCGAGAAGTCGGAGAGCGCCAGCAGCTTCACGTCGATCCCGCCCTGGTCGAGGGCGACCAGATCGCCGTTCAGGTCGTCGGCGTCGAGCGCCGTCGGATCGGGCGTCACGTAGAGGAGGTGCCTGATCCCAGCCGCCTGCAGCGCCTCGCGCGAGGGCAGCCCGGCGAAGTAGCGGTTGTCGAAGCGCCCGGCGTCGTCCTCGTAGGGGATGAGGCGCTGGCGGTCGAGGACGAACATCGGGGCCGCGGTCGGCGCGCGTCCGCTCCGCGCCCGCTCGAACGACGGCAAGAAGTAGAGCGTCGCCCCCAACGTCATGTGCGCGGGCACGATGCCGCTCGGGTGCGGCCAGTTGTCGAAGATGAAGACCGGCTCGAAGCAGGGGGCCAGCGCGGCGGCCAGCGCCACCGCCTCCGGCCCCGGAACGTCGAGCACCAGCGCCACGTCGTTGCGACAGAAGCCGTTGTCGAGAAACAGCGAGAGCAGCGCCTCGCCACGCCGGGAGGCGACCGCCATCTCGGAGGTGAAAACCGGCTGGATGGCGGCGCGCAGGTCGGTGTTGAGCGGCGCCTCCAGCGACTGGAACAGCGCCGGCGCGTAGTAGGGCTGCCAGAGCGGTTGCGCGGGCGAGAGGCGCGGCGCCAGCGTCGTCAGCGCATCGCGCCAGCCCGCGCTGCCCGAGACGTCGGCCGGCTGCCCGCCCGGAAACGCCAGCGGCTGCCCTTCGTCGCCCACGCTCCAGCCATCCTCGCGCTGCGCCTCCAACGCCGCCTGCGCCTGGTCCGTCTCGTTCTCCGCCCAGACCTCGGCGCAGCCGCCCAGGGTGAGACTGGCGGCGCCCGTCCAGACCAGCGGGGTCGACCCGGCCAGCAGACGCGCCAGCGGGTGCGCGCGCAGCGAGGCCTTCCACCAAGAGTCGCTCATGACACCCTCCCCGGGGCGCGAACCATCGTCGGTGCGCAGGTCGCTGTCCGATCGGTCCCCCGCGCCTGCAGGCGGGTAAAGAGCCCGGCCGCGCGACCGCCCACCAGATAGACGCCATAGTTGACCGAGCGCCCGCGCCGGTCACGCAGCGGCTCGAACCGGCGCTGCGCGATCCAGCGGCTCGGCAGCGCGTCCGCCAGCGCGTCCGCCCAGGCCGCCGGCGTCGTCTCGGCGCCGATCACCACCTCTTCCCCCTCGCAGCCGTAGTCGGACTTCAAGACCCAGCGCGCGCGCTCGTTCCAGAGCTGGCGCACGGACAGCGTCTCGAGCCGCGCCGAGAAGGGGACGGCGCGGCGGATGATCCGGCGCGACGCCTCCGAGAAGCGGTCGAGCTCCTCCCAGCAGAGCGCCATCATCCGCTTGTTCTGGGTCAGCACGGCGCCGAACGGGTTCACCACCGCGCAGCGCCCGCGCGCGATCGCCCCGGCCAAAAGCTCGAGCGGACCGGTGAGCGGCGCCGCGTCGGCGTACGGCGGCTCGGAGCGCCAGATGGGCCGGCGCTCGCCCCACCAGTCGGTCTTGTAGTGGCGCCAGATCACCGAGCAGGAGACCCCGAACATCGCCACCCCGCCCCGCCCGTCGGGGCGTAGATTGAAAGGCGACCCCAGCACCACCCGCGCCCCGCGCGCCTCGAACCAGCGCGCGTAGAGGGAGATGACCGAGAGGTCGTCCGTCATCTCGGTCGGGTAGACGATGCCGACGGTCAGCGGCAGGTCGGACGGCGCCACCGCCCTTACCATGTCGAACACCTGGTCCGGAAGGCGGCAGTTCGGATCGTCGAAGGCGATCGCGCCCGGCCCGTCGACGCTGCGGTTGAGCGCCACCGCCTCGGGCTCGCCGCTCGGCGTGTCGGAGTTCAGCTCACAGACCTGCGGGCCCGCCGCGGTCAGGAACACGTCGGCGCGCGCGATCCCGTGCCAGTGCGGCGCGCTGGTCCGCCACATGAGGTCGTAGGCCGGCGGCAGATCGAAGAAGCGAGCCACCAGCGCCGGCGCGCGCGCGCAGAGCGCCGCCGCCTCCGCGTGGACCGCGGCGACCTCCTCGGCGACGGCATAGAGCTGGCGCTGGGTGGGGCGATCGATGGCCACGGGCGTCATCTGGAAGCGCGGCGCGCCGTCGACCCAGGGGTCGGTCAGGATCCCGTCGGCGACGAGATCGGCGGCGAAGTCGCTGTACGAGGCGAGGAGCCGGTCGCTGGTCCGCATGCCCTCACCAATAGGCAATGGTCGCGCCAGCGGAAGGCCCGATAATCCGTGCGCGGCCCCCGGTCGTCTCGGGGCGTAATGCCCCGAGGGGCATTTCGCCTCCCCGCGCGGTTCGCGTCGCGGGAGGACGCGCTCTGCTCGCCCGAGCGCATCGCGGGAGGTTCGGAACCCGCCGCGGGTTCCGAGGTCAATCAGTCCTCGCCGACGCCGTAACGCTCGAGCTTGCGATACAGCGTCTTGCGATCGAGCCCCAGCACCTCGGCAGCCCGCGTCCGATGCCCTTGGACGGCTTCCAGGACCCTCAGGATGTAACGCCGCTCGACCTCCTCGAGCGGCGGCAGTTGCTCCGGATCGTCGAGGTCCAGCACCAGCCGCGAGCGACGGTAATCCTGGATCGCCTCCGGCAGGTCGGCGACCGTGATCTCCTCGAAGCGGGTCAGCGCCACCGCGCGCTCGATGCAGTTGCGCAGCTCGCGCACGTTGCCCGGCCAGGCGTAGGCCGAGAGCTTCTCTGCCGCGGGCGCGGCGATGCCGGCCACGCTCTTGCCGGTCGCGGCGGCGAGCTGCGCCACCAGCCGCTGCGCCAGCAGGAGGACGTCGTCGCCGCGCGCGCGCAGCGGCGGCAGGTCGATGCGGATGACGTTGATCCGGTAGTAGAGGTCCGAGCGGAAGCGACCGTTCTCGATCTCCGCCTCCAGATCGCGATTGGTCGCGCAGACGAGCCGGGCGTCGAACGGCCGCTCGTCGTCGCCCCCCACCGGGCGTACCCGCCGGTCCTCGAGCGCGCGCAGCAGCTTCGCCTGCAGGCCGGCCGGCGCCTCGCCGATCTCGTCCAGGAACAACGTGCCGCCGCTGGCGCGCAGCAAGAGCCCGGCGCGGCTCGTGCGCGCGTCGGTGAACGAGCCGCGCGCATGGCCGAAGAGCTCGCTCTCGAGCAGCGACTCGGGCAGCGCGCCGCAGTTGATGGCCACGAACGGCCCGCCGGCGCGCCGCCCCCTGTCGTGCAGCGCGCGCGCCACCAGCTCCTTGCCGGTGCCGCTCTCGCCCGTCACCAGGATCGAGGCGTCGGTGGCCGCCGCGCGCAGCACGGTGTCGTACATCCGCCGCATGACCGGGCTCTTCCCCACGAGCAGCGTCCCCGGCAGCCCCTCGGTGGTGGCGCCGTCGCCGGTGCCGCCCGTGGCCAGCCGCAGGCGCCGGACCTCGGCCCGCAGCCGCCGGTAGCCGACCGCCCGCCCGAGCGTCAGCGCGATGGCCTCGATCTCGAACGGCTTGGTGACGAAGTCGTAGGCGCCGGCGCGGATGGCGGCCACCGCCGTCTCCAGGCTGCCGAAGGCGGTGATGAGGACGACCGGCGTGTCGGCGCGGTTGGCCGCCACCCAGGCGGCCAGATCCAGCCCCGAGGTCCCCGGCATGTTCAGGTCGACCACGATGGCCTCGAAGTCGGCCTCGTCGAGCAGCGCCAGCGCGGCGTCGCCCGAGGTCCGCGAGGTCACCTCGAACCCCCGCTTGCTGAGGCCCGCCTCGAGCAGCGCGCACATCTCCGGCTCGTCGTCGACCACCAGCAGGCGTCCGGCCGCGGGCGTCGCCGCGTCGGGTGCCGCGCCGGCGGGGCTCACGCCGCCCTCCGCGGCAGGAACATCGAGAAGCGGCTCCCCCGCCCCGGCGCGCTGTCGGCCTCGATCCAGCCGCCGTGCTCGTCGACGATGTCGTGCGTGACCGAGAGCCCGAGGCCGGTCGACTCGCCGATCGGCTTGGTGGTGAAGAACGGCTCGAACACGCGGGCCAACACCTCGGGCGGCATCCCCGGACCGTGATCGCGCACGGCCAGCTCGAACGTGCCCGTGCTGCCGCTTGGGCCATCGCCATCCTCCTGGCGGTCGGGGGTGGCGCGGCGCGGGCCGGCGGCGCGCAGCGTGACGTCGACCGTCGCGCCGTCGGCGCTGGCCTGGATGGCGTTGACGATCAGATTGGTGAGCGCCTGCTGCACCTGCGTGGCGTCCGCCGTCACCGGCGCGTTCGCCACCTCGGCGTGGAACTCGAGCCGCACGCGCTTCTTGCTGGCCAGCGTCGACAGCAGCGGGAGAACGTCGGCGGCCAGCTGCGAGAGATCCTGTTCCCCCTTCTGCGGCGGCCGGCGGCGCGCGTAGTCGAGCAGCTGGCGGATGATCTTGGTCATGCGCTCGCCCTGGTCGATGATGATGCGGGCGTGCGTCTTGGCCTCGCGCTCGTCCTCGACGATGAGGCGCGCCCGCCCGGTCACCACGTTGAGCGGCGTCCCCAGCTCGTGCGCGACGCTGGAGGCCAGGCGCCCGACGGTGGTGAGGCGCTCGGCGTGGCGGAGCTGCTCGAGCGCGTCGAACCGCTGGCGCGTCGAGGCCTGCACCTCGGCCGCCGCCCCCTCGAGGCGATCGAGCATCCCATTGAGCTCGCGGGTCAGCTCGCCCAGCTCGTCCTGCTGCCGGGGGACCGAGCGGGCGCCCAGATCGCCCGCCGCCACGCGCCGGGCCTGGCTGATGAGCCCGGCGATTGGGCCGCCGACCACCCAGGCCCCCACGAGCAGGGTCATGAGCATCATCGTCGCGGCCAGCGCCAGCGTCGCCACCAGCGTCGCCCGGATGGTGCGCCGGACGTGCGCGCGCAGATCGGGCGGCGGCTCGGAGACGTCGACCGCGCCGACCACGCGGCCGTCGGCGCGCACCGGGCTGACCGCGTGCAGCCAGCCGGGCCGGCCGCCGTCGGTCTCGCGCCAGAGGATCGCCTGGCCGCGCGCGACCGCCGCCCGCTCGCGCGCCGGCAGCGCACCGTCGGCGCGCGCCAGATCGATCCAGCCCACGCGGTAGCGGGCCTCGAAGGTCGCCAGCCGGTCCATCGCGCGCCGGACCGGCTGCTCACCGACGGCGTCCCACATCTTCCCCATGCTGTCGGCGAAGGCGCCCGCGGTCGCCTGATCGTCGGAGCGCTGATCGGCCTCGAACTCGGCCCGGTCGCGCCGCAGCTCGAGCAACGCCGCGGCGGCCACCACCAACAACGCGCCCGGCAGCACCGCCAGAGCGAGCTTGAGCGTCAGCCTCACGACCCGTCGATTGTAGCCCCGCGCCGCGCGCGACGCGCGCTACCCGCAAACGCCGTTGCGGCAGGCGACGTTGCCGGTGCAGAAGCTCCCGTCGCAGCACGGCTGCCCGACGGCGCCGCAGGTGGCGCAGGTGCCGCTGCCGCCGCCCGAGCTGTCGCAGGTGGTGTTGGGCGCCGAGCAGAAGCGCCCTCCACCACCGCCGCTGGCGCCGGTGCAGCAGGCCTGGCCGGCCGCGCCGCAGCCGCCGCACGACTGGCTGGCGCCGCAGGTCCCGGCGCCGCAGGCCGCCCCCGAGGCGACGCACAGGCTGCCGTTGCAGCAGCCGTTGCCGTCGCAGCTGTCGCCGCCGCAGCAGGGCTCGCCCGCCGCGCCGCAGGCGGCGCAAGTGTCGCCCATGCAGGCGGCGCCGCTCCCCAGGCAGGCGTAGCGCCCGAGGCAGCAGGGCTGCCCCGCCGCGCCGCAGCCGTCGCAGCTCCCCGACGACCGGCAGGTCCCGAGCGCGCCGCCGCAGGTCGTCCCCGCCCCCACGCAGAGGTGCCCGGTGCCGCAGCAAGCGGTGCCCGAGCAGGTCCCGCCCGAGCAGCAGGGCTGGCCGACGCCGCCGCAGGCGGCGCAGACGTTGTTCGCGCACATCACGTTGCCGGCGGTGCAGCTGCCGTTGCAGCAGGGCTCGCCCGCCGCGCCGCAGGTCCCGCAAGCGCCGGCCGTCGTCGCGCTGCAGGTCCCGCCCAGGTTGCCGCAGGCGCTGCCCGAAGCGACGCACATGCCGCGGTCGCAGCAGCCGCTGCCGCCGCAGACGTTGTTGTCGCAGCAGATCTGGCCATTGCCGCCGCAGGAGATCCCCGACTTGGTCGTGGAGCCGTCACAGGCGACGGGCAGGAGCGCGCCGGCGACGAAGGCCGCCGCGAACAGCACGCCCGCGAGACCGGCGATACGGTGAAGACGCGTGTGATTCATGGCTGGCACCTCCGTCCTTCACTATCTCCCTTCGGCGCGCCGCGGTCCGTGATCGTCACTACGACATCCTGTCCTTCTCAAATGCTGGATTGACGGAACCGAGGCCGATCGGGCAAAAGCCGTCATAGACATGGACGTCCGCCCAACCTCTGCCCTTCGATCATTCCTCGTCCGGGCCGTCGCCGCGGCCGCTCTCCTCGTCTCGGCGCCGGCCGCCGCCGTCCCCCCGCCGGGCGCCGCCGGGACCGGCGTCGAGCCGGGATCGGTCGCGCCGCTCGTCGACCGCGTCAAGGGGGCGGTGGTCACCATCCAGAGCACCAAGTACATCCGCCGCTTCGTCGCCCCGGACCCCTGGACGGAGATGCTGCGCCAGCAGTTCGGGCTGCCGCGGCCGCGCCCGACGCGCGAGCGCCAGGAGGCGCTGGGGTCGGGGTTCATCGTCGATCGCGCGGGGATCATCCTCACCAACAACCACGTGGTGGCGGGCGCCGACGAGGTGGTGGTGAAGCTGGCCGACAACCGCCGCTTCCCGGCCCGCGTGCTGGGGAGCGATCCCCCGACCGACGTGGCGGTGGTGCGGCTCGACCACCCGCCCGCCGACCTGCAGGTCGTCACGCTGGGCGACTCGGACCGGGTGCGGGTGGGCGACTACGTGCTGGCCATCGGCAACCCGCTCGGCCTCGGGCAGACCGTGACCATGGGCATCGTGAGCGCCAAGAACCGCGTCCTCGGCGAGAAGCTGGGGACCGTCGACCCGCGCTTCGAGGACTTCATCCAGACCGACGCCGCCATCAACCAGGGGAACTCGGGCGGCCCGCTGTTCAACTTTCGCGGCCAGGTCATCGGCATCAACTCGGCCATCATCAACCCGGGCGTGGCGATGAACATGGGGTTCGCCATCCCCATCGATCTGGCGTCGCAGGTGGCGGGGCAGATCCGCAAGGCCGGTCACGTGGCGCGCGGCTACCTCGGCGTGAGCGCCGAGGACTTCACCGCCGAGCGCGCCGCCGAGATGCACGTGCCGTTCACGCCCGGCGCGCTGGTCAACGTGGTGACGCGGGGCTCGCCGGCCGCGGCCGCCGGCCTGGCGTCGAACGACGTGGTGGTCGAGCTTGGCGGCCATCCGATCGACGGGCAGCGGCGCCTGTCGTCGGTGGTGGCGCTCTCGGGCCCGGGCGAGCGGGCCAAGCTGGTCTATCTGCGGCAGGGCCGGCGGATCGAGACCTCGGTGACGTTGACCGGGCCGCGCGGCGGCGGCGAGGCGAGCGTGCTCGGCGTCGAGCTGCGCCCGCTCGAGGCGCACGAGGCGTCGGCGCTGGGCCTCCCGGGCGGCGCCGGACTGGCCGTGGTGGCGGTCGACCCGCGCGGGCCGGCCAGCGGCGTCCTGGCCGAAGGGGACGTGCTGCTCGCCCTCGACGGCAAGGCGATCACGCTGGCGCGCTTCAAGGCGCTGGAGGCGCGCCTCTCGCGCGGCGAGCGGGCGACGCTGATCATCCAGCGCGGCGCCGATCGGTTCGCGCTGCAGTTGTAACCACGGAGCCCGCAGTTCTGGGAAACAAGAACTCCGTGCGTCGAAAACGTACAGGAAGTCAAAAATCAGTGTCTTGACGAGCCCTTCCCCCTGACCCAGGTTGGCGCGGAAGCTTTCGCGCCATGGTTGGCGAGACGTTCGGCAACTACAGAATCGTGCGCCGCCTGGGGAGCGGAGCCATGGGGACGGTGTTTCTCGGCGAGCACGAGCGGATCGCGCGCCGCGCCGCCATCAAGGTCCTGGCGCCCGAGTTCGCCGGCAACCCCGAGATCCTGGCGCGGTTCCTCGACGAGGCGCGGGCCACCTCACTGATCCACCACCCCGCCATCGTCGAGATCCTCGACTGCGGTATGCATTCGGGAGGACAGCCCTACATCACGATGGAGTACCTCGAGGGCGAGACGCTGGCCGACCTCCTCGAGCGGGTGGGTGCGATCCCCTGGCAGAAGGCCTGCGCGATGGCGGTCCCGATGGCCGAAGGGCTGGGCGCCGCGCACGGGCACCGCATCGTCCACCGCGACCTGAAGCCCGCCAACGTCATGCGATGTCACGATCCGGAGGCGCCACCCGGCGCCGCGCCGTTGTCCAGTATCAAGGTCCTCGACTTCGGCGTGGCGAAGCTGCTGCAAGACAGCCAGTCGGGGGCGCGGACGCATCCCGGCAAGCTGCTCGGCACGCCCGAGTACATGGCCCCCGAGCAGTGCGGTGGCGCGGGGATGGTCGACGCGCGCACCGACATCTATGCGCTCGGTTGCGTGCTCTACGAGATGGTCTGCGGAAATCCGCCGTTCCCCGTGGACAACCTGAACGACCTCATCGTGGCGCACCGCTGGCGCGAGCCCCCCGCCGCTGCGTCCGCGGCAGAGGTCCCGCTGGCGCTGGATCGGCTGATCTCGCGCATGCTCGCCAAGCGGCAGGAGGATCGTCCGCCGAACATGGAGAGCGTGGCGCGCGCGCTTCACGACCTGCTGGCCCGGCCCGACGAAGTCACCGTCGAGGCGCCGCCGGCGCCGACCACGCGCCCCGGGCGCCCGGAGGTGCCAGCGCCGCCGCCCGGAGACAGCCGGCCGGCGCGAGGGCGATGGTTGACCGCCGTCCTGGCCGCGGTGGGGCTGGCGGCAGCGACTGGTCTCGTGGTCCGCGCGGCCCACCACGGTCCGACGCGACAGGCCCCGATCGTCGCCGCGCCACGCGTGATCGTCGGGCCGCCGATCGCCGCGGCGGGGGCGCCGCCCGAGCCGGCGGCTCAGGCTGCCGCCGCGACGCCGGCGACACGCGCGTCGCTGTCCGAGCGCACCGCCAGGGCAGGAGCACCGGCCGCGCCGGTACCCCCGATGCGGCGGCATGTCCGGGAATCCACACGCGCGCGCGCCAACCACCCGACCAACGTCGACGCCGATGGCATCGTCAACCTGTAATCGGCGCCGAGCCGTTCGTGTCGTCGCGGCGCTGGCGCTGCTGGCCGCCCCCTGGCCCGCGCGGGCGGCGTCCGGCCCCGCCACCGACGGAGCCGGCGCCAAGGCGGCGGCGGAGGCGAAGCTCACCGAAGGGGTGGAGCTGCTCAAGACCCGCCACTTCAGCGAGGCGCTCGCACGCTTCGAGCAGGCGTACGCGCTCGTGCCGAGCCCGCTCATCTTCTACGACTTCGGGCTCGCCCGCCTGGGGCTGGGCGACGATGCGCGCGCGCTCGAGTCGTTCGACACGTTTCTCGCCGAGGCGCCCGACGCGCCGGCCGACAAGCGACACAAGGCCGAGCGCTACCGGGAAGACTTGCGCCCGCACGTCGCGATCGTCGCGCTGGAGGCGGACGTGGGGACCGCCGACTTGACGGTCGACGGGCTCGGCGGCGGGCGCGTGTCGTTTCCGCGGCGCCTCTACCTGGCGCCCGGGTCGCACCAGGTCGTCGCGCACGCTGGCGGCGCGACCCAGACCACGACCATCACTTGCGTCGCCGGCGAGACCCTCACCCTGGCGGTCCACCTGCCGCCAGCGACCCCGTCCGCCGCGGGCGCACCGGCCGGTGATGGGCCGTCGCTGGCGTTCGCGCCGCCTCCGGCCGCCGACGCGCCGCGCCCGGCGGCTGCGGTCGAGGTCCTGCCGGCGCCCCCGCCGCCGAGCTCCGCGAGCTGGGCGCACCCCTGGGCGCTGTCGGCCGCGGCCTTCGGTGTCGTCTCCATCGGCGTCGGCGTCGCGTTCGGCCTGGCGGCGCATAGCAACGGCGACGCGGTGACGAGTGAATCGCAAACCCGCGCCACGTTCACGCCCGACCGCCAAGCGTCCGGCGAGCGCGACCAGGGACTGGAGGCCGTGTTCCTGGCCGTCGGTACCGCAGCCGTCGCGGCCGGCGTGGGCCTTTACCTGTGGGCCCGGCACGGCGGCGGCGGCCACCCGGCGGCCGAGGCGGCGCGATGAGCGCGCGTTTCCCGCGCATCCTCGGCATCCTGCTGGCGGCCAACCTGTTGGCCGCGGCCGGCTGCTATGCGCCCGAAATCGGTGACGGGACGCTCGGCTGTGCCACCGGCGGCGTCTGTCCGCAAGGCTTCTCCTGCGGC
>DATNDC010000090.1:0-21063 GCA_035607055.1 Polyangia bacterium
CGACCATCCCGGTCACCATCAGCGTGGGTATCGCCGGCCTGCCCGATCCGGCGGTCAAGGACACCGCCGACCTGATCGCGCGCGCCGACAAGGCGCTCTATCAGTCGAAGCACGGCGGCCGCAACCGGGTCACGATCCACCAGCCTTGAGTCGGGACCTTCCGAGACGGCGACCGCAGCGAGCGTTCGTCCGCTCGTTGGCCCGGCTGATCGTGACGCTGCTCGGCCTCTGCTTCATCCTGACGGCCTGCAACGTCGCCAGCGAGTACGTCCACGACCGCCGCTTCGACCGCAACACCGGCGCGGTGCTTCGCGTCCGGGATCCGCAGGCATCCGGGCTCTTCAACGGGACGACCAACCTCGACATCTATGACTTCAAATCGGGGTGCCCCGATCTGTCGGAACGGCTGAAGTCCAGCGGCTACGAGGGGAGCGTGGAGCTCAATCGAGGGCACGATCCGGAGGTCATTCTCCCGACGGACCGGCGGATCGTGCTCAAGCTCGACTGGAGCCTGGTGACCCCGTTTTCGAGGTCGACCTGCATGTCGGGGGTGATGTTCAATCCCGAACCCGGCAGCGAGTACCTGGTCCAGTACCGCTCGCCCGCCGGCGGCGGCAATCGATGCGGGGTCGACGTCGTCGAGATCGTGGCCGGTCCCCACGGCGACGAAGCTCAAGACGAAGCTCAAGAGGTCGAGCGCGTGGTCCTGGACCTGAGGATGGGGTGGACGGGCGTCATATCGGATCGCCTCTGCGGCCCGCGGCCCTGACGGGCCGCGGCCTCGGGGCTATTTGACGGGGCCAGGCAGCTTTGCAACCATGGTCCTGCTGGCGGGCTCGGGGATCTCGCCGCACGGGAAATTCCATCGATGAGTCCAGCGCGCCGGTCGACAGCGGCAAAGCGAACGGTGACCAGGCCCGGTCGCCGGCCGTCGCGCGCGGCGGCCCCGGTCGAGATCGGGGGCGTCCGGACGAGGTGTGAAGAGCTGAGCGCCGACCTGGCCTTCATCCGCTTCGTCATCCCTCCGCCGGAAGCGCCCGGCGCCAAGGGCGCCGAGAAAAACCGCGTCTCCCGGCGAGAAACTTGACCTTCTTTTTTGCAGGTCGCGCGCGCGGTTCGTAGTCTGAGCGGGTGCTGTTTTCGCGCCGCCCGCCGCTCGCCGCAGCGCTGCTCACCTTAGCAGTCGGCGCGGCGCCGCTGGCCCAGGGGCAGCCGGTCGCCGACGAGGACGCCGACGTCTCCCCCGCGCCCGCCCGGAAGGCGGGGGGCAAACCGGTCCCCTTCGACCGCGACTGGTTGCAGCCGTTCTTTCAACACGGCGCCGCCAAGCAGGCCGTCGAGAAGTTCCACGCCGAGGACTGGGACGAGGCCGAGAGCGGGTTCGTCCGCGCGCTCAAGTCGCTCCCGCGCTCCGGCGAGGAGCGGCAGGCCGCCAGCTACCTCCTGGGGCTGGCGCGGGCCAACCAGGGCGATTGGTCGGGCGCCGGCAAGCTGTTCGAGCAGCTCTACGAGAGCTACCCGCGGCTCGCCCCCTACCACGCCTACAACGCCGCCCGCTGCCGGCTGCGGCGCGGCGACTACGCGGGCGCGCTCGACTGGGCAGCCAAGGTCGACCCGGGGACGGTCCCCGACGCGGAGACGGATCTGATCCGGATCGACGCGCTGCGATCTCTCTTCAAGTGGGACGAGGCGCTGGCCGCCATCGAGGCCCATCTCAAGCGCTTCCCGAACGGCCCGCGGCGGGCCGAGGTGCTCTACAAGAAAGCCGAGGCGACCGAGAAGGCACGCTCCGGGCAGGAGCCGCGCGTCCCACCGCAGGAGGTGATCGAGCTCTATCGCCGCGTCTGGGCGGAGGCGCCGCTCGAGGCCTGGAGCGAACGGGCCGGCGATCGCCTGGAGCAGATCGCCGACGCCCTGCCCGCTCCGGAAGCGGCGGTCGTGCGCGCGCACAGCGCGGGCGAGCTGGTGACGCGCGGGACGGTCTTCTATGACCACAACCGCAACCAGGAGTCCGAGTCGGCCTTCGCAGCGGCGCTGGGGGCGCCCGGGCTCAATGCCGAGCTCGAGTGCAAGGCGCGCTTCTACCGCGCGCAGTCGGTCTGGAAGGAGCGCCAGCGCCCGCGCGCCGCGCCCCTCTTCGACGAGGCGGACGGAATCTGCGCCAAGGCCGGCAACCGGGACCTGCACGCCAAGGCGCTCTATCAGGGGGCGCGCTCCTGGGCCTCGGCCGGCAACCGGGACTTCGCGCTCAGCCGCTACGCGCGCATCGAGGCGGAGCACCCCGACCACAGCTACGCCGACGACGCGCGGGTGCGGATGGCGGAGCTCTACAGCGACGCCGGCGACGAGGCGGGGGCGGCCAAGATCCTGGCCGAGGTGCCGACGCGCTACCCGCAGGGCGATCTGCTCAACGAGGCGCTCTGGCGGCTGGCGTTCGCCGCCTGGCGCGGCGGGCGGCTCGACGAGGCGTTGCACTGGCTCGACGAGAACCTGCGCCTCGTCCCGCACGAGGAGATCTGGTACGCGGAGGGGCGCGCCCTCTACTGGAAAGGACGCGTGCTCGAGAAGCAAGGGCACGACGACGACGCGCGCGCCTTCTACACCCGCGCCGTCCGCGAGTACCCGCTCTCGGTCTATGCGCTGCTCGCGCTCGGGCGGCTCAAGAGCTCCGACCCCCACGCCGAGGAGGCGCTGGTCGTCTCGCTGCGCAAGGGGCTCAAGGAGATCCCCGCCTGGTCGTTCCCGCCGCGCGCGCTCTACGCGGAGCCCGGGTTCGTCCGCGCGGTCGCGCTGGCGCGCATGGGCCAAGGTGTGGACGCGCGGCGCGAGCTGGCCAAGCTGGGGCTGGCGACGTCGGCCGACAAGCACGCGACCTCCGCCGCGGCCGCCACGGCGCGCGCCGAGGGGGAGGACGTCCTCTGGATCACCGCCACCCTGCTCGATCGCGGCGGGGTCTGGAGCGCCTCGCACTCGCTCCCGCGTTACGGCGTCACTTCGTACAAGCTCGAGTACCCGAGCGGCCTCGGCGCCGCCAAGTGGAAGCTGGCCTACCCGCGCGCCTTCCCGCAGCTGGTGGCCAAGAACACCAAGGCCAACCAGCTCCCCGAGGCGCTCGAGCTGGCGATCATGCGCGAGGAGAGCGCCTTTTCGCCCAAGACCGAGTCGTTCGCCAACGCGATCGGCCTGACGCAGATGCTGGTCAAGACGGCCCGGCGGTTCTCCGAGGGCGCGCCGGTCACGCGCGACGTGCTGCTCGATCCGGCCAAGAACGTCGAGCTCGGGGCCCGCTTCCTCGGCTTCCTCTGGAAGCACTTCAACGAAACGCCCCCCCTGACCATCGCCGGCTACAACGCCGGTGAAGCGGCGGTCGAGCACTGGCTGGCCGAGCGCGGGGATCTCGACATGGACGAGTTCATGGAGACGATCCCCTACGACGAGACGCGCAACTACACGAAGCGCGTCCTCGCCTCTTTCTTCGCCTACTCCTGGCTCTACGCCAGCAAACCGGTGCCGTCGGTGCCGCTCCGCGCCCGCGCGGAGGGCAAGCACGGCGCGCGCACGGACCACGCCGGGCCCGCGCGCGCCGAGGCGCCGCACGCCCCCAAGGGTTAGGTTACCGCCTCTTCTTGCGGCGGAAGAAGCCGCCCCGCTCGGGGCTGACGCGCTGGCCGCCGGCCTTGGCGTAAGCGCGCAGGTGCGCGTCCTCCTCCTCCGACAACGAGCCCGGCACGACCAGCTTGAGGTGGACGACGATGTCCCCCTTGCCGCGCGCACCGAGCCGAGGCATGCCGCGGCCGGACAGCGACAGGGTGTCGCCGGGCTGGGTCCCGGCGGCGATCTCCAACTCGGCCGGGCCGTCGAGCGTGGGGACCTCGATCCGGTCGCCCAGCGCCAGCTGCGGGAAGCTCACCTCGATCTCGGTGTGCAGGTCGGCGCCGTCGCGCTCGAACCGCTCGTCGTCGGCCACCCGCAGCACGACGTAGAGGTTCCCCGCCTGCCCGCCGCGCGGCGCGGCCTCGCCCCGCCCCATGAGGCGCAACGTCGACCCGTTCTCGACGCCGGCGGGGATGGCGATCTGGATCGCCTCCTCTTTCTGGTCGACGCCGCTGCCGTCGCAGGTGCTGCAGGGCTTGCGGACGACGCGCCCCTCGCCGCGACAGACCGGGCAGGTCGAGGAGATCATCAGGAACCCCTGCGAATGCATCACCTGGCCGCGGCCACCGCACTGCTGGCAGGTCTCGGGATGCGTGCCGGGGGCGGCGCCGCTGCCGCCGCAGGTGGCGCAGGGGGCGTTGCGCAGAACGGTGATCTCCTTGGTCACGCCGGTGGCGGCCTCCTCGAGGGTGATGGAGACGCGGGTCTCGATGTCGGAGCCGCGCCCGGGCCCGCGCCGGCCGCCCGGCCCGCCGCCGCTGAACAGGTCGCCGAAGATGTCGGAGAAGGCGGAGAAGATGTCGCCCACGTCGCGAAACCCGCCGCCGCCGAAGCCCCCCATCCCCGGGCCGGCGTGTCCGAAGCGGTCGTAGTGCCCGCGCTTCTGCGGGTCGGAGAGGACCTGGTAGGCCTCGGAGGCCTCCTTGAACTTGTTCTCCGCCTCTTTGTTGCCTGGGTTGCGGTCGGGGTGCAGCTCCATGGCCAGCTTGCGGTAGGCGCGCTTCAGCTCGCCAGCCTCGACGTCGCGGGCGACGCCCAACACTTCGTAGTAGTCCCGTTTCTCCGACACGAACGACCTTTCTAGAGACCCGCGCCGACGGTGTCAATCGGCGGTGATATGTTCCGATGATGAAGCATAGCCCGGGGTTCCTTTCCTTGGTTAATAGTGCGAAGTCCCGCGTCCGGGAGTGCACCATCGCCGACGTGAAGGCGCGGCTCGACCGCGGCGAGGTATTTCATTTCATCGACGTCCGCGAAGACGGCGAATTCGCGGTCGATCGGGCCCGCGGCGCCCAGCACATCGGGCGCGGCGTGCTCGAGCGGGACGTCGAGGCGCTGATCCCCGACCAGGGGGCGCCCATCGTCCTTTACTGCGGGGGTGGTTTTCGCTCCGCGCTCTCGGCCGACAACCTGCAGAAGATGGGCTACACCAACGTCATCTCCATGGACGGCGGCATGCGCGCCTGGCGCGAGGCCGGATTTCCCGTTGAATCTGGCGAGAAGACAAAAGCCTGACGCGCGCCCGCCGTCGTTGACGGCGGTGCGTGAAGCGATCGTCGCCTGCGAGGCCTGCCCGCGCCTGCGCCGCTACTGCGCGCGCATCGCCACCGAGAAGAAGGCCGCCCACCGGGGCGAAACCTACTGGGGCAGGCCCGTGCCCGGCTTCGGCGACCCCGAAGCGCGCCTGCTGCTGGTCGGCCTGGCGCCCGCCGCGCACGGCGCCAACCGGACGGGCCGCGTCTTCACCGGCGACGGCTCGGGCGACTTTCTGGCGGCCGCGCTGCACGCGATCGGGTTCGCCAACATCCCCACCTCCCGCCGCGCCGACGACGGCCTCCTCCTGCGCGACGCCTACGTCCTCTCGGCCGTGCGCTGCGCGCCCCCCGACAACAAGCCGGCCCCCGACGAGATCGTCCGCTGCCGCCGCCACCTGGCCGCCGAGATCGCCGCCCTCCCCCGCCTGCGGGTGGTGGTGGCGCTCGGCAAGATCGGCCACGACGCCTACCTCGCCTACCTGGCCGACACCCACGGCGTCCGCCCGCGCCCCCGCCCCGCGTTCGGCCACGGCAGCGAAGCGCGCCTCGGCGACGGCCTGCCGCTGCTGCTCGGCTGCTACCACCCGAGCCGCCAGAACACCAACACCGGCAAGCTGACCGCCCCCATGATGCGGGCGGTATTCGCGCGCGCGCGTGGCATCATCGAGGCCGCCCATGCCTGACCACTTCGACGACGATCCCGGCCTCTGGAAGGTCCTCACGCGCGAGTACCTGGCCAAGAAGCCCTGGTACACCGTGCGCGTCGACCGCGTCGAGCTGCCGAACGGGACGATCATCCCCGAGTACTGGGTGAGCGAGTACCCGCCCTGGGTCAACGTGGTGGCGCTGACCGAGCGCGACGAGGTGGTGCTGATCCGCCAGTACCGTCACGGCGTCGAAGCCGTCCACTACGAGATCCCGGCCGGCTCGACCGATCCCGAGGACAAGTCGATGGAGGCCGCGGCGCGCCGCGAGCTGGCCGAGGAGACCGGCTACGTCGGCGGGCATTGGTCGCTCCTGGCCACGCTGTCGGCCAACCCCGCGCTGCAGGACAACCTCACCTACACCTTTTTGGCCGAGGGGGTGACGCCCGGGCCGGCCTCGCCCGAGGCGAGCGAGGAGATCACCGTCCACCTGACGCCGCTCGACCAGATCGAGGCACTCATCGACAAAGGCGGCTTCTTGCAGGCGTTGCACACGGCGCCGCTTCTGAAATTGCTCCTGCGTCGCGCGCACGCGCGCGAGGGCGAGAGAGAGAAGGCCCGCTAACATGCCGATGCCCGACGAGATCGTGGGCCTCCTCCGCTCGACGATCACCTTCAAGTGGCCCGACGGCCACGAGTCCCGTTACAAGGCCCGCGACCTGCGCCTCGCCTGCCGCTGCGCCATGTGCATCGAGGAGACCTCCGGCCGCGCGCTGCTCGAACCGGCCACGGTCCCCCCGCAGGTGCAGGCCAAGCGGATGGAGCTGGTCGGCCAGTACGCCGTCCTCATCGAATGGAGCGACGGCCACGCCACCGGCATCTACAACTTCCGCGACCTGCGGGCGAACTGCCCTTGCGAGGTGTGCGCGGCGGCCCGGGCCACTTCCTCCGCCACAAGCCGCTGACCAACGTGACGACGTCGGGCTCGTTGGAGGCGAGTGACGACCTGGTCCAGATCAGGAAGGCGACGCTTGCCGACGTTCCAGCCATCAAGCCGCTCATTGCGACATCCGCCCGAATACTCGGCGCGGGCGACTACACGGCCGAACAGATCGAGGCGGCCCTCCTCGGTGCGTGGGGTGTGGATACCGAGATCATTCGAGACGAGACCTACTTCGTAGGAGAAGTGGACAACGAACTGATCCTTTGCGGAGGCTGGAGTCGCCGTGCCACGTTGTTCGGAGGCGATGCGTACGATCAGCGTGAGTCACGACTGCTCGACCCGCGAAGGGAGGCGGCGCGGATCCGGGCGTTCTTCGTTCATCCGAATTGGGCAAGGCGAGGCTTGGGCAGTCGCCTCCTCACGCTGTGCGAACGTGAGGCGAGGGCCGCGGGATTCGTTGTCGCCGAGCTTGTCGCGACATTGCCCGGAGAGCGGCTCTATGCTCGGCACGGATATGTTGCAACCGGGCGGCGCAGCGACACTCTGCCCGGAGGCGTCAGCATCGCCTCTGTTCCAATGCGCAGAACGTTCTGACTCCGCGATGCGCCGCCGCCCAACTCGGCTGTGGGCGCGGAGACCGACCGGCGAGGTTGACCGGCGGTATTACCGGGTTATACTTTTAGTATGAAGACGGCCGTGTCCATTCCTGATGATGTGTTCCAGGAGGCGGAGGCGCTGGCGCACCGGGCTCGGCGCTCCAGGAGCGAGGTCTACGCGCGAGCGCTCAGTGAGTATGTGGCCCGCCATGCTCCGGACCGCGTCACGGAGGCGATGGATCGCGTGCTCGACGAGCTCGACGAGCCGAAGGACGAGTTCGCGTCTCGAGCCGCTCGCCGGACACTGGAGCGCGCGGAGTGGTGACAATCTGCCAGGGAGAGGTTTGGTGGGCCGATCTGGGCGAGCGGCGTGGATCAAAGCCGGCGTTTCGACGACCGATTGTCGTCATTCAGGGCGACGCCTTGAACCGCAGTCGCCTGGCGACCGTGGTCTGCGTGGCGGTGACGAGCAATCTCAAGTGGGCCTCGGCCCCGGGGAACGTTGCTCTGCCCGAGAGCGCCACGGGACTTCCCAAGGAGTCGGTGGCGAACGTGTCGCAGATCGTGACGCTCGACAAGTCTGAGCTGAGCGAACGGGCGGGCAAGCTCCCCAAAGGGAAACTGGCGCTCGTCCTGTCAGGTGTGGACGTCGTCCTCGGGCGTTGAACGGATGAACCCCGAACTGAACGTCTAGGCCCGGTCTACGGCGCGACCAATCCCGCGATCGTCCCGGTCAGGAACGTCGCCAGTGAGCCGGCGATGATCGAGCGGATCCCGAGGCGCGCCAGATCCTTGCGGCGCTCGGGGACCATGCCGCCGAGGCCGCCCAGCACGATGGCCAGCGAGCCGAAGTTGGCGAAGCCGCAGAGGGCGAAGCTGGCGATGCGCAGGCTCTTGGCGGTCAGCTCGGCGGGGTGGCTGGTCATCATCTGGTAGGCGATGAACTCGTTGAGCACGGTCTTGGTGCCGAGCAGCTCGCCGACGAACGGCGCCTCGTGCCAGGGGACGCCCATCGCCCAGGCGAGCGGCGTCAGCGGCGCGCCGAGGAGGCGACCCAGCGACCAGCCGGGGTGGCCGATCAGGCCGCCCGCCCAGGCGACCGCGTGGTCGCACATGCTGACGATGGCCACGAAGGCGATCAGCATGCCGCCCACGTTGAGGGCCAGCTGCAGCCCCTCGCCGGCGCCGCGCGCCGCCGCGTCGACGATGTTGACGTCGAGGCGGGGCACGGAGACCTTCGCGGCGTCGGAGGTCTCGGGGGTGCCGGTCTCGGGGATCATGATCTTGGCGAACATCACCGCCGCGGGCGCGCTCATGAACGAGGCGGTGATGAGGTAGCCGGCGTCGACGCCCATCGCCACGTAGGCGAGCAGCACGCTGCCGGAGATCGTGGCCATCCCGGCGCACATCACGGCGAACAGCTCGCTCTCGGTCATCCGCGCGACGTAGGGGCGGACCAGGAGCGGCGCCTCGGTCATGCCGAGGAAGATGTCGCCCACCGTCGACAGCGCCTCGGCGCCCGAGACGTGCATGGTGCGCGAGAGCCCCCGCGCGAGCAGCGCCACGATCCGCTGCATGATCCCCAGGTGGTAGCCGACCGCCATCAGGCTGGCGACGAACACGATGATCGGTAGAACTTTGATCGCCAGCACGAACCCGACGGTGACGGGGCGCAAGCCGATGGCGCCGGCGGCGAGCGGCGTGTGCACCACCGCGGTCGCGGGCCAGTCGCCGAACACGAAGCGGATGCCGGCGTCGGCGAACCCCACGAAGGCGTCGGCCAGGTCGTTGGCCCAGGTGAAGAGGCGGACGCCGGCGCGCGTGCGGAGCGCGAACAGCGCCATCGCGAACTGCAGCCCCAAGCCCCAACCGAGGATGCGCGGGTTGACGGCGCGGCGGCGATCGATCGACAGCGCGAAGGCGATCCCCAGCAGGACGAAGATTCCGAGCACGCCCATCAGTCGAGCTCCAGCGGTTGCCGCGCGAAGCGCGCGCGCAGGCGGTTGATGGCGCGCAGGAGCGCCGGCACGCGGACCAGGCGTCGCTCGAGGCGCCGCTTCCCCGGAAAGCTGAGCAGCGAGAGCCCGATCAGCATCGTCAGCAACCCCTGCCCCGGCACGCCGGGGAGCGCCAGCACCAAGCCCACCAGGACCAGCACGGCGCCCGCCAGGTTCCGGCCGGCGAAGGCCAGCGCGCGGATGACCGGGTGCTGATCTCGACCGACCTCCGTCGGTCCCTCGCCGAGGAAACGATCCGGCGGCCAGGCGACGACGACCGCCACCGCCAGCCCCAGGCTGAGCACGGCGAGGCCGACGGAGATCCCCACGCCCCACCAGAGCCCGCCCCGTTTGAGGAAGCTGACCACCCCGCCGAAAAGGCGCTTCGCGGTCTCCATCGCGCGCCTCGACTTTTCCACGACCAGCCCCCGCTGGCCAGCGTCCCCGACGCCAATGCGTTGACGGCGGACCCGGGCGCGGGCGAACATCCCGGCTGGGGCGGAAGACTCTGACGAGGAGGAGCTCAGAAATGAACGCAGGCAACAAGGCTCGTTTCCGGGTTCTGGTATCGCTGGTCCTCGGCGCCGCTCCGCTAGCGGCGCGGGCCCAGGATGCGCCGCCATCCCCGACCGTCACCCCCTCGGCCGAGCCGCCGCCCGAGTACGGCCCCCCACCAAGCCCGCCGCCCCCGGAGACCACGCCGCCACCACCCGGCTATGCGCCGCCCCCCGCGCCGACCTATCCGCCGGCTCCAGCGCCCGCCTCTCCGCCGCCAGCGCCCGCCTCTCCTCCGCCGGCACCCGGCTATCCGCCGCCCGCACCCGGCTATCCGCCGCCGCCGGGCTACCTCCCCGCGCCGCAGGGCCCGATTCATCAGGGGTTCTTCCTGCACCTGCATTTCGGGTTCGGCTACACCTCGCTGAGTGCTTCCGGCGGCAGCGCGGGGACCGAGAAGTACGCGGGGGACAGCGTCGGAATCGGTATCTTTCTCGGGGGCGGCGTCTCGGAGAACATCGCGGTCTTCGGGGGCATATTCGGGTCGACCATGGACAACCCGGCGCAGACGCTCGGCGGAGCCGACCAGGGCAAGCTCAGCGGCAGCGCCACCGTCGCTGGGTTGAACGTCGGCGTCATCTACTACTTCGAGCCGATCAACATCTACATCCTGGGGGCGGCCGGCATCACCGACGTCGGCATCCAGGACACCCACGGCAACACGCTCCGCCAATCGAGCGACGGGTTCGCCTTCGAGGGGCTCGTCGGAAAAGAGTGGTTGGTCTCCCGCCACTGGGGCCTCGGCGCAGCGCTGGAGGTCATCAGCGCCACGAAGATGCAGGACAGGGACAACTCGGCCGTGAGCTGGAGTGCCGACGCCTTCAACCTCCTGTTCTCCGCGACCTTCTACTAGGCAAATAGGCCAACGCCGGCGCCCGCGCGCGGACCCCTTGTCGCGCCTGCCGACGCGAGCGACAATGGACGCATGTCAGCCGCAGGTGAGGGTGCCCTGGCTGGCCGCGACGCGGCGTCTCCGACTGACCCAGGCAGGTACCTGTTTTTGGTCGTGCTCGTGGTCGGCTCGCTCGTTGGAGCCGGGGCCTTCGCCCTGACGTTGGGCCATCCGGGCGCGTGGCCCGACCGAAGCCCGCAGAGCTTCTGGCTGCTCCTCTTGTTCTTCTGGATCGCCCTGGCCTTCGCCTCCGAGAGTCAAAGGCGCCGCGGTCAATCCTTCGGCGCCCAGTCGTACGTCTTGTTCGTGTGGCTTCTGCTCACGCTGACCCGGCTGGTCGAGTCCGACCGGCCGGCGACGATCGCCATGTTCGCCTCCCTCCTCTCGGCGGTGGGCGCGATGACCGCCGCGTTCTTCGCGCCGAAGCGCCGCCCGAGCCCGAGCTAGTCGGCGTTTTCTTGCTAGGCTCGAACATCATCGAGCTGGCCGTCGTCGAGAGCGTCACCGCGGTGCCGGCCGCCGAGTGGGATCGGCTGGCCGGGGAGAACGATCCATTCCTCGAGCACGCCTTTCTCGCCGCGCTCGAGGCGTCGGAGAGCGTGAGCGCGCGGGCGGGGTGCGTGCCGCGGATCGTCCTCGCGCGCGACGGCGCCCGGCTGGTCGGGGCCGTGCCGCTCTACCTCAAGACGAACAGCTACGGCGAGTTCATCTTCGACTGGTCGTGGGCCAACGCCGCCCACCGCGCCGGCGTCCGCTACTACCCCAAGCTGGTGGCCGCCATCCCCTTCACGCCCGCCACCGGCTACCGGCTTCCGGTGCTCGACGCGCCCGGCGTCGACCGGACCGCGGTGCTGGCGGCGCTGCTGCGGGGCGCGCGCGAGGTCGCGGACGAGGAGAAGGTCTCCTCGATTCATTTTCTCTTCTGCACGGAGCCCGAGAAGGCGGCGCTGGCCGAGGCGGGTTACTTCCCGCGCCTCAGCATGCAGTTTCACTGGCACAACCGCCCCGGGCGACCGTTCGAGAGCTTCGAGGACTACCTCTCGACGTTCCGCTCGCAGAACCGCAAGCAGGTCCGCAAGGAGCGGCGGGTGGCGGCCGAGCACGGCCTCACGTTCCGCACCGCCACCGGCGCCGAGCTGGAGACGCGCGACTGGAAGGCGCTGCGCGCGTTCTACGTGGAGAACGTCGACCGCCACGGCGGCCATGCCTACCTCTCGGCCGAGTTCTTCGAGATCGCGCGCGCCACGCTGGGGCACCGGCTGGTCGCCACCCTCGCCTATCACGGCGCTAAGCCGGTCGCCGGGACGATCAACTTCGAGAAGGGCGCCCACCTCTACGGCCGCTACTGGGGCTGCCTGGCCGACTTCCAGATGCTCCACTTCGAGCTCTGTTACTACCGGCTCATCGACCGGGCCATCGCCCAGCGGCAGACGCTGTTCGAGGCGGGCGCGCAGGGCGAGCACAAGCTCAAACGCGGCCTGGCGCCGGCGTTGACCCACAGCGCCCACTGGATCCGCCACCCCGGCCTGGCCGACGCCATCGGCGGCTTCGTCGAGCGCGAGGCCGAGGCCGTGGAAGCCGAGGTCCGCGAGTACGCCGCGCACACGCCGTTCCGCCAGGAGGGCGGGAGCGGCGGCGCCGAGGGCGAGTCGCACGATCCGGACTGACCTTCGGTGATAGCTTGGCGGGGACGCCGCCCGCGAAATGATCGAAGCCTTTTACTTCTTCCTGTTCGGATCGGTGGCGGTCGGAATGGTGTTCATGCCCGCGCATCTGCGGGCGCTGGGGTTCTCGGGCGCGCAGATCTCGGCGGCGCTGGCCATGGCGCCGCTGCTGGCGCTGGCGGTGCCGCTCGGGTGGGCCTGGCTGGCCGATCGAACGCGGCGGCACGACCGGGTGCTGCAATTCATCGCCTTCGGCGCCTGGCTGGGATTCTCGCCGCTGGCCTGGGCGCACGGGCGCGCGGCGCGGAGCTTTGCGCTGGTCCTCACCGGCTACCTCGGCTACGCCGTCTTCTTCGTCGGGATGGGCGGCCTGGCCGACGCGCTGGCGGTGGCCCGGGTCCGGGCCGGCGCCGTGTACGGGCGACTGCGGATGTGGGGCTCCCTCGGGCACGTCACGGCCGCGATCACCGTGGGCGCGCTGCTGGGCCCATTCGTCCTGCGGCTGCGCGGGCCGCTCGTGCCGTGCGCGATGTGGGCGGCGCTGGGCGGCGCCTTCCTGGCGTCGCTCTCGCTCTCCGGCACCGGCGAGCAGGCGGCGCGCCCCCGCCTGGCCGACGTGCGCGCGCTGCTGGCGGAGCAACCGGGGCTGCGCCTGCTCCTGGTGGCGGGCGCGCTCCACTGGGCCTGCATGGCGCCGTACAACGTGTTCTTCGGCGTCTTCCTGCGGGACCTCGGATTGCCGCCGATCCTCTGGGGCGTCGCCTTCGCCGTCGGCGTGACCGCCGAGATGTTGGTGCTCCTGGCCTTCCACCGCATGCACGCCCGCGTCCGCCTGGACACACTGCTCGCCGCCGCTTTCGTCGCCAGCGCGCTCCGCTGGGCGGGGAACGCCGTGCTGCAGGCGCCGGCCGCCCTCATCGCCCTGCAGGCGCTGCACGGGATGACGTTCGGCATGTTCTGGAGC
The DNA here is from genome assembly GCA_035607055.1 of Polyangia bacterium. Classification (GTDB taxonomy): domain Bacteria; phylum Myxococcota_A; class Polyangia; order Fen-1088; family Fen-1088; genus JADGRB01. Next base: position 13,445 of record DATNDC010000090.1, read on the forward strand.
GCCGGCATCGCGCTGGTCGCCGCCACCGTGCCGCCCGGACTGCGCGCCACCGGCCAGGCGCTGCTGGTCACGGCCATCAACGTGGGCGGCGCCGCCGGCATTCTGGCGGTCGGCCACTTCTACGACACCGCCGGGCCGAGCGCGCTGTTCGCCGTCGCCGCCGCCGGCGAGCTCCTGCCGCTGGCGGTGATCCTCTACGGCCGCCGGGCCGGCGTCGCGCACTTCGCGCGGGCCGGCGCGCGCGGTTAGGCCAGCGCGGGCAAGGCCGGGACGCCGAAGGCGAACGTCACCTGGTCGGCGGCCACGTCGACGCGCACGGTGCCGCCCGCGGCGAGCTTGCCGAACAGCATCTCGTCGGTGAGCGGGCGCTTGACCTCGTCCTGGATGACGCGGGCGAGCGGGCGGGCGCCGTTCATCGGGTCGTAGCCCTTCTTGGCGAGATAGGCGCGCGCCGCCGCGCTGAGCTCGATCTTCACCTTGCGCTCGGCGAGCTGGGCGCCGAGCTCGGCGATGAACTTGTCGACGATCTGGCCCATGATCTGGGGGTCGAGCGGTGCGAAGTCGACCTTGGCGTCGAGGCGGTTGCGGAACTCGGGTGAGAACATCCGCTTGAACGCCTCGTCGGTGTCGCCGAACCGCTCCCCGCCCGCGGCGCCGAACCCCGGCATCCGGCGCGACAGCTCCCGCGCGCCGACGTTGCTGGTCATGATCAGCACGACGTGGCGGAAGTCGGACTTGCGCCCGTTGTTGTCGGTCAGCGAGCCATGGTCCATCACCTGCAACAAGAGGTTGAAGAGGTCGGGGTGGGCCTTCTCGATCTCGTCGAGCAGCAGGACCGCGTGCGGGTTCTGGTGGATGGCGTCGGTGAGCAGCCCGCCCTGGTCGAAGCCGACGTAGCCGGGCGGCGCGCCGATGAGGCGCGACACCGTGTGCCGCTCCATGTACTCCGACATGTCGAAGCGCAGGAACTGCACCCCCAGCGTTTCGGCCAGCTGCTTGGCCAGCTCCGTCTTGCCGACCCCCGTCGGCCCGGCGAAGACGAAAGCCCCGATCGGCCGCTGCGGCAAGCCGAGGCCGGCGCGGTTCATCTTGATCGCCTGCGCCACCCGCTCGACCGCCGCGTCCTGGCCGTAGATCTTGGCCTTGAGCTCCTTTTCTAGAGCCGCCAGGCGCGTCCGGTCGTCCGCCTCCACGGTCCGGGCCGGGATGCGGGCCATGGTCGCCAGCACGAGCTCGATGTCCTTGCTGCGGACCTGGCGCCGCTGGTCGCTTTTCCCCTGCCCCTTCCCCTTCAGCTTCGTCCGCTTGAGCTTGGCCGTCGCGCCCGCCTCGTCGATGAGGTCGATCGCCTTGTCCGGCAGGCGCCGGTCGTTGAGGTAACGCGAGGACAGCTCGGCCGCCGCGCGCAGCGCCTTGTCGGTGTAGCTGACGCCGTGGAACTCCTCGTAGCGCTCGCGCAGGCCGGAGAGCACCTTGATCGTCTCGTCGATCGAGGGCTCCTCGACCTCGATCGGCTGGAACCGCCGCGCCAGCGCCCGGTCCTTTTCGATGTAGCTGCGGTACTCCTTGTGCGTCGTCGTCCCGATGCAGCGGAGCTTGCCGTTGGCCAGCGCCGGCTTGATCAGGTTCGAGGCGTCCATCGCCCCGCCCGAGGCCGCGCCGGCGCCGACGATGGTGTGCAGCTCGTCGATGAAGACGATGGCGTTCTCTTTCTCGCCGAGCGCCTTGATGACCGCCTTGAAGCGCTCCTCGAAGTCGCCGCGGTAGCGCGTCCCCGCCACCATGGCGCCCATGTCCAGCGCGTAGATGACGGCGCCCGCCAGCGCGGGCGGCGCCTCGCCGAGCTCGATCTTGCGCGCCAGCCCCTCGACGATGGCGGTCTTGCCGACCCCCGCGTCGCCCACGAACAGCGGGTTGTTCTTGCGCCGCCGCGCCAGCACGTGCAGCGCCCGCTCGATCTGCGACTTCCGCCCGATGAGCGGATCGATCTCGCCCGCGCGGGCGCGCTCGTTCAGGTTGACCGCGAACTGACCCAGGGGATCGGCGGGCGGCTCGTCGTCGTCGTCGTCGGACGACGGTCCCCCCTCGCCCGGCACGCCGGTCTTGGCCGGCAAGAGCTTGGAGATCCCGTGCGAAATGTAGCTGACCACGTCGAGCCGGCTGATTCCCTCCTCCTTGAGGAAGGCGACGGCGTTCGACTCCGGCTCGGCGAAGAAGGCCACCAGCACGTTGGGGCCGTTGGCCTGGTCCTTGCCGGCCCCCAGCACGTGGTTGACGGCCCGCTGCACGACGCGGGCGAACGCCAGCGTCGGCTGGGCCCGCTCGCGGTCCTCCTCCGGCAGCGGCTTGATCTCCTCGTCGAGGTACTTCTCCAGCTTCTTGATGAGGCGCGCGATCGACCCGCCGCACTGCTTGATCACCTCGGCCGTCTTGTCGTCGACCATCAGCGCGAGCAGGAGATGCTCGAGCCCCGAGAACTCGTGGCCGCGGTTGGTCGCGTCGTCGAGCGCGTGCCGGATGGCGGTCTCCAGCTCTGGGCTGAGCATGCTCATGCGTCGGGACTCTTTCGCAGGGACGCCTGCAGCGGCATCTCGTTCTCGCGGGCGAAGGCGACCACCTGGTGCGCCTTCGTCTCCGCGATCTCGAAGGGGAAAATTCCGGCCACGCCGATCCCCTTGGTGTGAACGTGCAACATGATCTTCTGGGCCGTGGTGGCGTCGTGCTGGAAAAATTTCATCAGCACGAAGACGACGAACTCTTGCGTGGTGTAGTCATCGTTGTGTAACAGCACCTCGTAGAGCGGCGGGCGCTCGAGCTTCTTCTTGGTCTCGGTCTCGCGGACGAGCTCGGGGCGCATCAGGGTCCCGAGATCCCCGTCTTTCTTGTCGTCCCGCCGCTTCGGCATGCTCCCGAGGGCGATCGTAGCGCACTCCTGGCATGTCACAAGGGCGGCTCGGCGATCGGGCCGGAACCCTCGAGGCTGAGAACGTCGCCGCCTCTCGAGCACGATACTCCGGTACTCTCGCCCGCGATGACGCCGCGTCGCGCGCAGCTGGCCGTCCTGCTCCTGGGGGTGGCGCTGGTCCTGCCGTCGCTGCGGGCCGGGTTCTTCGCCGACGACTACGTGCAGATCGCCGGGCTCGAGGGCTGGTCGGCCAACCCCGCAAGCCCGCTCGACCTCTACGCGTTCGTGCCGCGCGGCCGGGCGACCGTGGCGGCGCTCATCGACCGGGGCGCCCCCTACTTCGCCGCGCCCGATCTGGTGCTCCGTTTCCTGCGGCCGCTGTCGAGCGCGCTCATGGCGCTCGACCACGCGCTCTTCGGCCGGCGGCCTCTCCCCTACCACGTCCACACGCTGCTCTGGTACGCGGGGCTGCTGGCGGTGGTGGGGGCGCTCTACCGGCGGGCGGCGCCCCGTTCGCTCTGGCCGCTCGCCTTTTTGATCTTTTGCCTCGACGACGGACACGCGCTCTCCGTCACCTTCATCGCCGCGCGCAACGCCGTCGTCGCCTGCGCGCTGGTCTGGCTGGGGCTCGGGGCCCACCTACGCTGGCGCATCCACGGCTGGCGCCCGGGGGCCTGGCTGGCGCCGCTGCTCGGCGCGCTGGGCCTCGCCGCCGGCGAGATGGGCCTCGGGGCGCTCGCCTACCTCGTCGCCTGGGAGCTCTGCGAACGCCGGCCCGGCTGGCGGCGCGCGCTGGCGCCGACGACGCTCCTGGTCGCCGGCTATCTCGTCATCTATCGCCTGGCGGGCGCCGGCGCGCACCACTCGGGCGCCTACCTCGACCCGTTCGGCGATCCACGCGGCTTCCTGACCGAGCTGCCGGCCCGCCTGGCGATGCTGTTCGGCAGCCTGCTCCTCCGGACCCCGATCGACTTCGCCTTCCTGGACGACCGGCTGCGCGCGCCGCTCATCGCGGTCGGTGCCGCCGCGGCGGGCATCTTGGCGCTCTGGCTGCCTCGCGCGCTCCGCCGCCTGCCGCCCGACGAGGCGGCGCGGGTGCGCTGGCTGGGGCTCGGCGCGGCCGGCGCGCTGGTCTGCGGGACGCCTGGGCTGCTCGGCGCGCGTCTCCTCTTCGCCGCCGGTCTCGGAGGCTCCGTCGTCATCGCCGCCCTGCTGCACGACGCCTGGCAACTCTTTCGGGCGCGCCGCGCGCGCCTGCCGGCGCTGGTGGCGCTCGTGGCGCTCGGGCTGCCGAACATCGTGCTGGGCGCGGTCGCGCTCCCGGCCAAGACCATCTTCTTCGCCCGGATGTTCGACGGCTACCGGCGGATGGCCCGCGAAGCGGAGATCGACGCGCCGGTTCCCGCGCGCGTCGTGGTGGTGGCGCTCGACGATCTGTTCGTGGTCAACCTCCTTTCGGTCCGCGCCCTCGAACAGGGGCGCGCGCCGGCCGAGCTCGCTGCCATCGCCCGCGGCCAGGGGGCCGAGCTCAGGGGACCCGATCGCCTGGGCGAGCTCGGCGGCGGCCTCCTCTCGATGGCCTCCGCGGCGCATCACCTGCGCCGGACCGCCGCCGACACGCTGGAGCTCTCCACCCCCGAGGGGACGCTGCTCGACGGGGCCTGGCCCGCCCTGTTCCGCGCCCCTTCGCTGCCGCTCCCGCGTGGCAGTGTCATCCACACCTCGTACATGACCGCCACCGTGCTCGACGACCGCGTCGGGCGGCCGACGCGCGTCTCGTTCCGGTTCAGGCGACCGCTCGACGACCCAGCGCTGATCTTCCTGGTGTTCCAGGACCACCGCCTGCGCCGGCTCGCGCTGCCGCCGGTCGGCGGCGAGCTGGCGCTCCCCCGGCTGAAGCCGTTCGAGGCCGCGATGCCATGATGGGTCCGTTGACCCGTGGCCGTTAGCCCGGACCATTCGTTCGCGCGATCTTCGAATCCCTCGACGCGAACAGGATAGCGGCGTCGGTCAGCGCTGTTCCCCGCCGTCGCCGCGACCAGGATCGAGCCGCGCCCGGGCCCAGCGCGCGGCGTCCGCGACGACCGGCGCCGGATCGTCGACCAGCCGATCGACGACGGCGCGGGTCGCGGCGTCGGGCCGCGCCGGAGCGGCGCCGATGGCGTAGAGGGCGTTGCGGCGAAGGCCGTCGTACTGGGCGCGCGCCAGCGCCATCCCGGCCGCCAGGCGCTCGAAGTCCGCCGGGCCGAGCGCCGCGATCTCCGCCGGCGCCAGGGCCGCCAGTGGCCGCGGCGCGAACCGGGCGTCCCCCTCGGCTTGCGGGCGCGCGTTCCAGGGGCAAACCTCCTGGCAGACGTCGCAGCCGAACACGCGCTCCGCGAAGGCCGCGCGGAGCGCGTCCGGGACGGCGCCGCGGTTCTCGATGCTCTGATAGGCGATGCAGCGGCGTGAATCGACCACCCCCGGCGCGGCAAAGGCGCCGGTGGGGCAGGCGCCGAGGCAGAGCGTGCAGGCACCGCACCGGCGGTCGTGCGGGCTGTCGTAGCTGTCGACCGCGCGGTCGACGAACATCACGGACAGCGTGAGCCAGGACCCGAGCTTGGGGTTGATGAGCAGCCCGTTCTTGCCGATCCACCCGAGCCCGGCCCGCTCGGCCCAGACCTTCTCCATCGCCAGGCCGGTATCGACCGCGGCATAGGTCTCGAGCCTGGGATCGAGCGCCAGCAACCGCTTGCGGAGCGCCTTCATGCGGTCGCGGTGCGCGTAGTGGTAGTCGCGCCCGCGCGCGTAGCGGGCGACGGCGGCGTGCTCGGACTGCTCGCCGGGCGGGCGGTGGTAGGCGATGGCCAGCGCGATCACCGTGCGCGCGCCGGCGAGGACGGCCGTGGGGTCGAGCCGCTCGGGAAGCCGGCGCGACATCCAGTCCATGTCGGCGGCGTAGCCGGCCGCCAGCCAGGAGGCGAGCGGCGCGGGATCGAGGGGGGCGGCGGGGGCCAGACCGACCAGGGTGAACTGACAGTCCTTGGCGGCGAGCCTGACGGCCTCGGCGGCGAGGACCGGTTGCTCCGGAGATTCTACGCGCTGCAAGCGGGGCGCGAGTCTACCCCCTGCTCCCGCCGTCCGGCACCCCGCCGCTGGGGCTCCCCCCGGCCCCGCCGTCGGGCTGGCCCGGATAGCCGGGCGCCTCGCCCGGGCAGCTCTCGTCGACCACGCCGTTGCAGTTGTCGTCGAGGTGGTTGCCGCAGATCTCGGGCGCGCCCGGGCGCACGGCCGCGTTGCCGTCGTCGCAGTCGTTGCACCACGGCACGCCGTCGCCGTCGGCGTCGGTCGCGTCGGCTGGATTCCCCTGCTCGCAGCTGACGAAGCGCTGCAGGTAGAGGGGCCGGTTCTTGACCATGTCCTGCAGCGACGTCACGGCCGCCTGCGCCTCGGCCACGGTGGCCCACTTGTGCGAATCGGCGGCCAGCGCCCCGGCGATCTGCGGGACCCAAGCGTTGATCCACCCGGCGATCTCATTGGGATCCCACTGGGAGACCTGGGTGGCGATGGCGTTCACGTACTGCTGGCGCGCGCCGGGATCGTTCATGACGATCAGGTAGTCGGTGCCGGGCGGATCAGGCGCCACGCGGCCCGCCCACCAATAGAGAGGGTGCTCCTGGTAGGTGACGCCGGTGAAGACCGCCGCCCACTCGAGCGCCGAATCGGTGTGGTCGGTGATCCAGACCCAGCCCGGCGCCCCCTGGTCGTAGACGTAGTAGTTGTGCGAGCCGCCGTAGTAGCCGTCGCAGTCCTCGACCACGGCCTCGGCCGCCCAGTCGAGCACGGTGTTCGGGATGTCGACCAGCGTCTGCAGCGTCGCCATGTCGGTGGCGGCGTTCAGCGCCTGAAGGCGCGCCCAGTTCGGGCCCGAGAGGTTGGTCTCCGCCTGGGTCCCCCCCTTGAAGAGATCGCCCGAGAAGTTGTGGGGGAAGTACTGCTCGAGCAGATCTTTCCCCACGCTCCCCTCGAGCACGTAGAGGCCGTAGTAGGCGCCGTTGACGGAGAACGTCGCGTTGTTGGCGCAGGGCGCGGGAAGACCGATCTTCCGCAACCAGTTGTCGCCGATGCGGTTGTTGATGAAGGTCCAGTCGTCGCGCGGCATGGTGAGGTGAATGGTCGAGACGCCGTGGAACTTCCCCTTGGGATCGATCTGATCGAACGAAACGTCGAACTGCATCTTGGGGTTCGTGTCGTAAAGGACGGTGTTCACCCACGACGACTTGCCGCGCAGCTTGACCGCCGCGTCGGTCACGGTCTCGGCGCCGTAGTGGAAGGTGACCGGGTAGTACGTCTCGGGGGGATTGCCGGCCAGCAGGTCCTTGAGGTCGTTGAAGTCGGCGGTCAGCTTGGCCCAGTCGTCGTCCGAGATGTCGATCGACATCGACGGCACGATCGTCTGATCGAAGAGATCCGAGCAGAGGATCGGGCTGCCGCCCGCGTCGCTGACCTGCTGGGCCCCCGAGTCACCGGTGCCGGAGGGCTTCGTGGCCGAGCCCTCGGGCGTCGCGCCGTGACTCGAACACCCTTCGGTGCTCACCGAGAGAGCCGCAAAAAGAACCCCCAGCACCCCCACCCCATAAGCCAACCACCGCATACTCCCTCCCCGCGGCAGAAGTGGGAGCAAGCGCCGTACCCGCCGAGCGCCTCATCGCGAATGGTCGGGCGCTACGGGCGA
>DATNDC010000095.1:0-14655 GCA_035607055.1 Polyangia bacterium
TGGTGACCGTCGACGCGAACGACCAGGTCACGTCGACCACGGCCAGCGGCGCCGTCACCGGCAGCATCGCCGACTTCGTCCTCTCGCCCCGGACCGGCCCCGACTGTCCGGCCGTCAGCGCGCTTCCGTGAGCAGGACCTCCTCCGTCTTCTCGCGCCCGCGCCACACCACCGCCACCAGGTTGGCCGCCTCGAGCACAGCGAGGTGTTGCGTCACCCCCCTGGCGGGTTATCTCTAGGTGCCGGCATTCGCGGGAGAATCCGAGAGACCTCAGGTCAACTCCGCCGGACCGAGCGGGAGCCGCCCTGACGGGGGAAACGCTAGCGTGTGATGGGTCGGCGCGACGAGTGGTAGATGCGCAAGACGATCAGATTTTCGCCTTCACGACGGTAATGAATCCGAAACGGCCGGGAGGGCCAACTTCGGACCTTTTCACCGCTGCGCCGCAACTCGAGCTCCGGACCTTCGAATTCACCGGCAGCGAGGCGATCGATCACTCGGAAAACGTTGTCGGCCATCGCGACCGCCACCTGCGGGTCGCGCCCCTGCACGTATTCGGCGGCAGCGGCCAGATCCTCGACCGACTCGGGCGCGAAGACGATCTTCACCGAGCGAGGATTCGATCGAGCCGCGCCTTCACAACTTCCGCGCTCACACCCTTGCCCTGACGGACCGACTCAATGGCCGCCTGGATACCAGCTTCCTCTTCGTCCGTGAGATCGGGGACGTCGTCGATGGGCTCGATCACATATCGTCCTGCGGGGAGATGCTGCAGCTCCTCCGGCATGCGTCCTCGGACCTCTTCGGGGAGCGTCTCACCGTTCCAGTTCAAGACGATCGACATCCTATTAGTGTAGCGCAGGGTCCGCGCGATCATGGAAGAGTCATCCCCGCGTTTGGCGTCTCCTCCGCCGGCCGAGGACCGCCCCGAGGAGCGATACGATCCAGATCCCCGCACCGCCCGCCGGTGCGCCGCCGAGCTCGCACGAGCAGCCGCTCGCGCTGCCACCGGTGTCGGTTCCGGCGCCGCCGGCCGTGCCCGGACCGGTGCCGCCCGACCCTCCCGTCGCGGTGCCGAGCCCGCCGCCCGCGCCGCTGCCCGTCGCACCACCGGTGCCGGGCACGCCGCCAGTGCCGCTCGATCCGCCGCCGCCGTTGCCGCCGGTTTCCCCGCCGTGGCCGCCCGCGCCCGTCACGCCGCCCGCGCCCGTCACGCCGCCCCCGCCGGCGTGGCCCGCCGCGCCGCCGGCGCCGGTGGTTCCGCCCGTGCCCGTCGTGCCACCGCCCCCCGCGTGGCCGCCGCCGCCACCCATGCCGCTCGCGCCACCGCTCCCCGCACCGCCCGTGCCCGTCGTGCCACCCGTCCCCCCTCCCCCGACCGGCGTCAGCGTGACCCGGTAACCGTCGGTGTTGTTGGCGCCCGAGACGGTGATGGTGACCTGGTCGTTCGCCACCGTGACGTTGTTGGTCGACAGGGTCGTGGTGGCGGTGACCACCGTGGTCCGGTCGACGAAGGGGGTGTGCTCGACGACCGCGTGGACGCTGCTGCCGAAGATGCCGGCGGCCGCGAACCCCTTCACCACCACGGCGACCGTGCCGTCGTTGGTCCCGCCGAAGAGCACGCTGGCGCTGCGGCCGGCGGTGTCCAGGTTGGCGAAGCCGTCCAGCGCCGAGGGGCTCGACGGCGTGGGCGGCGTGGTCGAGACCATGTCGCCGGCCATGTCGCCGTACCACTTGTAGAACCACCAGCCGCCGTTGGTCTGCGTGTTCGAGGCCAGCAAGCTCCCGAGGCGCCCGGGGTGCGAGACGTCCCAGTACGAGATGCAGGCGCTGTCGACGCGGAAGCGCTCGAACTTGGCGATGAGCGGCGCCGACGCGCCCGGCTGCCCCTCGACGGAGAGGTCGGCGGCGCCGCTGTACTCGTTGATGCTGATCGGCAGCGGGCCGATCCCCAGCGACTTCTCCAGCGCGCGGTAGGTCTGGACGTCGCTGGTGAAGTTCGAACCAGACAGCTGGTGCCAGCTGATGATGTCCGGCACCACGTTGTTCGTCTTGCAGTACGAGAGGAAGCCCTGCATGTAGCTGTTGCTGTAGAAGGCGATCGAGGGGCCGATGATCTTGATGGTCGGATCGACCTTGCGCAGCTCGGCGTAGGTCTGCGCCCAGAAGTCGTTGAACGACAGCGGGTTCGTGCTGGCGTAGGTCCCCTGCGGCTCGTTCCAGATCTCGTAGCCGTAGACGTTGGTCAGGTTGGCGCTCTTGCGGCGCGAGGCCGTCATGTCGACCTTGCTCAGCCAGTCGCTCATGCTGGTGAACGTGTAGAAGCCCTTCAGCCAGTCGGCGAGGCGGATCGAGACCTTGCCGCCCACGGGGGCCAGGCGGCCGGCGACCACGATGGCGTCGCCGACCGGCTGCTGCTGGTCCGCCGCCGGGTTGTTGAAGACATACGGGTGCAACGGGCCGATTAGGTTCGTCACGTCCGCGGGCAGCGTCTCCGTCACACCGTAGAGCGACCCGCTGGCCGCGTGCGTGACCGGCCCCAGCGAGGTCCCGAGGTCGACCGTCAGCGTCGTCGTGGCCGCCGCCCGCCCCGGCGCCGCCGCGACCACGACAACGAGAATGATGAGGCCGCAGCGATTGATCACGGTGCCCTCCTGCCGAATAGTTGTCGCGAGGCCGCCGGTCTTGTCAGGAAAGACGGTCCCTTGCTCGACTCAGTCGCGGGCGCTTTCCAGGCCGGCCTCGGCGAGCTCGAGCTCTAGAACAGCGACCTCACGTAGCGCTGGGACTTCGCCCACTCCCGGCAGGCCTTGACGTTGGCGCCGCTGGCGCGCGGCACGGAGACGACCGAGCCGTCGGGGGCGTGCGCGAGCGCGACCACCTCCGGTTTCCGGGCGCCGCCGGTCACCTCGGCGCCGGCGTCGATCGTGTAGAGGTACCCCGGCCGCATCTCGAACGCGAAGATGATCTGCGGCGGATTGAGGACCGAGTTGCCCTTCGCCTCGCCCTCGCCCACGCTGGTCTCGAGCGCGACCAGGTGGCAGCCGGGGAGAAGCTCGAACGACGTCCCCTTGCGCGACACCGATTCCCCGTCGACGATGGCGATGGGACCGCGCAAGAGCGCGACCTTGCCGGGCCCCGGGCCGGCGTCGATCTTGGGGTAGAGCGGATAGGCCTCGGCGCCCACGAACGGCTGACACCCCCCCGCCGCCAAGGCAACGAGGCCGAGCGCCGTTCGGAGACAGGACGAGGCACGCACGCCGGCGAGCTTCGCCGAACTGGCGCGCCCCCACAATGAGCGCCCGCACGCCGGGTCCGACTGGCGGTATCGTACCCGCGTGCTCCTCGCCGACGCGCCGGCCGCCACCTCGCAGGAGAGCGCCGCGGTGCCGCTGGGGCTCCTCGCCGCCATCACGCCCGTCCTCGTCCTGACCGGCATCTACTGCAAAGCCGGGCGTCTCAACTGGTTGCTCGAGGTCGCCCCCGCCCTCTTGGGGTACGTCGCCCTGGCCGCGACGTACCGGCGCTTCCGGCTGACGAACTTCTGCTACCTCTGCGTCTTTCTCCACACGCTGATCCTGGTTTACGGCGGCTATTACACCTACGCGGCCACGCCGCTCGGCAACTGGGCGCGCGACGCGTTTCACCTCTCGCGCAACCACTACGATCGCGTCGGGCACCTGGCGCTGGGGTTCTTCCCGGTCTTCATCATCAGGGAGACCCTGCTGCGGGCGACGCCGCTGCGGCGGGGTGGCTGGCTGACCTTCCTGGTCCTCAGCGTCGTGCTGGCGATCGCCGCCGCCTACGAGCTCGTCGAGTGGTGGTCGACCTACCTCGTCGCGCCCGACGTCGGGCAGGCCTTCCTCGGCTCGCAGGGCGATCCCTGGGACACCCAGTGGGACATGCTCTTCGGGCTGGTCGGCGCCGTGCTGGGGCTGCTGACGTTGCGGCGCGCCCATGATCGGGCGATGGCGCGGCGCTTGGGGGGATGACGCCGCGCCGGCGCCAGCCCGGCGTGTCACACCGGCGTCCGCCGTCTCGTCGTAGGGTCGAGGAGAGAGCCATGGACTACGCCGCCGTCGCCGCGGCCATCGAGCACAGCGAGGCCGCCTGCCGCCAGCTCGCCTCGCGCGCCCGCGAGCACGTGCGCGAGGATCGGCCGCGCTATCCGACCGACGAGGCCGAGGCGCGCCAGCTGGCGGACGCCTTCGTCGTCGCGGCCGCCACCGGCGACGTGACCGGGTTCGCGCAGCTGCTCGCCGAGGACGCCGTCTACTATACGGACGGCGGGGGCAAGCGGCGCGCGGCCTTGAACCCGATCATCGGCAAGGAGCGGATCGTCCAGTTCTACGAGGGGCTGCTCAAGAAGGGGAGCGGCGCCTTCAGCGCCACGCAGGTCCAGCCCGCCACGCTGAACGGGCTGCCCGGATTCGTGTTCCACACCGCCGAGGGGATCGAGACCATGGCGATGGAGATCGCCGCCGGGAAGATCGTGGCCATCTACCAGGTGCGGAACCCGGACAAGGTGCGCCACCTGTCGTAGCGGCGGGTGCTCAGCGCGGGCGCGCGCTCGGCTTGCCCGCCAGGAGCGGGGCGACCGTGCAGATCCCCTCGGGCGTCAGGAAAACGCGGACGGCCGCGCCCCACAGGGGCCCCGGGACGTCCTCGGCCACGACGTAGCCGGTGTCGACGCCGACCAGCTCGGCTTCCAGCGCCAGGCAGAACACCTCCACGTCGCGCGCCCCCTGCGCGCCCGCGACGGCCCGCCCCTTGAGCGGCGCGTAGACGTGGATGTGACCGTCGGCGAGCAGCTGCGCGCCCGGGTGGACGGGCGCCAGAACGATCAGGTCGCGCCCGTCGGCGTAGACCACCTGCCCCGAGCGGACCGGCTCGCGGATGACCAGCGTCCGCGCCGGCGCGGCCGCGGCGCGGGGAGCGGGCGCACGCGGGCCCGGTGGGGCGGCGCGGGCGACCGGCGGCCCGGCGGGCGCGGCGGGCACGCTCACGTGGCCGCTCCCCTCGAGCTCGGCCAAGCGCGCTTTCCAGCGCACGAGGCGATCGCCGCCCTCACCTTCCGACTCGCCAGTACGCAGGAGATGCCGGTAGATCGCCAGCGCGTCGCCCGTGCGCCCCTGGCGCGCCGACAGCTCCGCCATCGTCTCGGTGGCGAACATCGGCGGGCACGGGACGTCGCCCGCGCCGGCCTCTTCACGCACGTCCGGCATGACGGACCGATTGTCGGCCCGGGAGCGCACCCGTCAAATTTTCACGCCCTTGTACAATGAGCCCGATGCCGAGCGTGCTGATCGAAGTCCGGAAAACCTACACCCCCGCCGAGGAGGTGGCGCTGATGGAGGCCGTCCACGCGGCGCTGCGCGAGGCGTTCCAGATCCTCCCCGGCGATCGCAACGTCCGCCTCGTCGCGCACGAGCCCCATCGGTTCGCCTGCCCGCCCGAGCGCGCGCGGCCCGAGCTTTACACCCACGTCAGCATCGACGCCTTCGCCGGCCGCTCGCTGGACGCCAAGCGCGCGCTCTACCGCGCGATCGTGGCGAACCTCGGCCCCCTCGGCATCCCCGCCGACCACGTGAAGATCCTGCTGCGCGAGCTGCCGCGCGAGAACTGGGGGATCCGCGGCGGTCAGGCCGCCTGCGACGTCGACCTCGGCTTCAAGGTCGAGGTCTAGCGGCCGCGCCCCCGGCGAGAGGGCTCACTTTCCGTCGGTGCACCACCGGCGGCGGAGACGACCGTTTCCTGGAGCGCCGGCGTCAGCGCGGACGCTGTTACACTGCGCGGGCATGCCCAACCTCCGCGTCATCGGCGCCGGCCTCGGCCGCACCGGAACTCACTCGCTGAAGATCGCGCTCGAGCGCCTCCTCGGCGGCCCTTGCTACCACATGGTCGAAGTGTTCAAGCGCCCCGAGCACGTCGCCGTCTGGCACGCGGCCGCCAAGCGCGAGCCCGTCGACTGGCGCGCGCTGCTCGACGGCTACGCCGCGGCGGTCGACTGGCCCGCGGCGGCGTTCTGGTCCGAGATCGCCGCCGCGTTCCCCGACGCGCTGATCGTGTTTTCGACCCGCGACGCCGAGGGCTGGTGGAAGAGCGCCGACCGCACCATCTTCGCCACCTTCCGGCGCGGGGCCGGCCCGCAGGAGCACCCCGGCTGGCGGGCGATGATCACCGATCTCTTCGCCAAGACCTTCACGCCCGACTTCCTCGAGGAAGCGCCGGCCAAGGCCGCCTTCGAACGCCACGCCGTCGAGGTGCGGAAGCGCGCGCCCAACGACCGGCTGCTCGAGTGGCGCGCCCAGGACGGCTGGGGGCCGCTCTGCGCCGCGCTCGGCGTCCCGGTCCCCGGCGAGCCCTTCCCGGTCACCAACACGACGGAGGAGTTCCGGGCCATGACGAAGCTCGATCGGTAACCGGACCGATCGCCGCGAAGATCGCGTTCCAGAACGGCGGCGCGACGTCGTGGCCCATTCCCGGGACGAGGCAGAGACGCGCGCCCGGAATTGCCGCGACCACCTGCTCGGCCGCGGCGACCGAGAAGATCGGATCGGCCTCACCCTGGACGATCGTGACGGGCAGCCTCAACCGGGCGAGCAGGGGCCTCCGGTCGGTCGCCGAGATCACTGCCAGCAGGTGGCGCAGAAAGCCCGCGACGTCCCAGCCGTGGTCCCAGGTCCGCTCCGCGCGACGGCGGATCCAATCGACGTCCGGCGGCGGGTGGATCCCGCCGGTCTTCGTGTACATGAGGACGTTCCACTCGATGAAGCTGGCCCGATCGTTCGGCAAGTCGGACAGCAGCACCCCCATCGTCTCGGCGCCGGGCGGCGGGACGTCGCGAGCGGCGGTCGACGTCGCGATGAGCGTCAAGCCGGTTACCCGTTCGGAGGCGCGCGCGGCCACCAACTGCGCCACGCCCGCGCCCTGGGACAAGCCGACCAGGTGCGCGCGCTCGACGCCGAGCGCGTCGAGCAGGCCGACCGTGTCGTCGGCCAGGTCTTCGAGGGCATAGGGCGGCGCCAGCTTCCCCTCGGCGAAGGCGCGCATCATCGCTCCGATCGTCGAGGGCATCGGCGCGTCGACACGGCTGGAGCGGCCCGTGTCGCGGTAGTCGAAGCGGATCACGCGGAACCCGCGCGCCGACAGCGCGGCGCAGAACGCGTCGTCCCACATCGTGAGCGGCGCCGCGGTCCCCATGATGAGGAGCAGCGGGGGCGCGTCCGGCGGACCGTCCGAGCGGTACTCGAGCGAGAGATCTCCGACGCGCGCCTGAGGCATGGCGCTCTATCTTAACGATGTTAAGATTCGCCACAAGGCAAACTTGATCGCCGCCGCCGAGCTCCGACAATCGCGCGCCCAGCGTCCCCGCGCACGTCGCCCTGCCGCCAAGCGGGCGTACCATCACCGCGACCTGCGACGGGCGCTCCTGGACGCCGCACTGGCGGCGCTCCCCGAGGTGGGGGCCGAGCGGCTCTCGTTGCGGGCGCTCGCGCGCCGCGCCGGTGTCTCCGAGGCGGCGCCCTATCACCACTTCCCCGACAAGGAGGCCCTGCTCGGCGCCGTGGCAGCCGAGTGTGCCCGCCTGCTGCTCGAGGCGCTCCAGGCAGCCACCGCCGAGGCGGGCGACGATCAGCGCCGCCGGTTCCAGCTGACCGGCATCGCCTACGTCCAGTTCGCCGTCGCGCACCCGGCGCATTTCCGGGCGCTGGAGCTCCCTGGTGTCAGCGCCCGGATGCCGGTGAACATCCGGCGAATGGTCGACGCCTTCTATCGCGACGAGGGGCGCCGGATGCGGGCGGCCCAGGCGGAGGGGCTCTTCGCCCCGATACCGTTCGACGATCTGATCCTGGCGGCGACGTCGCTGGTGCACGGCCTCGCCCACCTGATGATCGACGGCGCCACGCCCGTCCGCCGCGGCGATGTCGCGCACGCCGCCCGGATCGCGCGCGCCGTCACCGCCGTGCTCGGCGCCGGCCTGTTGCCGCGCCGGCTCTGAGCGCGGGCGCGCCTCACCCGCCGGGGTTCGTCTGCGCGCAGGTGGACGCGCAGCTCGCGGACACGCCCCCATCCCCCTGCACCGCGAAGTTCGGACACGTGTTGGCGCCGAACAGGCCGGAGATGCAGGAGGCGCACGAGGTGCCCAGGCTCCGGGTGAAGATCTGGCAGCTCCCCTCGCAGCGGCTCAGGTCGTCGTGGTTCGGGCAGAAGCACATCGTTTCGTTGCAGAGGGCGTTCGTGCACTCCAGCATGACCAGGCACTCGGGCGTCTTCATGGCGGCGGCCGTCGCCTGGGGGTCACAGCCGGCGGCGTTGAGCGCGTTCGCGCAGGTCTGCGAGGTGGCCACCGTGGCCGTGCAGTCGGAGGCCTGGATCGAGGTGCAGACGCCGATGGGGGTGATGTACATCGACGCGTCGGCTCCGCAGGAGACGAGGCCGGTCCCCCCCGCCTCCTGCTGCTTGCAGACCTGAATCATTTGGGTCGGCGTGAGGTCGACCAGCTTGGTCGTCGGACCGAACCCGCCGGGGCCCGTCATCGCCCCGTCCGAGCTGTTGTTGCTGCTCGTGCAACCTGCCACCAGCGCGGCCGCCACCAGCGCCGCATTCGCCAGACGCGCAATGGAACGCATGGCCGCGATTGTACCGGTTTCCGGTCCTGACCCTAGCCCCTTTCTCGCGTCATCTTTTCTGGGGCCGGTAGGCGTTGATGAAGTCGACCCGTTCGCCGATCGGCGGGTGGCTGGCGCGGAAGAACTTGTAGAGGCGCCCCGGGCGCGGGACCGCCAGGTTCTGCTCCTGCAGCGCGACGAAGGCGGTGGCGGCGGCGTGGTTGTCGCCCGTCAGGTCGAGGCCGAACCGATCGGCGGCGCGCTCGTGATGACGCGAGAGCGCCAGCATCGCCGGCGTGATCGCCGTGGAGAAGAGCGAGAGCAGCAGCATGAGGAGCGGCATCGACGCCAGGTCGGCGAGGCGGTCGAACCCGAAGCGATCGCCGAAGCGCCCCAGCGCGAAGTCGGCGGTCAGGTGCACGGCGAAGAGCCCGGCGATGGTCAGCGCCGAGGAGATCAGGATGTTCAGCCGCACGTGCCCCAGCACGTAGTGACCGAGCTCGTGCCCCACGACGAAGCGGGTCTGGCGCGGCGTCAGGCGGGCGAGCAGCGTGTCCCAGAGGACGATGCGCTTGGTCCGGCCGATGCCGGTCACGTAGGCGTTGACCTTCTTGGTGTCGACGCTCTTCTCCACCTCGAACACGCGCGCCCCCTCGACGCCCGCCTGCGCGGCGACCGCCAGCACCTCCGCCTCCAGCGCCTGGTCGCGCATGGGGCCGAACTTGTTGAACAGCGGCGCGATGAACACCGGCCCGATGAGCAGCACCAGCGCGAAGAACGGCAGCGCCAGCGCGCCCGTCCACAGCCACCAGCGCGCCGGGCTGGCGCCGAGCAGGAGATACGGCACCCAGAGCACCGCCGCGCCCAGCAGCACGCCGATCAGCAGCCCCTTGAGCTCGTCGGCCGCCCACTTGCCGAGCCGCTGCGAGGAGAGGCCATAGGCGTGCTCGCGCCGGTAGCCGACGTAGAACGACAGCGGCAGCTGGACGACGAACAGCAGCGCCGAGAGCAGCGCCAGGTAGACGACCAGCGTCGGGTAGAACCGCCCGTGCGCCACGCCGCCGGCGATCGTCCGCAGCCGCGCCGAGAGCCCCGTCAGCAGGATCGCCGCCGGCAGCGCCAGCCCGAGGAGGTGCTCGACCGCCCAGACCACGTTGCCGCTCCGGTGGTAGCGGAGCGCCTTCTCCGAGGGCGGCGGGACGTCGACGGGACCTGCGGAGGCGGGCGGCTCTGGTTCCATTTCAGGCAATCTTGATAGCCCAGATCGCGAAACGTAACAGCAGCACGCACGAATTTTTGGCGCCACGCTCGTCCCTCACTTCTCTGCTTGCCTCTCGCGCGTCGCTGACCAAGATCAGGGTCGCTCGTTGCCGACGGAAGGAGATGCCGATGCGAGAAGGCCGACAGTCGAGATCGACGCGATCGTGGAGAGGGCTCTCGGCGCTCGCCGCCCTGGCGCTCGCCGGCGCCTGCGGCGGTGGGCAACAGACCACCGGCGTCCGGAACGGCAGCGGAGGGACCTCCGGCGGCGGTGGTACCGGGCCCGGAACCGGGAGCGGCGGCGCGACCGGCAGCGGCGGCGCAAACAGCAGCGGGGGCTCGGTCGGCAGCGGAGGCAGCGGCGCCCTCACCGACGGTGGGACGAGCGACGGGCTCCCGCCGTTCGACGGCGGCGTCTGCAGCGACAACGCCGGCGACGATCCCAGCGCCAGCGCCGCCACCGGGACCTTCTCGGGCGTCGCGTCCGGCACCGTCTGCACCGGCGGCGCCTTCGCCTACGTCCAGAGCGTGCCCGCCGACGACGGCGGCGCGCCGACCATCTTGTTCCGCATCGACACCACCCCCACCGGCGACCCCGCCGCGCGCATCCGCTTTCAGACTCCGACCAACGCCCTCGACGGCGGGCTGAACGTCTACATCGGCCTCCCCGCCGCCAGCCCGGGGACCTACACCCAGGACAACGGCTGCGGCAGCGCGGTGGTCTTCGTCGACCTCCCCGGCGCCGACCCCAGCGTCTGCGCGACGGACGCCGGTTACGGCACTTGTCCCGACGGCTGCCAGTCGATCGGGGGGCCTTCCAATCCGACCTGCACCCCGTATCCCACCGAGCTGCAGTACGCCGCCCTCGGCACCTCCGACTGTTTGGGCGATTCGACGCCTCCCGGCGGCAGTTGGACGGTGACGCTCACCTCGCTCACCTCGGAGCCCGACGCAGGAACCTCGGGCGACGTCATGTACAAGGCGCACGGCAGCTTGACCGCCAAGCTGCTCGATCAATCGGCCGACCCCGGGGCCCCGGGCGTCACGCTCACGCTGTCGTTCTGATCGAGACGGGCACCGCGGGCGCCTGGCCGAGGTTGCTTGCCTGGCCGCGATCCTCACCTTGAGCGAAGAGAGGCGGCGGGATGAGGCGATTCGGGCAGGTGTTGGTCATGATCGTTGCGCTGGCAACCCCGGCGCTGGCTGAAACGAACGCCAGCCGGGGCGCCCGCACGACCGGCAGCTACTCGGGCGGCGACACGCCGGGAACCACGCGCTCCGATCTGGTGACCAGCAGCGTGCGGGCCTGCCTGGCGACCGATCCGACGCTCAAGGGGGCGCTCATCCACGTCTCGACGTCCGAGGACGGCGTGGTGACGCTGAGGGGCTCGGTCCCGGACGCGACGGCGCGCGACGAGGCCCTGGAGCTCACCGCCGACATGCCGGGGGTCACGGTGATCGACAACCAGCTCCGGCTGTCGCCGGGTGGCCATTAGCGGCGCCGGCCGCTACTTCTTGAGGCGGTAGCCGGTCTTGAAGATCCAGCCGACGACCGCCAGCAGCACGACCAGGAAGCCGACCACCGCGCCCAGGCTGATGCCGATCGCGACGTCCCCCTTGTCGTAGAAGCTCCAGCGGAAGCCGCTCACCAGGTAGACGACCGGGTTGAAGAGCGCGATCGTGCGCCAGCGCGGCGGCAGCATGTCGATGGAATAGAACGCGCCGCCCAGGAAGGTCAGGGGCGTCACCACCAGCATCGGGATCAGCTGCAGCTGCTCGAACCCCGCCGCCCAGACGCCGATCACGAAGCCGAACAGGCTGAAGGTGACCGCCGTCAGCAGCAGGAAGGCGATCATCGCCGCCGGGTGGTGGACCTCGACCGGCACGAAGGCGTTCGCGGTGGCCAGGATGATGAGGCCGAGCGTGATCGACTTGGTCGCCGCGGCGCCCACGTAGCCGATGATCATCTCCAGGAACGAGATCGGCGCCGAGAGCAGCTCGTAGATCGTGCCGGTGAACTTGGGGAAATAGATCCCGAACGAGGCGTTCGAGATGCTGGCGGTGAGGACCGAGAGCATGATCAGCCCCGGCACGATGAAGGCCCCGTACGGCACGCCGCCCACCCGCGACATGCGGGAGCCGATGGCCGACCCGAACACCACGAAGTAGAGCGAGGTGGTGATGACCGGCGTGACCACGCTCTGCAGCAGCGTGCGGAAGAAGCGGGCCATCTCGAAGCGGTAGATGGCCCACACGCCCGTGCGATTGAAGCCGATCTCGCTCATGGCCGCGCCTCTCCGTCTCGGCCCTCGCCGTTGCCTTCGCTGACCAGGCTGACGAAGATCTCCTCCAGCGAGCTCTGGTGGGTGGAGAGGTCCTTGAAGGCGATCCCCATCTCGCCCAGCCGCCGGAGCAGGGTCGGGATGTCGCGCGGCCCGGCGTTTGCCCCGGCGCCGCCCGCGCCGTCGTGCGTGTCGAAGGTGTACTCCAGCTGGTTGCCGTTCGCCTTGAGCGCCAGCGGCCAGCCGCCGAGCGCCGCCGGCAACGTCGCCATCGGCTCCTGCAGATTGAGCGTCAGCTGCCGCTTCCCCAGCTTCTGCATCAGCTTGGTCTTCTCCTCGACGACGACCAGCTCGCCCTTGTTGATGATGCCGATCCGGTCGGCCATCTCTTCCGCCTCGTCGATGTAGTGCGTGGTCAGGATGATGGTGACGCCGCTCTCCCGCAGGCGGCGCACGAGCGCCCACATCTCGCGCCGCAGCTCCACGTCGACGCCCGCGGTCGGCTCGTCGAGGAAGAGGATCTCCGGCTCGTGCGCGAGGGCCTTGGCGATCATCACCCGTCGTTTCATACCCCCGGACAGCGTCATGATCTTGTTCTCCCGCTTGTCCCACAGGGAGAGCTCGCGCAGCACCTTCTCGACGTACGCCGGGTTGGCCGGCCGCCGGAAGAGGCCGCGGGAGAAGCTGACCGTCGCCCACACCGACTCGAAGGCGTCGGTGGTCAGCTCCTGCGGCACGAGGCCGATCTTGAAGCGCGCCACCCGGTAGTCGCGCACGATGTCGTGCCCGTCGACCGTCACCGTCCCGCCCGACGGCGTCACGATGCCGCAGACCGCGCTGATGAGCGTGGTCTTGCCGGCCCCGTTCGGCCCCAGCAGCGCGAAGATCTCGCCCCGCCCGATCTCGAGATCGATCTTCTTGAGCGCGGCGAACCCCGAGGCGTAGGTCTTCTCGAGGCCCCGAATGCAGACGACAGGTTCAGAGACGATCGGTTCCATGCGGGCGCGCCCCGAGAGATAGCGCACCGACCCGCCCCGCGTCGAGGCGAACCGCCCGCGCTACGGCTGCCCGGCCGCGACCGCCGCGCCGATGTCCGGCGCGCTGACGGCGAGCAGATGACCGCCGCTGTCGACGAAGACCAATCCCGGCGCACCGGCGACCGGCGGGAACGCGACGTCGTCGGCGATCTCGACGGCGACGGAGCCGTCACCTGCCACCGCGGCGGTCGAGGCGGCGTAGCTCTTCCCGCTCGGATACCCGAGGCGCCCCGTGGAGGTCACCACCCAGTCGCCGACCACCGCGAACGAACCAACCGGCAGAGGAAGGTCCGCCTCGACGCCCTGCTCGTCGACGCGACCGACGCGCGCGGTCGTCAGCGTCTCGTAGATGATGTAGAGCCGGCCGCCGGACGGCAAGAGCTGCGAGACCGCGTCGGCGAGGTACTCTCCCTCGTGCGTCTGCTCTCCGGCCAGGAGAGCCGCCGTCTCGCCGCGGAAGACGGGCCCCGTGTCGACCGGGACCATCTCGGCCAGCGGCCACTCGTTCCAGTAGACGTACTGATTGTCCGCGGCCATCGCGTAGACGCTCATGCCGCTGTCGATGGGGGCCAGGAGCGTGGGCGCCGTGCCAGGGTCGGCGTCGAGCGGCAGCGCCGCCACGTAGGCCGTCTCGGCCCCGCTCGCCACATAGTAAAGATGCCCGTCATCGGATGCCGGCTGCGATCCCGCGCACCAAAAGCTGGGGAACAGCACCACGTCACCGCCCATCTTGTCGGTGCGGTGCAGGGGCGCGTTAAAATAGTTGGGCGCGGGCGCCTTCACGTAAGCGGACCAGAACAGATACTTCCCCCTGGCCGCCAGGCAGGTGCCGTTGCTGATCCCGTCGGACAGGTTCGGGTCGACCGCCAGCCGGCGCGGCGTCTCGCTCCCCGTCGGCAGCATCCAGAGCTCGTTGGCGCTGGTGACCCAGTAGACGCCGTCGGCGTCGGCGGCGAGCACCTCGGCGGCCGTCAGGTCGGCGCCGGTGAGCAGCGTGGTCGGCGCCAGCCGCACGACCGCCCGCACGCCGCCCCCGGCGTCGACAGTCGCGGGCGTCGTTCCGGCGTCGGCGGGCGTCGGCGTCCCGGCGGCGTCGGCGAGCGCAGGCGGCATTCCAGCGTCAACCGCCGTCGCGGCCGGCGGCGAAACCCCCGGCTGCGGCGACGACCCCAGCGGCTGCGCGCCGCACCCCGCGAGCGCGCAGCCGATCCCCAGACACCACCACCCCCACCCCGGCCAACCGCTCCTCATCCCCAACCGAAAGTAATCACCGCCAGCGCGCAAGGCGGTGACTTTCCGGTTTCTGCGCGCCGGGGCTACGCCCGGGACTCTCCCCGATGTATCTTCCCCCCGCCGGGAGCGTAGACACGCATGTCCTTCTTCCTCGGGCTCATCCTGTTCGTCGTCGTGGCCGGGATCATCGACGCCAAGCTGCCGTGGCCGCGACCGGGGCGGCGGCCGGAG
>DATNDC010000110.1:0-51708 GCA_035607055.1 Polyangia bacterium
CGAACGTCGTCTCCATCGTCAGGCCGGCGACGGCGCTCTTGGTGAACGCGGGCTGGACGTACTGGCCGTCGCGCGAGGGGTGGTGATTTCGCTCCAGCACCGAATCGTCGGCGGCGGAGGCGCCGCCCGTGGCACTCCCTCCCGTGCCGTTACCTCCGGTCGCCGCGCCGCCAGTCCCCGAGCCGCCTTTGCCGGCGCCGCCACTCGTTCCGCCGGTCGCCGCGCTCGCGCCGCCGCTCCCGGCGCCGGCATTTCCAGACGACCCGCCAGCTCCGGTTCCTGTGACGGCGCCCTTGCCCGAGCAGCCGAGCACGAGCGCCGTCACCATGACATACGAAAAGGTACGCTTCGTCACCGTGTTCAGTCGGTGCCCGGATCAGCGTTCCAGGGCTCAAGATTCGTGCGAGGATCGGCCCAGGGCCCAACGTGCAAACCTCCCGGGTCGGCGGTCCGGTCGCGGCGTGGGTCCTGGCCCTGGCCGCCGGTTGCGCCGCGGCGCCTCCTCCCAGGTCGGCGCCGCGCGTGTCCCTCCGCGCGCAGGGAACCGAGCATCCGCAAGGCGCGGTCACCCCCGCCGTTGCGCCGCCGTCCACATTCTCGCCGCCACCGAAAGGCGCTCCTCCGCTCCCAGTCCCCCCAGTCATCAGCGCCGCGTGCGGCGACCGCGCCGGGGACCGGTTCCGCGCCTGGACGACATGGCGGGACCGCAGCTTCGGAACGCCATTCGAGGTGTTCCACGACGGACCCGATGCTTCGCGTATCGCGCGGCTGACCGGCGAGCCGAGGGCAGAGGCGGAGCGGATGCTCCGGCTTGGCCTCGAGGCCTGCGACAGCGTCGCACCCGAGGTTCTGGAGCAGCTGACGCCCGCCCGCCTGCTGCCGGAGCTCCGCAGCGTCCTCGACGCGACCTCCAGCGACTTCCGAGCCGAGGTGGTGCGCGCCCTCGCGGTGCTCGACCGGGAGCACGACTACACGGCGTTCCTGCTCCCTCTCTTCACCGATCGCTCGATGACCGCCAGGATCACGGCAACGATGGCAGCACGGTTCTTTCCACCAGCGGAGCTACGCGCGCCGCTGCTGGACGTCGTGCGCCACGACGGCTCCTATCTGGTCCGCTACCACGCGGCGGAGAGCCTCTTGGCGCTCGGCGACGTCCACCCCGCTGGCCTCTCTGACCATCCGGTCCTACTCCAAAGCCTGGCCGGCCAACCGCAAGAGGAGATGCGCCTCCTGGCGAGCGGCCTCCTCGGCGTGCAGGCGACACCCAGCGCGGAAGAGCGACGGAGCTTCGCGCGTGCCGCCGACCTGCTCGGGGACCTGCTCCACGATCGGGTCACGGGGCGCTGCTCCGCGCCTGTCCGACTGGACACACTCCACCATCGCTTCTCCCAGCTCGACGATCACGTTCTGGCGGTGGTCGTCTACGAAGCAGAGTCCTCGTGTGAACACCGGCTCGCCTTTCTCGTCTATCTCCGCTCCGCCGACGGATCCGCCTCGCGATCGCTGGGCGATCTCCGCCGGCTGGGGCGGAGCATCGCCTTCGACGGTCACGATCGCCTGCGCCTCGAGGGCGTGCAGCTGGACGCCTCGACGGGAAACGCCGCCCTCCTGGAGAAGGGACCGACCGGCTGGATCGTCAACTACGCGGAGAAAGCGAACCTTACCTTCGCTCCCGGCGTCGATCCCGTCAGGAGCTTTCTGGCGCGCTCGCCCGGCCTGCGCGCCCGCCTCGGCCGTTGAGCGTTTGCGAGGCGGTCACATCTCCATCCGGCGGAAGCCGCCGTCGAGCATCCACATGCCGAAGAGGTGCAGCCCGACGTCGAGCGTCACCGCCGTCGACGTCGGGTAGAAGGGCGGCGGGCCGAGCAGCGACGACGGGATGTGCACCAGCGTCCCCTCGCCGTAGATGCCGAGCTGGATCCCCTCCGCGTGGCTGCCGGCCACCACGCGCTCGTAGCCGAGCGTCTCGAACAGCCACGGGGTGGAGACGCCGCCGCCGCGCTCGGCCGGCTCCTCGCGCTGGTTGAATTCGCTGCGCCCCCAGAAGACGTCGCGCAGCGAGCCGTCGCGCACCGCCAGCTCGGCGAGCGCGCCGTTCGCGCTGCCGCCGACGTCCGGGACGTCGATCGCCCAGTCGACGAGGCCGTCGAGACGCCAGGGGCCGAGGCGCCCCCAGGCGGTGACGCTGGCGCTCCACTGGGTGGCGTCGGGCTCGCCGTTCCCCTGGTCGCGCAGCCGTTCGCCCGAGACCTGCGCCTCGACGGCGCCCCCGAAGACGTGCCGGAGGCGCGCGGCGTACGATTCGGGCGCGGCGGGGTGCGGCACCCAGCGCGAGTCGGCGGGCGTGAGCTCCTTGCCGCTGAAGACCGACGCCTCGAGCCAGGTGGCGCCGTAACGAAACGACGCCCCCAGCACCGGAAACGTCTCGTGCGGGTTCTCCCCCTTGTGGTGCTTGCGCGGCACGGTCGGGCCGGGGCTGCTCGCCCGGTGCATGAAGATCGGCGGCCCGATGGTGGCGCTCCCCTGCCCGCCGAAGATCGAGAGGTCGTAGGTCCCCTCGCGCATCATGTTGGCCGCGCCGCCCGCCGTGCCGGCCAGCGGATGGAACGCGATCATCGCCTGGTGCAGGAACTGGTGCGAATGCTGCGCGTCCCACAGCCCCTCCCCCGACTGCCCCAGCTCCGGATAGCCGGCGGGACCGACGGTGGCCGGCTCGAAGTTCAGCATCAGGAGTCCCTCGACCCAGCCGTGCGCGTCGCGCCCGTAGCCCATCACCCAGTCGTCGGTGAGCAGAGGCTGCGTCTGCCCGGCCCGGAAGGTGCGGCCGGTGCCCGGGTTGTCGATCTCGTAGCCGGAGAGGCCCGGGTTGTTGAGGTGCGCGAAGCCGTTCACCATGAGGTGAAAGCCGCCCGCCATCCCGGGGGTGCCGGGGATCAGGGTCTGGCGCGGCGTCGCGTACGGCATGGCCGCGGAATCGCCGTCGGGGGTCTGCGCGTGCGCCGAGGCGGCGCCGACGGAGAGGACGACGGTGAGCAGAAGCGCCGGACGAATGGCGGCTCTGGTTTTAACATGCCCGCGCGGCGGCGCGGCTACGCGGCGATGCCGGGGAGCGGCGTCTTGCTCGCGCCCGTGAGGCCGGGGTCGCCGAAGCCGGTGAAGCTGGGGATGCCGAAGGCGTCGCAGACGTTGAGCAGGATCCGCTCGTGGCGCTCGCTCGACTTCACGTAGCGCCCGCCTTTGGCCAGGCTGAGGTAGCCGTTGGCGCCGCTGGCCAGCACGAAGCGCATCGACTGCTGGTTGTGGTTCTGCGCGTCGCCCATGTCGCGCGCCCAGATCATCAGCGTGTTGTCGAACAGCGTCGACTGGCCCGTCGAATCGAGCGGGTCCGGCACCGCCTTGAGCGCGTTGACCAGGTTGACGAACTGGGTCGCCAGGTAGGCCTCGAACTTGACCAGGTTGGCGTAGTTCGAGGCGGCGCCGCTGTGGATGTAGCCGCCGTGCTGGTCGTCGTAGGGGAGCCCAAAGCTCGACGGGGCGTTGACCATCAGCTTCTGGTCGTTGCCGTATTCGAGGCAGGCGACGCGGGTGATGTCGCAGGCGAACGCGTTGACGATGATCTGCTGGTGGATCTGGTTGGCGGCCAGCGCGTCCAGGTCGCCCATGTACTGGAAGGTGCTGTCGGCGCCCGGGGTGGCGGGCTTGCTACAAACGTTGCCCGACGACGTGCTCGCCTGCAGCTTGTTCTCGAGGGCGCCGATCGATTGGAGGTGGCTCTCGAGCTTGGCCGTCTCGTTCTTGCCGAGGGTGGCCTCGAGCCCCTTGATCTCGTCGTGGACGGTGTCGAGGATGCTCAGCCGGCGCGCCAGCAGCGCAGAGGCCGAGGTGCCGGTCGGCAGCGCCGTCCCGAACACGGTGTTGAACGCCGACAGCGGCGAGCCGATCGTCTGCAGGTTGCCGCCGTTGGACCCGCCGTAGAACTGCGAGTAGCCGCCATTCTCGTTGCAGTTGGCGCCCAGGAGCAGCGAGGCGATGGGGCGATTGATCTTCTGCACGTTCGCCATGTAATTGGCGACGAACTGGTCGACGGAGACCTTGACCACCGGCACGTTGTTGACCGCGTAGTAGCCGAACCCCTGCCCCGTCAGGCTGTCCGAGCTGCCGTGGCCGTCGTTGGGGTTGCCGCTCGGCATCCCCTCGACGAGGATCAGGTTGTCGGCCACCGCCGACAGCGGTTGGGTCATCGCGCTCCAGGCGGTGATGGTCGAGCCGCTGACCGTGGGCGTCCAGAGCGGCGGGTAGGTCCCCATGGTGGCGAAGACCAGGAGGCGCTTCGACTGGCGGCTGCCGGCGTAGGCCTTGCGCTCGAGCCCCCGATTGATGAAGGGCGCCAGCAAGAGACCGGCGCCCACGCTGCCCACGAACTGTCTGCGAGTCGGCATCGGTTGCGTCGTCTCCTTACTGATCTTGAACGCGGGTGGTGAAGTTGGGGGCGTGGATGATGGCCATCAGCGTGCTCTTGAGCGCGAACCCGTTCGACTGCGCCTCGTTGTAGACCGAGTCCAAGGTGCAGCCGTCCTGCGCCCAAGAGCTGGAGCCGTACACGTAGTAGGTCCAGTACTGCTGCATGCAGCGCGTGGCCTTGTCGCTGCCCGCCAGATAGGCCTCGAGGCCGCCCGTTCCAGACAGGCCCGTGACGCTGACGTCGACCCCCGTCGGCGTCCCGTTGGGCGCGCCGAAGATGGTCGCCGCGTCGTCGGTGGGGAGCCCGTTGTCCGTCGTTCGGTAGCGCCCCCAGCCGTCATAGTTCTCGAACGCGAAGCCGATCCAGTCCATCGCCTGGTGGCAGCTCTTGCAGGCGCCCTGCTCGTGCTCCTTGATGAAGTGGTCGCGCGTCGTCTCCACGGTCGTTGACGGCATGAAGGTGGTGTTCAGGCCCGGCGGGGGCGGCGGGACGTCCTGGCAGAGCATGCGCGTGCGGACCAGGTGGCCCCGCTGGGTGGGCGAGTCGGTGTCCGGGCGCGCGTATCCGTTCAAGATGGTGCCCGTGGCCAGGATCCCCGGGTCGCGCGTGATCGACCCGCCGTACTTCACGCTCTTGAAGGTCGAGGTGAGGCCGGTGGTCGGGATCCCGTAGAAGGTCGCCAGATCGGCGTTCAGCCAGGAGTGGTCGGCGGTCAGCACCGCGCCGAAGGTCCCGCCGCCGTTGAACGCCTCCATGATGAGGTCCTGGGACTCGGTCTGCATCTCGCCTTGGACCGTCGCCGAGATCTGGTAGGCGGTCGCGTCGTGGGCGGTGGTGAAGAGGCGCGGCAGCCCCAGCCAGCCGTTCATGAACCCCATCACCGCCAGGGAGTTGGTGGCCGCCCCCGAAGCGATGAGGCGCATCGCCTGCTGGTCGATCATGCTCGACAGCGACAGGCTGCCCGCGACGACCGAGTCCACCGCCGAGAGCAGCGTGCTGTCGGGCGCGGTGCCGGTGAGCGTGTAGGCGAGCTCGCTGCCGACCTCGTACGGCGTCAAGGTGAAGGTGTTTCCGCTCTGCGTTCCGAGCTCGCTGCGGTAGAGGAAGTACGGCGACTGCAGCATCGCCGAGATCACTGCCTGCGCGCCGTCCGAGTTCGAGCTGCCGGCCATGAACAGCTTGCTGTAGCTGGCGACGCGCGGATCGTTCGAGGCCAAGGTGGTGCGGAAGGCGACCCGGCCGAAGGCCTGCACGAACGACGTCGCGCAGGTCATCGACGGCGCGCCCGCCGTCGTCGTGCAGGAGTTGAACTGCGACAGCTTGCCCGCCGAGGCGGCCCAGGCGGCGATCGCCTCGGCATTGTCCTCGAGCTGCGAGGCGTTGAGCCCTTGCACGAGCAGCGCGTTGGCGTCGATGGAGAAACCGAGCACGCTCGGATCGCTGAACACGCTCGCCACCGGCGCGGCGTTGGCCGTATCGTTGAAGATGGTGTGAATGCTGGCCGCGAACTCCGGAGCCGAGAGGCGCCAGAGCTTGCGCGGCCCGGGCGCCTCGCTGGTGCAGGGATCGGGATTCGGCAACGCGCTCGGAAGGAAGGCCACGCCGCCGTCCGCGGCGGTGATGCCGCCGGTGCCGGTCGGCGAGACGCCGCCGTCCGAGCCGGCGCCGGTGGCGCCGCCCGTCGCGCTGTCGCCGCCGGAACCGCCGCCGCCGGAGCCGGTGGAGCTGCCGGTGCCGGTCGTTCCGCCGTTCCCCGTCCCGGTCCCCGTATCTCCTTCCTCGACACGGCCGGCGCAACCGCCCGCGAAAAGCACCGCGACGGACGCGCACACAAGTACAGAGAAGCGAGACATCAGACCTCCTGGGGGAGCCTAAAAACCGAGGCAGAGAGGCCGCGAAGCGTTTGTAACGCTATCGCCGAAGATCGTGCGGGTCAATTGCTGAGCTGCCGTCGCGGGGCTCAAACACCGTCGAGAAACGATGTTTTGGGCGATGAGCGAGGTGCACCTGCCCCGACGTGCGCGGCACACCTACCTCCACGCACTACCGGAAATCCCGGAGATGCTTCCGGCCGCTTTTATGGCGCGGTCCGTCCTTGGCTTGCTGGCACTCGACGCAGAGATCGACGTAGGGCATGAGCCCGAGCCGCTTGTCGGCGATCGGCTCCTCGCACTCGACGCAGAGTCCGAAGCTCTCCGGATCCTCCTCGAGACGCGCGAGCGCCGCCACCACCCGTCCCAGGGTCCCCGCGCGATTCTTGTTCCGCGACGAGGCGATCGACTGCGACATCTCGGCGAGCGGCTGCGCGTCCTCGTCGTTGCCGACCGCCGTCGCGTCGCGCCGGGCCCCTTCCGGCGCGATGTCGCCGGCGGCGAGGATCTCGGCCTTGAGCGCCAGCAGGTGCTGGCGGTGACGTTCGAGCGCCCCGGCGTCCATCCTTTCATTGTAGGGGATTGCGACCCGCGCCCAACGCTGAGATCCTGGTCGCCGTGAACGAGGCGCCCGCGCTCCCCGCCGCGCCCGCCGGACCTCGGCCGTTCTCACGCTGGCTGACGGTCCTGGGGACGCTGGTCATCGCCGCCGCCCTCCTGGGCGGTCTGGCGGTGAAGCGCAAGAGCGTGGTCGACACCCGCGCCGGTGAGCCGCTGGCGGCCTTCGACACCCTGATCCGGCGCGAACCCCTCGATGAGCCGCTGGCCGATCCGGTCGCCGCCGACGCCGAGCGGGCGCTCGGCGCCCTGCTGGCCGAGTCATCGGCGGCGGCGGCGACCAGAGACGGGGCGCGGGCGCGACTGGCGGTCGTGCTCGGCGAGCGCGGGCGATGGCGCGAGGTCGAGCCCCTCCTCGCGACCGGCGAGGCAGGGACGGTGTTCCCGCGGGTCGTGACCTGCGCCTACGGTCCTGACCGAAAAGCGTGTGACGGACTGGCGGCGTGCGACCAGGCTCGCCTGGCCGCCCTGACCGCCTCCGCCGGCGCGTGGTGCGCGGCCCGCGCCTGTGTCGTGGCGGCCGCCCGGATCGGCGATACGGCGGCGGCCAAGCGGCTGGCGGAGCTTCCGGCGCGGTTTCCGCGGCTTCGCGCCGCGCGGGCCGGCCTCGAAGGGTCGCTGCTCGCCGCTGGCCTCCTGGCGGCGGCGATCCTCTTCCGCCGGCGCCGCCAGCCGCGCCCGCCGCGCCCCGACCTTCCCACGCCCTGGTCCCTCGGCGCGCTCTACGCGGCGCTGGTTCGCTGCCTCCTCTGGTCGATGCTGGTCGCGTTCGCGCTTCTCGCGGTGCTCGCGGCCGCCCGGCGCGGGCTCGGCACCGCGAGCGTCGGCGCGGTGCTCTACGCCGTTGGCCTCTGGTGGATCGCGCGGATCGTGTTTCGCCGCTGGGGGATCTCTTGGCGCGACAGCCTGGGCTGGCCGGCGCGACGCGAGATCGGGCTCACCATGCTGGCGGCGATCGGCGTCCGGCGCCTCGGTGAGTACGGCATCGGCCTCGCGGCGTCGGCGCTTCACCATCGCTCTGCCTGGACCGACCTGCCCCCGGCGCTCGATCCGGCGGCGCGCTGGCGGCTGGCGATGTCCGTTCTCGAGATGGTCGTGCTGCCGCCGCTGGTCGAGGAGCTGGTGTTCCGCCGCGCGTTGCTGGCGCGGCTTCTGCGCGACCGCTCGCCGACCTTCGCCATCGTGGCGAGCAGCGTCTGTTTCACCTTGCCCCATGGCTACTCGCCGCTCGGGTTGGTCACGATCTTCTGGAGCGGGCTGGTCTTCGGCTGGGCGTTTCATCGGACCGGCAACCTCTGGCCCAGCGTCGCCGCCCACGCCTACGGCAACGGCATGGCCCTCTGGTGGAGCCTGATGTGACCCGGCGGCCCCTCAGGGCGCCGCGGCGAAGCCCGCGCCCGCGTTGCCGTGGACGTCGATCCAGGCGTGGGCCATGCGGGGGGTGTCGAAGGCGAGGCCGAGGCGTCCGGCGGCGTCGACACCGATGAGGCCGCCCGCCCCCCCGTAGCGCCGGACGGACGCCAAGACGAGCTGCGCGGCCTCGGTCGGCGAGCGCCCCGCGCGTATCGCCTCGACCGCCTGCTTGGCGGCCGCCGCCTTGATGAACGCCTCGCCGTGGCCGGTGCACGAGACGCCGCCGGCCCCGTCGTCGGCGTAGGTCCCGGCGCCGATCACCGCCGAGTCCCCCACCCGCCCCGCACGCTTGAGCATCGTCCCCCCGGTCGACGTCGCGGCGGCCACCCCGCCGGCGGCGTCGCGGGCCACGCAGCCGACCGTCCCGCCCGACCGCGCGGCGGCGCGGGCCAGGGCGGCGCGCCACTTGCCCCGCATCCGCTCGGTGACGAGCGCGCCCGGCGGCAGCGGCGCCAGCCCGTGCTCGCCGGCGAACGCCGCGGCGCCCGCGCCGACGAGCAGCACGTGCGGCGTCTTCTCCATCACCAGGCGCGCCAAGATGATGGGGTTCTTGAGGTCGCGCAGCGCCCCCACCGCGCCCGCGCGGCCGTCTCCGACCATCACCGAGGCGTCGCACTCGACCTCGCCGTCCGCGGTGAGCGCCGAGCCGATCCCGGCGTTGAACTGCGGATCGTCCTCCAGCGCGACCACGGCGGCCACCGCCGCCTCGAGCGCCGTGCCGCCGCGCCGCAGAATCTCGAACCCGGCGCGCGCCGCCGCGCTGCAACCGGCGATGGGCGCGGCGCCGTCGCCGTCCTCGGGCCCGAAGTCGCCCGCGCCGCCGTGCACGATGATCGAAGGGCCGCTCACGATCGCGAGAGCATACGCGAGGGCACGCTTCGCGGGCGGTGACTACGGCGTGACCGCGCCGATCACGATGGGGTTGAAGCAGGTGCAGCCCTGCTGCCCGGCGCACGCGGTCTCCGTCGGTGAGTAGGTGCACTGCACCCCGCCGCAGCAGGGGGTGTTGGCATTGCAGCCCTGACCGTAGAGGGCACAGGCGCCCGCGTCCGGCTGTGGCGTTTGCGGCGGCTCGCAGGTCCCCGTGCCCCCCGGCGTGACGTTGCAGACCAGGCCCGTGCAGCAGTCGCCGGTGGCGGTGCAGGTCCCGCCCTGCTTGACGCAGACGATGCCGCCGTCCTGGGTGGTGGTCAGGCAGCGGAGGGTCCCGGTCGAGTCGGGGACGCAGGGGACGAGGCCGCAGCACTCCGAGGAGGTGTGGCAGGTGTCGCCCGGCTTGATGCAGCAGTTGGAATCGGTCCCCACGAAGACGCCGCTGCCGCCGTCGGCGCAGGTCCCCGAGCCCACGCAACGTGGCAGGCCGAGCGTGTCGAAGGCGCAGCAGGCGACCTTGGGGTCGACCGAGCAGATGCAGTCGCTCTGGGCGTTGGAGCAGGCGTTGTTGCCGCCCGTGAGACGGCAAATACCGCCCGGAACCTGGTTCCCCGAGTTCTGCGAGCAGACGCCGATGCTGGTGTTCCCGCCGGTGGCCGGGTTGCACGTGACGGCGCCCGTGTCACCACCGCAGCACTCGCTGCTGCTGGTGCAGAGGCTGTTCAGGATCTTGCAGCCGAGCCCCGGCTGGCAGACGTCCACGCCGGTCTGCGCCCACGGACCGCAGTTCCGGCTGCAGCAGCTGCCGCAGCCGTTGCAGAGGACGCCGTCGTGCGTGCACTGGCCGGCGCCGGTCGTCGAAACGTCCATGCAGACGCCCAGCGTGGCGCCCGAGGCGATCGAGCAGAACCCGCCGCAGCAGTCGAGATCGCGGGCGCAGACGTCGCCCGGCTGGATGCAGAACGACGAGCCGAGCACACACTTGCCCCCGCTGCAGAGACCGGAGCAGCAGCCACCCGCGACGCCACCATCGCCCCCGGCGGCGGTGCAGGGGTTGCCGGCGGTGAGACAGCTCGTGTTGAGCGGCTGGCACTTGCCGCCCGTGCAGTTCCCGCCGCAGCAGGTCGACGAGGTCGTGCAGGTGCCGTTGTCGGCCGTGCAGCTGGCCGCGCTCGCGCAGGCGCCGCCGTTGCACTGGAGGTTGCAACAATCGGTGGCCACGGTGCACGCGCTGCCCGCGCCGCCACACTTACCGACCGCGCCGCTGCAGGTCTTGGCCGTCGGATCGCACAAGCCCGAACAGCACTGGTTGTTGGTGCTACAGGCAACGCCACCTGCGGTGCAGCTCCCACCCGAACCGCCTGAGCCCCCCTGGGTCCCGCCGGTCCCGGTGGTGATCACCTTGGCCGAACTGTTGCCGCAACTCGGCAGGACGAGCAGCGCAGCGAGCAGCAGCGCGAAGATGGCGGCAATTGAAATGGTCGTCGGCGAAGGCTTCATGTTGACCTAGAGCCCCAAGCTTTCCGAAACGGCTCAGCGCGCCGAACGCCTGCGGCGTGAGCCGTTTGGGCCGCCCCGGGAATCTTTACTGTTAGAATGGGCGTGCTCGTGAGTCGGTCTCTCCCGCTGAAAGCGTCGGAGGCTCTTGGAGACGAGGAGCTGGTCCGGCGGGCCCTCACCGGCGATCGGTGGGGACGGGAGATGCTTTATCGCCGGCACGCCGCGAGCCTCCTGGCGATGACCTGCCGCCTGCTGGCCAACCGGGGCGAGGCCGAGGAGGTCGTGCAGGACACCTTCGTGACGGCCTTCGAGCAGCTCGGCTCGCTGCGCGAGCCGGCGGCCGTGCGGGGCTGGATGGGGCAGATCGCGGTCAGCCTGGTGCGCCGGCGGTTCCGCCGCCGGAAGCTGGCCCGGCTCGTCGGCCTCGACCGGGGGGCGGACGACGCCACGCTGGAATCGCTGGCCGACGGGGGCGCCTCCGCCGACCAGCGGGCCGAGCTGGCGCTCGTCGATCGGGTGCTGGGCGGCATGAAGGCGCCGCTGCGCATCGCCTGGATGCTTCGCCACGTCGAAGGGCTGGAGCTGACCGAGGTCGCCGCGCACGCCGACTGCTCGCTGGCCACCGTCAAGCGGCGCATCGCCGAGGCGGACGCGATCGTCGAGCGCCACGTCACGGCGCTGCCAGATCGGGCGGAGGTGGTCTCGTGACCCGGCTGCCCGATCCGATCAAGGACGGCCTCACCGCTCCGGTGAACGAGGAGGCGTTGGCCCGGATGTGGCGACGGATCGAGGCGCGCGAGCGGCCGCCCCGGCGCGAGCGCACGCGCCTCTGGAGCGTGACGTCGCTGATCGCGGCGGCGGCGGTGCTGGTCGTCGTCTGGGGGATCGGGCGGCGCGATCGGGGGCCGCTCCGCTTCGCCGACGGGCGTCCGCTCTCCGCCGTCGAGGCGCCGGCCGCGGGCGAGGTGCTCTCGCTGTCGGACGGATCGACGGTCGATCTTTCGGGCGGCGCGCGGCTCGAGCCGCTCGAGTCGAGCGGGACGTCGTTCGTCGCCGCGCTCGAGCGCGGGTCGGCGCACTTCGAGGTGCGGCCGGGCGGTCCGCGGCGCTGGGAGATCGAGTGCGGGCTGGCGACGGTCGAGGTGGTGGGAACGGGCTTCGATTGCCAGCGTGCGCCCGGCCGGCTCCACGTGGCCGTCGAGCACGGCGCGGTGCTCGTGCGCGGCGAGCGCGTCCCCGAGCGCGCCCGCCGGCTGGCCGCCGGCGAATCGCTCGACGTGCTGGAGGCCGCGTCGCCCGCCGGCGAAACGCCGGACCAGGCGCCCCCTCGGCCCGCAGCGCCGGCGGAAGCCGCCGAGGCCGCGGAGGCCACCGAACCGGCCGCGCCGGCGGCGCCGGCCGGCGAGACGAACGCCTGGCGTGAGCTGGCGCGCGGGGGCCATCATCATGAGGCGTTCGCCGCGCTGGGCGCGCAGGGGTTCTCGCGCGAGACCCACCGGCGCGGCGTCGCCGATCTCTTCCTGCTGGCCGACGTGGCCCGCCTGTCGGGTCACGCCGCAGACGCCGTCGCGCCGCTCGAGCGGATCTTGAGCCACTTCCCCGGCGATCCCCAGGCGTCGCTGGCCGCGCTCGCGCTCGGCCGCCTCGAGCTCGACGACCTGCACCGCCCCGCCGAGGCGGCGGTGGCGCTGAACCAGGCGCTCGATCTGGGCGTCCCCAGAAGCTTGCGCGAAGACGTCCGCGCCCGCCTGGTCGAGGCCTACGCGCGCGCCGGCAACCGCCCCGCCGAACGCGCCGCCGCCGAGGCCTACGTCCGCGAGTTCCCCGCCGGTCGCGATTTGAGCACCGCCCTGTCACACATGCGATAACACGGCCCCATGCGGGGGCTCCTGGTTCCGGTCCTCATCTCGGCGATGGCGCTGGGGGCCGGTTCCGCGCGCGCGGCCGACGCGCCCCCGATCCGGATCTCCGTCCCGGCCTGCCCGTCGGCGCCGTTCTCCGTCGGGGCCTTTCTCGGTTCGCTGGAGGTCGAGCTGGCCGGCCACGTCCCTCCTTGTTGTCTCCTCGCCAGCTCCCCGGCGCCCGAAGGGCCCGGGTTGCAAGTGGCGCTCACCCTCGATCCCTGCGATGCGACCGCCACCTCCGTCGTCGTGCGCGTGCAGGATCCGGCGCGCGCCGGCGCCGCCGAGCGCAAGGTCGAGCTCAGCGACATCTCGCCCGAGGCCCGACCGCGCGCGCTCGCGCTGGCGGTCGCCGAGCTGGTGCACTCCGCGACCCAGATGCCGCCGCCGCCCCCGCCGCCCGCGCCGCCGCCAATCGCCAGCGCCGCGCCGCGCCCGCGCCAGCCCACCCTCTTCTTGTCGGGGACGCTGGAGCTCGAACCTCACCCCGGGAATAACCTGCTGCTCTGGGGCCTCGGTGCCTCGGCGGCGGTCGCGCGCGGCCGCTGGATGGCGGCGGTCGATCTGCAGGGACTGAACGGCGGCTCGTCGGTCGCCTTCGGCGACGTGGACACCGATCTGCTGGCGCTCGCGCTCACCGCCGGGCCTCACTGGTCGGTCGGCCGATTGATCATCGACCTCGGCGCCACCGGCAGGTTCGGCTGGGCCTGGATGAGGGGACACCCGAACGTCGCCGGCCCCACCGGCGGCT
Source organism: Polyangia bacterium (assembly GCA_035607055.1). Lineage (GTDB taxonomy): Bacteria > Myxococcota_A > Polyangia > Fen-1088 > Fen-1088 > JADGRB01. The sequence continues at coordinate 13,390 of DATNDC010000110.1, forward strand.
CCGGCTCCGCGCCGATCGCCAGCGCCGGAGGGCGGCTGGGGATCTTCCTGCCGACCCGCGCGGGCGTGAGCCACGTACGCGCGCTGGTGGAGGGGGGCGCCATGATCCGCGGCCTCGAGGCCATCGTGAACCGGGCCACCGCGGCCAATCTCTCCGGCGGCTACCTCCTCCTCGGCCTCGGCTTCGGCGAGAATCGTTAGTCGTTTCGCGGTCAGGCCGCCCCCTGGGTCCGAACCGCGCGGGCGCTACTAGGGGAGAGCCTTAAAGCCGCGCCGGTGAATTGACGGCCGTTCGGGCGGGTCTAGGTTCCCCGCCATGCACGAGCTGGCCATCATGGGCCGGGTGGTCGCCGCCCTGGAGCGCGAGGTCGAGCCGGCGCGCGTGCGGTGCGTGCGGCTGCAGATCGGCGAGCTCTGCGGCGTCCTTCCGGAGACGATCCGTTTCTGTTTCGGCATCTGTACGCGCGGCACGCGGCTCGACGGCGCGCGCCTGGAGATCGACGAGGTGCGCGGGCGCGGGCGCTGCCGGCGCTGCGGCGCCGACGTCCACCTCGAGACGTGCCTCGATCCCTGTCGGTGTGGGAGCGGCGAGATCGAGGTGCTGGGCGGCCGCGAGCTACGCGTCGAGAGGGTGGAGGTCCAATGAAATCCGACGGCGCGCGCATCCTCGTCGCTGGGCTCGGCGACGTCTTCCACGGCGACGCCGGCCTCGGGGTCCAGGTGGCGCGCCGGCTGCTCGAGGAGGTTCCCCCGCCCGGCGTCACCGTGGCCGACGTCGGCGTCCGCTCGCTGCACCTCGCCTACGCGATGCTCGAGCGACCGGATCTGCTGCTGGTGATCGACGCCGTCCGCCGCGGCGAGCGGCCCGGCACCGTCTACCTGATCGACGTCAGCGAGCTCGGGTGCGCGGCGCCGCACGAGGTCCCACCGACGTGCGGCCTCAACGCCCACACCGTGGTGACGGCCTGCTGGACGCTGGGCGGAAAATCACCGCCCATCCTGCTCGCCGGCTGCGAGCCCGAGTTGGTCGGCGAGGGGACGGCGCTGTCCGGGACGGTGACCCTGGCGCAACCCAAGATCGAGCGCCTCGTCCGCGCCACGGTCGGACGCTGGCTGGGGAGCGCCGCCGGTCAGCCGATGCTGATCGACGGGATCGCGAAGTCGTCCCAGGACGGCGTGTGGTTCCCGTCGCTGGACGGCTGATTCCAGAGATAGAGCGCGGGGTAGGTGGTGACCTTCCCGCTGCCGTCGACGACGACGCCGGTGATGTAGAGCTGGGCGTTGGCGCTGCCGAAGCGCTTGGAGGAGAACGTCAGCCAGTAGTAGGTCTTGCCGTTGGCGGTCGCCGCCTCGGGCGACCACTTCGGCCAGTCATTGGTGAGGCCGGGGCTGCTGAGCGACGTCTGGCACGCCGCCGCGTCGTTGGCCGCCAGGCGAATCGCCGTCCCGCCGCGCCCGTTGTTGAAGGGCAAGAGGTAGACCTCGGCGTCGGGGTCGCTGTAGGCCGACTCGGCGCCCGGCACGCGGGTGAACGCCACGTAGGCGTCGTCGGGCGAGAACGCGGGGTAGTACTCGGTGAAGCTCGCGTCGGAGGCGCCCGGCAGCGGCGTCGCGGCGCCGCCCGCGCGGTTGGCGAAGGGGACGGTGTACAGATCGGCGGGCCCCGTGTTGAGACGCCCGTCGGTGAGCGCCGTCGCCGAGACGTAGACGACGCTCTGGCCGTCGTGACTGAAGGTCGGCTCGGTCACCTTGTTGGCGTCGCCCGTGCGGGCCAGCGTCCCGCTGGCGGCGCCGTCGACCTCCACCCAGTGCAAGGTCCCCGTGTCGCTCAGGAGCGCGATGCGGTCGCCGTCGCTCCAGTGCGCGCGCGAGTAGGCGGGGATCCCATGCAGCGTCTGCATGGTGGCGAGCGCGGCGGCCGTGGCGTACGAGGGCGTCGCCCCCACCGAACCGGCGGTCACGTTGGCCAGCTGGTTGAAGTAGTTCTGCGGCCCCATGGTGAACCCCACCGAGTTGCCGTCGGGCGTGGCGGCGTGGCACCCGATGCAGGTGTCGTCCGTGGCGCGGGTGGCGACCTGGCTCGGGACCAGCACGTTTTCGACCGATTCGTCGCCGATGCCGAACCCCTTGAGCGATCCGACCTTGGTCCCCATGTCGTCGGCCAGCGCCCAGTAGACGATCTTTCCGGGCGCGTCGACCGGCGCGATGACGAAGCTCGAGCTGGCGGCGGCCGAAGGCGCCAGCGTGACCGCGCCGCTGGCGTCGACGGTCAGCGCGCGCATGGCCACCGTGATGGTCTCATCGGTGATCGATCCGCGCAGGGAATTCCAGAGCGCGGCGTCGAGCGCCGTGGCCGGGTTGGCGGTGAAGATCCGCAGGGTGTGCGCGAACCCGGGGACCGACAGATCGATCTCGAACAGGTTCTCGCCCGAGGCGGCGGTCAGATCGAAGCGCGGCCGGAGCCAGTTGCGCGGCATGAGCGTCCCCGGGAGCGGCGAGGTGATGCAGGGGGCGCCGCCGGCGCGAGGCGCATTCCCGTCGAACAGCGCCTGCGCGTTGGGCGGCGCCGAGGGATCGAGGACCGGGGTGGCGGGGAAATCGGTGAGCGGCGGCAGTGAGCCGGCGTCCGGGCCCATGCCGGTCGTGGTCGGTCCGCTGCCACCGTGACCGCCGGAGCCGGACGAGGTCCCGGGGCTGCCGCCGCTCGAGGTGGCGGGGGTGCCGCTGCCGCCCGTGGAGGTCGCGAGGGGCATCGGTTTGAACCCGCAGCCGACAGTCGCCACACAAAGCGCCGCGATCGGCGAGCCGATCCGGGCCCAGGAGAATCGTCGCAGATGTGACCGCATGACGGGATCTACGGAGGTCATGCGCGAACAGACGTATCGCCACGCACGAACGGATCCAAGATCGTTACGGCCTGGTGCGCACCACCGCTACCGAACGGTCACACCACTCAGGCAATGGCGCACCATATTTGTACGGAATCGCCGGCATGAGCCGTGCACAAGGACCACATACCAAGGAGGAACAGATGAGCCAGCGAATGCCGACCGCCGAGGCCCGCAAGGGCTTCGCCTCCGTGCTCCGCAACTCTGCCGCGGGGGAACGGATCAAGCTCACCCGCTACAACAAGACCATCGCGGTGATCATCCCCAAGAAGGATCTCGTCGAGCTGGAAGACTGCGAGGAGAAGAAGAGAGCGCACGGCGGCGGCGAGCAGGGCCACGAGGCGCACCCGGCGCGATCGGCCAAACAGGGGAAGGGCGAGAAGTAAACCGGGGCCGCTAGCGGGCGGGGTCTTCCGGCTTGCCGCCCGGCAGCTTCACCCGCTCGAGCGCGCTGAGCTCGTGCGGCGCCAGGCGATCGAGCGGAACCAGCGCGGCCACGGGACGGCCGTAGCGAACGACCACCACCGCTTCCGCTTTCTGCCGAACGGCTTCCAGCACCTTGGCGAAGGCGCCGCGCACTGCTGAGGCGTGCATCGTCTTCATGCGGAGGCGGAAGAGGGTCGACGACCAGGCCGGCGCACGCTGGCATGCATGCGGCTGAGGTTAGTCGCGTCCTCTCCAACCCGTCAAGGGAATATACCCTCGACGGCATGCGGAGCCGTCAGACGTCTCGGAGCACGATCCGGTCGACGCCGATCTCGGCGACCACGTGGATGTCGCCGCCCAGCGCGCGAACGTACTTGCGCACGGTGGAGACGAGGTGGTCGCGCCGCCCCTCGATGCGCGACAGCTGCGGTTGGGTGATCGCGGCCTTGCGCGCGACGTCCCCCTGGGTCTTCCGCACGTATTCCCGAAGCTGCTGGAGGTTCATCCCGCCGTCGGCCAGCTCACTTTTCGAGCGCCGGAGCCCCGCCGCCGTGGCTGTCGTACGCTTGCTTTCCCTCTTCATCTTCGCGGCAATCACGTGCGTCGATGAAGGTAGCGCGCGCCGCGAGTCTTGTACAACAATATCGCGAGCTGAACGTTACACCTCGACCCCGTTCGTGCCCACGCTTCGTGCCCTCGAGGCGACGAGAGGCGTGCGGCGGCCTCGCCCCGTTCGAGCGCGCGCTCAGGAGCTGAGGCCGCGGAGAACCCGGTCGAGGTTGCCGCTCAGGGGCTTGACCAGGTGGTGGTCGAACCCCGCCTCGCGCGTCCGGCGGATGTCCTCGTCGCGTCCCCAGCCGGTGATGGCCACCATCAGCGGGCGGACCGCGATGGGGAGCGCGCGGATCCGGCGGCAGGTCTCGAGGCCGTCCATGTGCGGGAGCGAGAGGTCGCAGAGCACCACGTTGGGACCGATCTCCTGCACGAGGTCGACGCCGTCCAGGCCGGTGCGGGCCGACCAGACGCGGTGACCGGTCTCCTCGAGCAGGTCCTTGAGCGCCTCGGTGACGTCCTCATTGTCGTCGATGATCACGATGCGTAAACCGTCCGCGACCGCGATCGTCCGCTCTTTCTCCGACACGCGAGGCAGGGTAGCACCGCCGGCGCGGGGTTCGCGAGCGGATAACGAATGTTGCGTCCTGTTGTACAAGTGCGCATCTCCCGCACGACGACGTCTCGTTCAGGCGACTGCGCGCGCGGCGTCGGCGCGGTCGGCCTCGACGGCGCGCGCGGCGCCGAGCGCGCGCTCGACGTCGGCCAGGTGGACCACGCCCAGCAGAAACGCGCCCACCACCACCGGAAGCGCGTTGAGGCGCGCGCGCAGCAGGAGCTCGCGCGCCCGCTGCAGCGACGTGGTCGGACGGAGGCCGAGGCCGATCGGTCGCGCGACCGTCACGACCTCGGCCCCGGCGGGCGCGTCGGCCAGCGCGCGCGCCTCGACGAGCCCCAGCAGGCGCCCCCCGCTCTCGACGAGGACGACGACGGCGCGCTTCAAGGCGGCGATCTTTCGCGCGCCGTCGACGGTCAGGTGCGCCGGAACGATCGGCGCGCGCTGGATGGGAAGATCGATGATGTCGGACCGGCGCTCTCTCATTTGGGCGTCCATTCGCCCCTACAACCCCCGTGCCAGGCCGCCGAAGTCGCGGTCGCGCCTCTGTACGGGCAGATTCTTGGCCGCAAAGTAAGAAAGTCTCGTAACGTTCGAATGGTCGAGCCGTTACGAAAATCGGAATCGACGTGGCGCGGCCGCGGCCCGTCCGTCGCCACGGGCGCCGTTCTCCTGGCGCTCGCGGTCGGCGCTTGCGCGGCGCCCGAGGCGAGAGGAAGCGGCGCGCTCGCCCGGGTCGCCGCCGGCGGCGAGCTGCGCTGGGGCGCCGACGAGCAGGGCGGCGAGCCGTACGCCTACGAAGATCCCGCGCGCGGCGGCGCGCTGGTCGGCTTCGAGGTCGACCTCGCCGACGCGCTGGCGGAGTCGCTCGGCGTCCGCGCGCGCATGGTCCAGAACGACTGGTCGACGCTGATCCCGTCGCTCGAGCGCGGAACGTTCGACGTCGCGCTGAACGGAATCGAAGTCACGCCGGCGCGCGCCGCGCGCGTCAGCTTCACGCGCCCCTATTACCTCTTCGCCGAGCGGCTCTGCGCCCGGCGCGGCGACGGCCGCATCCGCGATCTCTCCTCGCTGCGCGGCCTGCGGGTCGGGACGCTGGCCAACACCCAGGCCTGGGATCTGCTGCGGGCGGCGGGCGCCGACGCCGTCCCCTACGAGGGAGTCGACGAGCAGCTGGTCGACCTCGAGCACGCGCGCACCGACGCCGTGCTGCTCGACGACGTCATGGTCGCCCGCTACCTGCCGCGCCACCCCGCGCTGGTGGCCGTGGGCGACGTGGCCGAGGGGCGCTACGCGATCGCGCTGCGCCCGGCCGACGAAGAGCTGCGCGCCGCGCTCGATGGCGCGCTCGGCCAGATGATCGCTTCGGGCGCCTGGCGCCGGACGCTCGCCCGCTGGGGGCTCGACGACGACCGCCAGCAGAGGCTCGCCGCGCTGGGCGCCGCGCCGCCGCCACCGGCCGCCAAGCTCGCGCCGCGCGCGCTGACCCCCGAGCAGCTCCTGCTGTTCGGTCAAGGGGCGCTGGTGACGTTGCTGCTCTCGCTGGCGGCCATGGCCATCGCCGCGCCGCTCGGCCTGGCGCTGGCGCTGGCGCGGGTCGAGAGCGCGCGCCTCCGCCCGCTGGCGGCGGTCTACGTGGAGATCGTGCGCGGCACGCCGGTGCTGCTGCAGCTCTATCTCCTCTACTACGGCCTGGCCGGCGTCGTGTCGCTCGGCCCCTTCACCGCCGCCATCGTGGGGCTCGGCCTCAACTACGCTGCGTACGAATCGGAGATCTACCGCGCCGCGATCAACGCGGTGCCGCGCGCGCAGTGGGAGGCGGCGCTGGCGGTCGGCGCCACCCGCCGGGCCGCCTTCCGCCAGGTGATCCTGCCGCAGGCCCTGCGCCTGGCGGTGCCGGGCATGACCAACGACTTCATCTCACTGCTCAAGGACAGCTCGCTCGTCTCGGTGCTCACGGTCGTCGAGCTCACCAAACGAATGACCATCACCGCTGTCGACAACCGGGGCTGGATCGCCCCGGGCCTCCTCTGCGCGGCGCTCTACTTCGCGCTCGGCTACCCCTTCACCCGCCTCTCCCACCGGCTCGAACGCCGGCTGGGAGCGCACGGATCCACTTAGCGCCGGCGAAGGGCGACGCGCAAGGTGGCAACCAGGCAAACCACGCCGACCACGCCGACCAGCGCTCGGTGCGCCGGCCCGTAGGGGCGCTTCGGATCGACCAGGGCGAGGATCGCCACTACCAGGCCCCCCAGGAAGAAGGGCATCGTCACCAGCATCAGCAGCACGCGCTTGAGCGGGATGTTCGGCGAGGCCAGCCGGCGCGAAGCCGCAAACCTCCGCAGCGTGGGGGAGAGCCGACGCTGCCGTATCCGCGGGGCGACGACGGCCGCCGCCAGAACGACCGTCGCGAAGATCGACGGGAACCGATTGGGCGCGTACCGTATCCCCAACCAGACGCCGGCGGCGATCGCAACGACGACGATGGCCACGGCCATGCGCCTTACCCGGGCCAGCTCCGGCCGGTCGCTGCCGGGGATGAAGCGCAGCAGACCGTCGGTGAGCAGCCCCGGCAGGCTCCGGTGCAGGTGACGGCGGATCCCGATCGACAGGTTCCGCTGCGCGACCTCCATCGTCGGATCGATCCGCGCCGCGTTCTCGAAGGCGGCCACGGCCTCCTCGCGGCGCCCCTGGCGCAACAGCGTCAGGCCGAGGTTGTTGTGAAAGCTGGCGGTCTCCGGCTCCAGCGCCAGGGACCGGCGCATCCCCGCCTCGGCCTCGGCCAGACGGTTGCGGCCAAGCGCGACGAGCGCCCAGGCCTCGTGCGCGGACCCGCGCGCCGGCGCCAGCGCGACCAGCTCCTCGGCGCGGGCCGTCGCCTCCTCCCAGTCGCGATCGGTGGCGCGCAGCGCGTTCACCAGGCAGAGGAGCGCCAGCGGTTCCCGCGGCGCCAGCGCGAGCGCGCGCCGCGCCGCCTCCACCGCCTCGGGCCGCCGCCCCAGCGCCCCCAGCGCGTCGCAGCGCAGGCGATGCGCCCACTCGCTCTCCGGATCGGCGGCCGCCGCGCGCTCGGCGGTGGCGAGCTGCTTCTTGCGGTCGCCGGCGTGCAGGTAGGCGAGCGACAGCTGGCAGAGCGTCGCCGCGTCGTCGGGCGCGGCGGCGAGCGCGCGCTCGAGCAACACGATCGCCTCCCCCGCGCGTCCCGCCGACACCAGCAGCTCGGCGCGCCGGCGGGCTTCGCGGGCGGCGTCGCCCGGGCCGCCGCCGGTCACAGCTTCTTCCGCGCCCGCAGGTAGGCTTGCAGATCGTCGTAGACGCCGCCCTCGTTGGCGAACATCACGTAGTTGCGGGCCGTCTCGATCCAGACGTGCGTGCTCGGACGCAGCTCGCGCAAGGCGCGCTCGAGGTGGCCGCCGTCGATGGGGCGCACCGCGCCGGACGCCAGACCCTCCTCCATCGCCAGCTCGGCGGCGCTCTGGGCCAGGTGCGTGAGATCGGCGCCCGAGAAGTCCTCGGTGCGCTTGGCGAAACGGCCCAGGTCGATGCCGCCCGCCACGGGACGATCGCGCAGCGCCATCCGCAGGATCGCCTCGCGCGCCGCCAGGTCGGGGGGAAGGACCAGCACGGTGCGATCGAATCGGCCCGGGCGCCGGAGGGCCGCGTCGACGTCCCAGGGGTGATTGGTCGCCGCCAGCACGAACACGCCCGCGTTGTCCGAGCCGACGCCGTCCAGCTCGGCGAGCAGCTGGTTGACCACGTTGGCGCCGGCCGAGTGGCGCTGCAAGGTCCGCTTCCGCCCCAGGGCGTCGATCTCGTCGAAGAACAGCACGCAGGGCGCCGCCCGCCGCGCCGTCTCGAACAACTCGTGAAGGTTGCGCTCGCTCTGCCCGAGCCACATGTCGAGCACGTCGGAGAGCCCGACAGTGATGAACGAGGCCCCCAGCTCGCCCGCCACCGCGCGCGCGATGAACGTCTTGCCGCAGCCCGGAGGTCCATAGAGCAGCAGGCCGCCCCGCAGGGACTTGCCGTAGGCGCGCATCATCTCGGGGTTGCGCAGCGGCGCCAGGAACGAGAGCTGCAACCGCCGCTTCACCTCCTCCATGCCAGCCACGTCCGCCAGCTTGACCTGGGAGATCTCGACGTCGGCGATGCCGCCGGCGCCCCCTTCGATCACGCGCAGCGGGACGACCGGCGCCAGCGTCGGATCACTCGGGGGGGCCGGCGCGGGCGAAACAGCCGGCGGCGCCGCGGCCACGCCCGAGAGGGCCGTCCAGATCCGGCGGTAGCCTTCGGCGCGGGCCACGTCCCCCGCCGCCGTGGCCGCGCGGGCGCCCAGATCGAGCGCCGCCAGATCGTCGGGCGCCGCGGCCAGGACGACGGCGCAGTGGTCGAGCGCCGCCTTGTCCCGCCCCGCCTCCAGCAGCAAGCCCCCCAGGTGCAGCCGCAGGGCGCGGTTGTCGGGGGCCGCCCCCACGGCCGCTTCGAGCGCGGCGATCACGCTGTCGTCGACGGCCATCCCTGTCGAGAATAACCTGGATCGGGACCGGCGGACCGTACCAGCCGGGAGGTCAGCGCCGCGGCGGGCACGCCTGGTTGCGCATCCCTAGCCCCGGTCGGACGACGAGTAGCTGACCAGCTCCCGTGACGACTCGACGGTGGGGAACGTCGCCAGCTGGCGCGCCTCTTCCTTCAGCTCCTCGCCGAAGAGCTCGTTGACCAGGTGCGCGGTGGGGGTCGCCCCGTTGACCGCCCAGTTCTTGAGATCCGCCGCCATCTCGCGCGCGCTCGGGTAACGGCGCCCGAGGTCCGGATCGGTCGCCCGCGCGATCACCGTGGAGAACGGCCGGGGGAGCCGCGCGAACAGCGCCCGCTCGTTCGCCCCCGGCCCGGTCGCCGCCTGCATCAGCCGCTCGTAGACGTTGTCCGCGGCGTAGAGCGCCCGTCCCGTCAGGCAGAAGAAGAGGACCAGGGCCAGCGCGTAGAGGTCCGCCCGCCCGTCGACCTCCAGGCCGCGCGCCTGCTCGGGCGCCATGAACGAGACGTTCCCCTTCACCATCCCGATCTCCGTCTTGGTGATGCGCCCCTCGGCCGCCTTGACGATCCCGAAGTCGAGCAGCTTCACCTCGCCTTGCGGCGTCACCACGACGTTTTCCGGCGAGATGTCGCGGTGGACGATCTTGAGCGGGCGCCCCTCGCCGTTCTCCATGCGGTGCGCGTAGTCGAGCGCCTTCAAGACCTCGCGCGCGACGTAGGCGACGAGCTCCGGCGCCGGGGGGCGCCCGGTGCGCGCGAAGCACTGCTCGACGACGCGCCCCAGGTTCCGCCCCGCCACGTACTCCTCGGCCAGGAAGAAGCGGTTGTCCCAGCGGCCGAAGTCGTGCACGGCGACGATGTTGGGGTGGTTGAACGCGGCCAGGAGGTTCGCCTCGTCGCGAAACTGCGCGACCGCGTTCGGATCGGCGGCCAGCTCCGGCTTGAGCCGCTTGATCACCACCGGCCGCCGGAAGGTTCCCACCCCGGTCGTCACCGCCGAGTAGATCTCCGCCATCCCGCCCTCGCCGAGCCGCGAGACCAGCGTGTAGCGCCCGGCGATGGGCGACGCCGCCGCGGTCCCGCGCGCGTCACGCGGCGCCTTCTTCCGCCCGCGGGGCCCCGCGAGCGCCGTGAAGCTGCCGATCGCCAGCATCATCCCGACGACCAGGATCCCGATCGCGCCACCCGGCAGGCGCGCGGCCCACGTCCCCGGCGGGGCGGCGACCACCGCCAAGATTCGCAGGTCGCCGCGCGCGTCGCCCGGCAGCGCGACCGCCGCCACCGCGTACCCGTCGAAGATCCCCACGCCCGGCAGCGGCAGATCGAACCCGCGCGCCAGCGCCGGCGAGCCGCCGGCCGGCCCGCCCCGCTTGGGATTCGCCACCAGCAGCGCCTCGGTCCCGTCGGAGAGCGCCACGCGCGCGCCCGCGCGCTCCGCCACCTCGCCGAGCGCTTCCGCGTCCAGCGCCCGCACCGACACCAGCGCCGGCTCGATCGACCGGCCGCCGAGCGGGATGGGCGCCGCCGCGACCACCAGCACCTGCCCCGCCGCCACGGTCAGCGCCGCGCGGGCGCGCGAGGCCGCGCGTGCCTCGCGAACGAGCGTTCGCGCGTCGAACCCGGCCGGCAGGCGCGACGAGACGATCGGCTGCGCGTCCGCGGTGTAGAGCGCGAACCCGTCGGTGGATCGCCGAAACGATTCCCACCACGGCTCGTTGAGCAAGAGATCGCGCAAGGTCTCGGCGTCGACCCGGGCGTCGAGCGCGGCCACCAGCCGCGGGTTGGAGGTGCCGTTTTGGACCTGCGCCTCGAGCGCCCCGAGCAGCGTCTGGACGGCGTCGGCCGCCCGCAGCGCGGCGGCGCGCGCGTCGTCGCTCCGCTTCTCGACCGCGTGGCCCCCCTCGGCGCGCGCGAGCACCACCACCGTCGCCCCCGTGAGCGCCACAAAGGCGAACGCCACGAGCAGCGCGGCCCCGCGTGTTCTTGTTCGTCCCGCCATCAGCCTTTGATCCTCGAAGCCAAGATGGTCGAACCGCCGGGGCGCTGGGGGACTACCTCGTGCCGGCGACCAACGCCGCCATACTAACAGAAACATTTCTGGAAACCCGCTGAATGATTCGGGAGTTTGGCCACCCCGCCGTTAACCGCGTGAAACTCCAGCCGCGCCGGGGTTCGGGGCCGTCGAAGATTTCGCACCGGCGGGCACGCATCGGAATGTGTCGGCCGTCATTCTCGTCGGGGTTGATTCGCGCTAGGGGTGGATTCGCGCTAATGGAGAGGCGAATGAGATCGAGGTGCCTGCTGCCCGCAGTGCTCGCGCTCGCCGTGGCCGCTTGCGGCTCCTCGGGCACGCTGCCCAAGACCGACGGCGGCTCCGATCGGACGGCCGACATGGCAAGCGCCGGCGGCAGCCACGGCGGCGGGGCCGGCGGCACCGCCCACCCGGGTGGTGGCGCCGGGGGCGCGCGGAGCACGGGCGGGGCGGGTGGCGGCGCGGTGGGCGGCAGCGGCGGACGCGCGGGGCAAGGCGGCGGCGCCGCCGGCCAGGGCGGAGCCGGCGGCGCCGCCGGCCAGGGCGGAGCTGGAGGCGCCGCCGGCCAGGGCGGGGGCGCCGGTCCGCGCGACGCCGGCGCCGATGCCGTCGCCTGTTCGACCAACCCCGATCCCTGCCTCTGCGGCCGCCCCGACGCGAACTCGCTCTCGGCGTCCGAGTGCGCGCGAGAGAAGGCCTGCCGGGCCGCGGGCGGCGTCTGGGAGCCCTACATCATCTTCCCAGCCGACGGCGGCAGCTACGGGCCGCGTTGCCAGACTCTCGACGGCGGCCCGTTCGACGCCTCCTGAGGCGCCGTGCGCGCGCCGAGGGGTGGTGGCACCGCTGGCGCCCAAGGTCGCGGCCGCGCCCGCCGCGGCTGCCGACCGACGACCCCGGCCGGGGACCTGCGCCCGCCCCGACCTTTCAGAGCACGATTCAGAGCACGAAGTTGACCAGCAGCTTCTCTTCCCCGCGCAAGAGCTCCGTGGGGAAGCGCCAACTCTTGAAGTGGCTGGTGTAGCAGCGGCGGACGGCGGGGGGAGCCAACTCGGCGCCCAGGATCTGCACCACCTCGACGGAGCCGTTGGCGTTGATCTCGAACGCGGCCCCCAGCTCAATGGGCGGCCCGCGGTCGGGCGCGTCGAGACAGTCGCGCAGCTCGGGGGCGCGCTTCTCGGCGAACGCCCGCAACGCCTTGGCGCGCTCTCCCTCTTCCATCGGCTTCTGCGAGGGGAGCGGGACCAGCGCGGCCGGCGCCGGGTGCGCGGCTTTGGCGTGCCGCGGGCGCGTGCCGGTCTCCCCGCCCCCGCCGCTCGACCCGGCGGGCGGCGGCAGGCAGGCGACGACGGGCGGACAGACCGGCGGCGGCACGGGCGGCGGCGCCGCCGGCGTCCGGCGCAGCGCCACGAGGTAACCGGCCCCCCCGCCGGCCAGGAACAAGAGCACGGCCAGCGCGGCGGCCGCCCCCGGCCGCCGCTGGTCGGTGCGACGCCGGCCGGGCACGCCGCCGGCGCGCAGCCAGGCCGGGAGGTCGTCCGAGGGGGGCATGCGGCGGTCGCTTCGCTCGCGAGGCTAGTGCAACACGCCGGCGATCCCGCTGCCGAGCGCCTGGATGGCGGCGGCGGGCATCGATCCGACCAGACTGCAGAAGTCGGCGCTCTGGCCGGTCCCCGGGTTGGCCGCGTTCAGGTCCGCCATGAGCGGCTGGAAGTACGCGCTCGGCGAGGGCCCGATGACGTAGAAGTCGGAGACCTGGAATCCGTTGACCGCCGTGCACTTCGCGTCGAAGTCGGACTCGCTCACCCCCTCGGGCGTCGCGATGGCCGCCTGGACCACCCGCGACGGCATCATGCCGCCGTTGGCGAAGGTGAGCCAGCTCGCCGTGCCGTCGGCGTTGGTGTCGAGGAAGATGTCGTTGGGCGCTCGGCCGTTGACCTGGCAGGCGGCGTCGGACAGCGCGCAATGACGCGGGAGCGGCTGCAGGTAGACGACGATGAACAGATCGAGGGGCGAGTCGAACAGCGCGCTGCGGTCGATGCCCCCGAGCTCCGGCGGAAGCTGGAAGGCGTTGAGCCCCTCTCCGAAGTCGATCACGTTCTCCGCCTCGGAGACCGGGGTGTCGCCGTCGAAGTCCCCCGACGCGGCCAGGAGCTGGAGCGCCGTCGGGATGTCGGGGGAGTCGATGTTCCCCAGCGTCGGTCCGAGGATGGGGAGCAGGCTCTGATAGCTGGTCAGCCCGGCGTCCGCCCCCTGGGCCAGCAGGCCGAGCAGGAGCGGCGAGGGGGTCGAGGGACCGCCCTCCTTCTGGCCCATCAGGAGGCGCGGCCCGAACTGGTCGGCGTAGGTCGAGATGACCCCCATGTTGACGATGTCGACCCCCACCCCTTGGAAGTAGGTGCCGAGGTCCCCCATGATCGTCGCGTACTGGGTGTTCAGGTTCGCCGACGAGCGCGACAGGTTGACGACGTAGAGGAGGTTCGCCTGCAGCGGCGGCGGCTTGGGGAGCGCGTCGGCGCGGATGATGACGGGGAACGGAACCGGTTTGATGATCGGCTTGCTGCCGTCCGGACCGTCCGGCGTGACGATCGTGCAACCGGCCGACGCCGCAGCCGTGAGACCAGCGAGCGCAACGTAAGAGAGGAACGACTTCATATCGCCACCACCTTTCCTTTATCCTTGCCGGAGCCGATCTCTTTGCCTGATTCGGTCTGCGGAGCGTGGAGGCCCCGAGCCCGCAGCGCCTGACGCAGCGCTGCGAACAGCGTGCGCCTGGCCTCTGTAGTTTCCCGCGGCGTCGCCGTCACCGCCAGCGACAGATCTTCCGCCAGCGCCGCCGCGACCGTCGGCGGCAGCACCGACATCGTCCGCGTCCCCACCCCTTCGGGGGCGGCCCGCAGGAAGCGGGCCAGCGTCTCGGTCGGGACGTTCGAGGCGGCGGCGCCGAGCACCTCCTCGGAGACCAGCTCGAACGTCGCTTCCGAGATGAGCGAGGCCTCCACCGCCCGTGCCTTGGCCGGATCGGCGCGCCGCATCGCCTCCAGGATGTCGGCCTGCTCGGCGGGCGGGCGCTCTTCGATCAGCTCGACGGCCAGGTCGATGTCGCCGGTCTGGCCGGAGTCGAGGTGCGCGAGGTCGATGGCCCGCGCGCGCAGCGTGGCCGCCACGTCGAGCAGGTGCTCCTTGGAGAGCGCCTTGGGCGAAGCGAGCGCCGCCGCCAGCGCCGCCCGGTCGCCCGGCGAGCGCGCCTCGAGGTACGCGGCACGCAGGTGGGCGGGCGCGTAGCGAAGCGCCGCCGCCCGCACGGCCGCCGGCTCGGGATCGAGCAGCGCCGACAGCCGCTGCGAGGAGAGCCCGAGGAGAAAGGCGAACTCCTGCTCGACCGGATCGTCGCTGCCGATCATCCGGTGCTTGAGGACCCGACGGTGCAGCTCGTCGACGATCTCGCGCGTCTCCTTGCGCGCGCGCCCGTCGACCAGCATCGCCGCCGCCTCGCGCAGACCGGGGCCGCAGGCCGGATCGCCGCGCAGATCCTCGACCACCTGGGGGCCGACGAGCTCGACCGCCACCGCCACCTTCTCGATCTGGTTCTCGCGCAGGAGCTCGCCCATCACCCGGCGGGCGAGCACCCGATCCTCGCGCAGCGCGCGCCGGACCTCGGGCAGGTGATCGGTCGCCGCGGGCGCGCTGCCGCCCGAGGCCTCGCCGCGACGATCGGGAGCAGAGCCGGCCTGGATGCTCCGCCGCGCGCGCCGGTCGGCGAGCGCGCTGCCCAGCGCGAACGCCAGCGCGCCGATGAGGAGGCCCAGGATCCCCAGCGCCACCGCCACGATCCAGGGGACGCCGCGCAGGCCGGTCTCGGGAGGCGGCGCGGGCGGCGGCAGCGCCACCGGCGGACGCTCGGGCTCGGGCGCCTTTTGCTGCTGGGGCGGCTGCTGCGGCGGGGGGTAGCCCCAGGGCGGCGGCTCGCGCTGCTGCGGCTGCTGCCGCGGCGTCGGGAAGGGGAAGACGGTCTCGGTGATGTCGACGGGGACGTCCAGCGCGTCGAGGTTGCTCTTGATCAGGTTCTTGAGATCCTTGCGGAACTGCGCGGGGAGCTTGGAGTCGAGCGTGAGCGCCACCTCGACCTTCTCCAGCACGAACTCCGTCCCCGGCGTCAGCTCCTCGAAGCCGGGCGCCGCGCCCGGCGGCAGCGCCGTCGGCCGGTTGACGCGCACGTCGACGTACTTGAGCTCCGCCTGCCCGGGCGCCATCTCGTCGAGCACGGGCGTCACCCGCCGCTGGACCTGGTCGCGCACGTTCGACTCCAGCAGCTGCGCGTCGTTCCCGAACGGCGGCCGCCGCTCGGCGCGCGCCGGCGCCGCCGCCAGCAGCGACACCAGCGCCGCGATCCCCGTTCCCATATAGATGATGCGCTTGCGTTTCATGGCAACCACTCCCCTGCTTAATGAACCCTGATCACGACCCTGCGGTTCTCGCTGCGCGCCCGCGCCTGCTGCGCCGTGTCTCCCTGAACGGCCGAGGCCGGGCGCGTGTCGGCGTACCCCTGCGCGGAAAGGCGCTGCGGGCTGACGCCGATCGCGGTGAAGAGCTTGAGGACGTTGATGGCCCGCGCGCTCGACAGATCCCAGTTCGAATCGAACCGGTTGGTGTGGATCGGCACGTCGTCGGTGTGACCCTCGATGGCGATCTGGTAGCGCTTGTCGATGGTCGGCAGCAGCTTCCCCACCCGATCGATCGCCTGGTGGCCGGCGGCGGTGATCTCGGCCTGGCCGCTGTCGAAGAGGAGCGCGCTCTTGAGCTCCATCCGCAGCCCCTCGTCGTCGAGGACAGTCTTCACCTGATTCTGCAGGTTCTGCTGCTGGATGACCGAATCGATCTTCTCTTTGAGGACGTCGAGCGAGGGAGGCGGCGCCTGGTGCGAGATGGCGGCCGAGACCATCTCGAACTTGCGCAGGTTCACCTTGGACATGGCGAGCGCCAGGATGAGAAAGGCGAGCAGCAGGCTGACCACGTCGACGTAGGGAAGGAGCCACGAGGTGTCCTCCTCCTCGCCGTATTTGAGGAGGTCGGGCTCCGCCGCGCGCGGCGCCCTGGCGGGCCTGGCCGCCGTCGCTGTTTCGCTGCCGATCACGCCGCCTCCGCGGCGGGCGCGCCGCCGCCGCCCGCTCCGGCCAGCAGACGCAGGTCGTAGAGCGACCGCCCCTCGGCGATGCTGGTGAGGCCGCGCTCGAGCAGGCGCGCCGACACCGACAGGTTGCGGCCGTAGTTCTCGATCCGCTTGGCGAACGGCGACCAGATCCCGTAGGCCAGGATGAGGCCGTAGAACGTGGCCAGCTGCGCGACCGCCATCGCCGGCCCGAGCTGCTCGAAGTTCTTCAGGTTGATGAGCATGTTCACCAGGCCGACGATCGTCCCCATCAGGCCCACCGCCGGCGTCGTGCGGGCCAGGAAACGGAAGACCTCCTCGGCCTCTTTGACCTGCGAGAGCCGCGCGTAGGAGAGCGTCAGCACCGTCTCGCGCGCGTCGGTGCCTCCGCCCGGCTGGAGCAGGAGCGGCCCCACTTCGCGCAGCAGCGGATCTGCCGCCTCGCCCACCACCTTCGCCGCCTCGACGTTCCGCCCCTGCTTGAGCTCGCGGCCGAAGCGGTAGAGGTCGCCAATCATCCGCGCCTCGGCCCGCCGCGCGTGGTAGCGGAGCGCCTCCGCCAACGTCACGATCGCCCGCCAGATCTCGCGGACGTCGTGGCCCACGAGGAGGATCGAAGGCGGCGCGCCGAGCAGCAGGATGAGCGCCGCCCAATGGAAGAAGCCGGTGAACGCGTTGGGCATGTGCGCGCGGGTCTCGACCAGCGTCAGCCCCAACCCCGCGAGCCCGATGATGATGTGCATTCGTGTCTACTCTTTCCCGAGGCGCTGCAGCGCCTCCAGCACGGCGAGGTTGAAGGGGTTGAGCCGCAAGGCCTCCTGCCAGGCCTCGCGCGCGAGGTTCTTGTTCCCGAGCCGCTCGTAGAGCGAGCCCTTCATCGACAGGATGTGCTCGTCGTCGGGATACTGCTTCTCGAGGTTCACGATCTCGACCAGCCCCAGCTCGTAGTGGCGGGTGCGATAGAGATCCTTCACCCGGGCGAGCGTCAGCAGGTAGCTGGCCTTGGCGGGCTGGGGGACACCGGCGCCGAGCTTCTCCGGGTGGGCCGGGCCTCCCTTGCCGCCCGCGGCGGAATGGGCGTCCGCCGAACCGCGCGCGTGGTCGTTCTCTTCGACGGTGTCGTCCGCCCCGGGCGCCGATTCGCCGCGCGCGCGCGCGGCCGCCTCGTTCTCGGCGATGATCTCGCGATCGGCCTCGGTGGCCGAAGCCATGTCGACCGAGAACGGCGAGGCCGGCTTGCCGGAGAGCGGGACCTTCACCTCGTAGGCGGTCGCGATCTCGGGCAACTGGATCTCCCAGTCGCGCTGCCCATCGGTCATGTGGACGACGTAACGGCTGCGTCCGCTCTCGCCGGTCGCCGTGTAAGGCGATCCGCGCAGGAGATCGGGCGGGACGTGGACGTCGGCGGGCATCGATCCGGCCGTCGAGCAGCCGGCGAGCGGCGCCGCGCCCGCCAGGGCCAGCGCCGAGAGGAGACCATGCAAATGAACCTTGGACATCGGTTTCACCAGTTGAGCGCCACCCGCAGGCGGTAGCCGATTCCCCCCAGATCATAGGAAGAATACGTCGTGGGGACGACGTACATCAGGCCCCCCTCGAGGGAGAGGCGGAATTTGAGGTGCACGTCGAGGCCCCCCTCGAAATAGAACGTGTTCCCCTGGTTGCCCGTGAACATCCCGCCCGCCTCGCCGTAGATCCAGAACTCGGGCTTGTTCAAGTTCGGCTCCGACAGATCGTGCGAGGCGTAGGCGCCGAGCAGGATCGAGTTGAGCGCCTGCGGCTGCTTGGTGGTGCTGGGCGGCCCGGTGGTGAAGATCCCGGCGCTGATCCCGAACAGGCTCGACAGGTTGTCGCCGAACTTCTCGTGAAAACGGAGCGAGGCCGACGCGCCGATGACGTCGCCCGTGGGCGCCGTGTAGCCCATCTGCGCCATCCCCAGCGAGGCGGCGTACCCGTAGTTGGGGCGGGCGGCGATCTTCTGCTCCAGCTCGGCCGCCCGCTCGGCGCGCGAGGGGATCCGCTTGCCGGTGCGGATCATCGAGGCCATCGTCCCGTCGGAGCGGTAGGCGTCGGTCCAGACCACCCCGCCGTCGGAGGCGCGGAAGATCTTGGCCTCCATCCAGAGCACCTGCTGCTCGGGGCTGTAGGTGAAGTCGAGGTCCATGAAGGTCCTGATCCCGACCTTCTCGCCCAGATGTTTGAGGTCGTCCTGGTTGACCGCCCCGAGACTGAGGATCCAGTTCCCGTTCTCCACGCGCGAGCGCAGCGCCTCGCACTCGGCGCACACGACCACCTTCACCTGCGTGGCGTTCACCAGGCGCGCGATGAGGCGCGCCTCCAGCGTCTGCGCGAACTCGGGGCGCATGTTGGGCGAGACGCGCACCAGGCGGATCGCGAGCGGCGTTATCAGGTTCGGATCTTCCTGGCCGATCCGGCGCGTCATCTCGTCGATCATGTCGTCGACCAGCTCGAAGAAATCGACGCTGTCATGCGAGCGCCGGATCAGCTCCTCGACCTGGCTGGGGGAGGCCGGCTGCGGCCGGGGCGGCGGCGGGGCGGCGGGCACCCGCACCTGTGACCCCGAGACCGACGTCACGGGCCGCGGGCCGCGCGGCGCCGGCGTGGGGGCCGGCGCGGCCGCCTCGGGCGGAGCGGCCGTCCGGTACCGCCGCGGGACCTCGGTGTCGGTCCGCTGCCTCACCTCCCCGCCGTTGGCGCGCCGGGCGTCGGACGCCGAGTCGGCCGGCCTCGCCTTCGGCAGCGGCGTGACCGGCGCCGGCGCGGGGAGATCGGGCCCCGTATATGTCCCGGGCGCAGGTGCCGGGTCGGCCGCCCTGGCGGGCCTGGCCAAAAGCACGAGCGCGGCCGCGACCGTGGCGGCGGCCATGACCTTCTTGACGTGGACGCCGGTCGTGCCGGCGAGGACCGATTTGCTCATGACGTTAGAACGCATATCCCACCTGGAAACGGACGCCGTTGCGATCGGCCTTCAGACTGGTGCTGAGCGCGTTGTTCAAATCGGAGTTGGGCGTGTTCTTCGCGTCACCCAGGTTCGCCCCCGTATAGAACGTGTATTCGAACACGTATTCGAGGCTCATTCGGAAGGCGCGGTAGCCGAGCGCCAGTCCCGCCTCGGCGTTCAGACTGTTGGCGCGCCCCGAGCCGGTCAGGAAGGTCGGCCCATTCGACCCGTTCGTGCTCTCGAGCTGCAGCGACGACGTCATGAACGAGAGGCCGGTCCCGACGTAGGGCGTGAGGTCGTGGTCGCTCAGGTAAAACCGCCCGCGCACGCCGAACGCCGTGCGGCCGCAGTCGCCGCTCTGCCCCCCGAACATGTCCTCGCAGCTGATCGGCCGGACCCCCAGCCAGCCGGCCACCTCCGCCTTGCGCAGGAACGTCCAGCCGACCGAGAACCCGTAGCTGGCCAGCCCCGATCCCACGAACCCCTCGAAGGAGATGGGGTGGGTGACGCGCGACGGTTGCGTCGCGTCGACCCACTGCTGGATGCGCGCCTCGCGCGACTGCTCCTCTCCGGCGACCTGCTGGCGCCGCTCGATCGTCAGCCGATCCTCGAAGCGCTGGAGGCGGCAGCTCCGGCGCACGTGCTCGGCGGCGGGGCTGGTGTCGCTGATGTCGAGCGCGCGCGCCGCCTCGCACGGATCCTCGGGCGCCGTATCGACGAGCGACTGCGCGCGCGCCTCGGCGGCGACCGAGACGAAGAGCGCGATCAGCGCCAGCCGCGCGATCACGAGCCGCCTCCCGTCCAGGCCACGCGAAAGCTCCCCGGCCAGCGCCGCAACGACGCCGAAGCCGGATCGCTGCCCGAGCGTGGGACGAACACCAGGGGTCCCGCCTCCTCGAGCGCCGAGCTCAGATCGACGGCCGGCGCCCGCACGTCGTAGCTGCGGCCGATGAGGATGTCCCCCAGCAGGATGGGCCGCCGGGACGATCCGACCGTCTCGGCGTAGGCGCGCGGGCCGGACTTGAGATGGGCGCTGGCCGCGCGGTAGAGCGTGGTCAGCTCGTCGTCGACGGGACCCCGCCCGGCCTCGTCGAGGTGCCGCTTGAGCGTCGACACCAGCGTGGCGAGATCGGGCTGATCGTCGTTGTCGACCAGCGCCGGCAGCGCGTCACGCGCCACCACCAGGAGCGCGCGCTGCCAATCGACCGAGCGCGCGGCTCGCCGCTTGGCGTGCCGCCCCGCGGCCTCCGCCGAGGCGATGAGCCCCCCGTCGTCCGGTTTGTCCGTCGCCTTGGCGGGCGACTGAGCGCGACCCTTGCCGCCGCGCGGGCCGTCGCTCTCCTCTTTCACTTGCTCTTCTTGGCCGGCCAGGAGCTGGAAGGTCCGGGCGAACTCGGCCCGCGCACCGGCCCGGGCGGCCGCGACGCATTCGCCCGCCAGGTGCTGCAGCCTCCGCTCGGCGTCGGTGTCGTTGTCGTAGAGCCAGGCGAAGGTGGCCATCGCCGAGCCAGAAGCACCGGCCCCGAGCGCCATCTCGGCGAAGGCCTGAGCGCGGGCCAGGCGCTCGCGCGGCGGCCCCAGCGCCTCCAAGATCTCCAACGTCTCGGCCGAGACCGGCGAGGCCTCCAAGGTCCGCAGCGCCATGTCCATGATGGCCGCCAGCGTCGGATCGGCATCGACCTCGGCGCGGCTGTGGCGGTGCAACGCCTCGCGCGCCTCGGCGAGCAGCTCGGCGCGCCGACCGGCCCGCGCGTGCGCCTCGGCCTGGCGGAAGGCGATGTAGCGCCCGATGGCGTCGTCACCGTGCGGCGGCGCGCCGAGGATCGCCACCGCGTCGGCGCTGCGCTTGGCGGCTTCGAGACGCTCGGCGAGCAGCAGCGCCAGCGAACGGCGGACGACGGGCGGGATGTCGAGGCCGAACGCGGCGCGGGCCCGGGCCAGCGCGACCTCGGGCGCGATCTGTCGATCGGCCACGGAGGCCAGCGCCGCGGCGAAGACCGCGTCGCCGCGTTCGTGGGCCAAAGCCGCGCCCGCCACCCCGTCGAACCGGGCGAGCGTCGCGAAGCCGGCACCCGTGTACCCGTGTCCGATCTCGAGCACCGCCGCCTGCAGGAGCAGCGGCGCCGCCGCCGGATGCCCGAGCGGAAAGCCCGCGGCCGTGGCGGCGACCAGAGCCATCTCGGCCTCGCTGGCCGGCGCGAACGCCGTCCGCGCCGGCTCGGCGCCGGGCGCCTCGCAGTGGGTGACCAGCACCGGGACCGACTGCTCGTCGTTCCAGTGCTCCCGCTCGATCGGCCAGACGACGTCGCCCGCGGCCCGCGAGGCGACCGGCTTGCCGTCGAGGCGCGTGAGCGTCCGCGGCGCCTTGGGCGGCTCCGGCTGCGCGCGCCCGAGGCGCACGCGCTCGATCTGCACCAACCGCCGCAGCCGGTCCCAGGGGTCGCCGAGCGGCCCATCGCGGCGATCGACGCGCGGGACCTGGCCGAGCGGCTCGCAGCGCAGGAGGGCCAGCAGCTCGGACCAGAAGTCGAGCGCCGGGTCGGGGCGCCCCCGCTCCCGATCCGCGAGCGCGGTGAGCGCGACCTCGGCGGCCGCGAGATCGCCCCGCCAGACAGCGTCGCCGGTGGCGGACAGCAAGGCCTCGCGCGAGGGCGGCGACGACACCGTCGCGCCCACCAGGTGCGTCACCCCGGCACGGCCGCCCGTGGCGGGGCCCGCGCACCCGGCGGCCGAGGCGATCAAGGTCAGCGCGGCGACCGCGGCGCGCCTCTGGTCAAAGACAGAGCGCGTCCTCACGGCCCCCCCACGAAGCCGCCCACGCTCAGCGTGGGGGCGGTTCCGAACACCGTCACGGTGCGGCTGTAGCGGTACTCCCAGTCGAGCGTGACCGGAACGTCCGCGCGCACGAACAGGCGCGGCATGAGGAACACCAGGAACCCGAGGCCGAAGTCCGCCGAGGGCCCCACGTCGCCGTCGTTGTCGTGGAGGCCGCCGTGCACGAACGCCTGCGGCTCGAAGTGAATGACGCCTCCGAGCCCCCCGACCAGCAGCTTGCCATAGCCGATCGAATAGCGCGCGCCCAGCATCCCCACCCACCCGGGCGCGTGGCTGTCGGGAAGCGTGCCGGTCGTGCTGATGACCTCCCGCGCGGTGGCGTCGAGCGAGCTCCAGTAGTGCGAGATGCGGGCCTCGATGCCGAGCGACTCGATCGGGTAGTAGGCGCCGCTGATGCGCGCGCCGGGGCTGTTGTAGAAGTCGCCGCGCGAGAGGTACTCGAAGCCGCCGGAGAGCTCCACCAGCCTGGCCTTGGCCGCGAAGCGCTGCTGGACGCGGATCGCCGCCTCGGGCCGGGGCGCGGCCTCATGGATGAGGCTGTGCGGCGGTGGCGCGAGCGCCGGCGGGGCTCCCGCGCCCGGCGCTGCCGAGGCGAGCGACCCCTTGGCCGGCGGGCGCGGCGCCGCTGCCGGAGGCGTCCCCGCCGGGGCGGGCGCCGCCACGGGCGCCGCGGGCGCCGCGCGTGAGCCGCGGGAGAACGCCAGGGCGAGCAGCGTGACGGCGAGGCGCCCGGCGCGCCTCAAGGGGTCACCGGAGTCGCCGCGCAGGCGGAGCTCGTCGACCAGTCCTTCATAGCCGCTGCGCCCGACATCGGGGTGAACCCGTGGCCCGTGCAGTAAGCGCTGCAGATCTGATAATCGAGCGCGATCGTATTGGCGACGAAGCTTTGATAGGCAACGCGGTTGTTCCCTGGGAAGGAGACCAGATATCCGGGCGGGTTCAACCCGACGATCTGCCAGGCCGGAACCCCGGGAAACTCCACGACGGGGTTGGTGTTGACCGGCGTCACGGGCAACGTCGAATCGCAGATCTTGATCCAGTTGCCGTCGTTGGCCGCCGCGTCGTCGGGCGAGAGCAAGGGCACCGGCACGCTGGCGTCGTGCGGCTGACTCTCGTAGGGGAGGGATTGGTCCGCGTACTTGGTCAGCATCGGCCCGTACGACGGGTCGGCGGCGTCCTGCCAGGGGACGACCATGGTCCAGTTCGGCTTCGGCGCCCCCGGCGTCGGCAGCGCGGCGGGGCCCTGGTTGAAGAGGTAAGCGTAAAGATCCAGCGCGTAGCCCGGCGGCGGCGACCCCAGGTCCATGAGGAACGAATTGAGCCAGGTGTTCACGGTGGGCGGGAGCGGCGAGTTGAGATTGCTGAAGAAGAAGAGATGAACCTGCTGAAACCTCTGCGGGTACGCCGAGATCTGCTGGAACACCTGCTGGGCCATGCTGGCCGCGTCCGGCAGCACGGGCGTGTTTTGCTGCGTGCAGTACGCCGACGCGTCGGTGACGCTGCTGTCGTAAGCGATGTTCTGGGTCATCAGCTTGATCGGCTTCATCGTCGTGTTGCCGATCGTCAGGGGGTCGTTCATGGCGTCGTCCACGGTCATTTCGATCTTCGACCGCGCGCCGGCGCAGCGATCGGCGATCGGGATGTCCAGGTCGAGGACGATCTGGTAGACGATCGGCGACAGCTCGACGGGCGGCGAGTACGTCTGCTGCAGGTCGGTGACGATCGGGACGGTCGCCACGCGCGCCTGGGCGAGCGCCGCATCGCCGCCGTCCGAGGGGAGAGGACGGATCCCGACGCAGTAGGTCCCGTCAGTCGTGAGCGGCAGGTCGGGCGGGAAGGTTCCGCTCGGGTCGAGCGGCGTGAAGGTGACGCCGTCGGGCGGCGCCGGCGCCACGCAGACCCCCTCGGTGGGCCACATCGTCCGCGTGTACGACCGCGGGTATGAATAGGGCGGCGCCGACGCCACTCGGTCCGTCATTTGGACCCCCACCGCCTGGTCGTTGGGAAGGAAGGTCGATGCCGCCACCTGGAGGGTCGGGCCCACCGCCGTGTCCAGCTGGGTGACGAGAGGACCGGGCAGGATGCCGTAGACGTCATGGTCGCCCTGGATTGGACGGTTCCGCACCTGAACGGGGTACTGCCCCCGCAGGACATACTGGTAGCAAGTCCCCGAGCCGTCGGTGCAGGACGAGGCCCCGCCCGGATAGACCGACCGTGAAAAGTCGACGTCCTCGTACCCGTTGTCGAGGAGGATCTGAAACTTGAGGTCCTGCCCGGGCGCCTGCGAGGAGACCTTCCAGCGCACGATGGTGATGTCCTCCTGCGGGCTGTAAATCAGGTCGACATTCTGGGGGGTGAATGGCGAGGGAACGAACTCCACGGCGCCACAGCTCAAGCAAGAGAGGCCGGCAGCGACAATGATCGCGAGCGCCAATGCGCGGCAGCCGGTCCCCAACGGCCGTCGGCCCGCCCCGGCTCCAAGTTGGCGAGATTGTTGGCTCGATCTTTGCTGTGTGGTCACGAAAAGGCGACCCTATCGATTTCGCTCGTCCCAGCCCCGCGCGGAGTCAGGCAATTTTCATGCTCAATTTTCCCCCGGAAGAGGGCACTAATTGAACGCCCGCCCGCGCATTGTCTCTCAGATTTGTGAAAGCATGATCAGAATGTCGCACGCGTCACTCCTGGTATTTGTCGCCGCAGCCGGCGTTTCTGGTCTCCTCGGGGGATGTTGCGGGGGGGCGCCTTCCCATAAGTGCGATTTCTCCGGTCTTCCAGGTCATGACGCCGGCACCGACGGCCCCACCCCGTGCGCCAACCTGCCCGCCTGCACGATGGGGACGGTCTGCTGCCTGACCAAGATCGCTCCCTTCGCCGCGTGCATCCCCCCCTCGCAATTCCAACAGGACAACTGCGAGACGAAGCCGCCGCCCGCGACGATGTGCCAGAAGCCCTCGGACTGCGACGGCGGCACCGTCTGCTGTCTCTCGCCCAACGCAGGGATGATCGCCTGCGAGCCTTCTGGGCTCTGCCCCGGCGGTGGCGCGAGCGGGACTTACCTGGTCTGCTCGACCGACAACGACTGTCCCAGCCGTGCCCCCGGCGCCTGCATGGCGCTCCCCATCCCCATCGACGCCGGCATCTCCCTCTCCTACTGCCCGTAGCAGTCAAAACAGCACCCCGATCCCGAGCGCCGCGCTGGGCGCCCATTGGTCCACGACCTGGTGGTCGGGGTCGCGGCTGACGAAGGTGGGCGCCTCGAGATCGAGGAAGGCGACCAGGCGAAGGTCGGTGGTCCGCAGGGCCTCCACGCCGGCCCGCACGCCGACCGCCAGGCCGTCGGTGGTGGCCACGCCGGTCGCGCCCGGCCCGTCGAGCGGCGCCGGCCCCTCGAAGCGCTGATAGACCAGGCCGACCAGCGCGCTGGCGAACAGCGAGATCGATTCGACCGGCCGAAAGTAGAACGCCGCCTCCACCTGGGCGTCGAACTGCATCCGGAGGGCGAGCGTGGCCGCCTCGGCGCCGGGGTTGAAGGCGCCCGCCACCCGGACGCCGATCGAGACCTGATCGATCTCCCGGCGCAGCGCGAGGGCGACCCCGGGCAACGCGCCGAGCGGGGCGCCGACCGGCGTGACCAGCTCGTACGTCTCGAGGCCGTAGTGCGTCGTGCTGTGGAGGCGGAACGCCCGCTCCTGGCGCATGAGCCAGCTCGTCGACTCCGGGCCGCGCAGCACGAGCGGATCGTTGTGCAAGACGATGGTCAGCAGGCGCTCGACGGCGGGGGCGATCCCGTCGGCGCCGATCCGCTCCCGGGAGGGAACTTGCGTGTCGAGGCGACCGGTCAGCCACTTCCCGCCCTCGGCGCCGAAATCGAGCAGCTCGATCGAGAGGTAGCCCTGGCAATCGGTGGTGGCCGCCCGGTGGGTGGGGTGGCGATCGATCTCGTCGCGGACCAGGCGCAGGAGGGCGTCCGTGGGCGCCGGCGCGGAGGCGATCTCCACGCAGGTCCGCAGCTGGGCCTGCGCCGTTCCCGCCGCCGCCGTGAGGATGGCGGCGGCCGCCAGCCCGAGCAGCCCGGGGAGTGCCCGCGGGCGCGTCACTAGAAGATGATCCCGATCTGCGCCAGCGCGCCTGGCATGTAGGTGTCGATGGCGCCGCTGTCGTTCTCGGTCTTGAGGAGGTAGGTCGGCGCATCGAGCTCGAGCTGGCCGAAGAAGTGGATGGAGCTGGCGCGCAGGAACTCGTAGCCGACCAAGAGGTCGACGTTGAGCCCGCCGCCCACCAACGTGTCGCGGTCGGTGGTCACCGTCCGCTGGGCCAGCGGCCGGATGGCGTCGAAGAAGGCCAGCTCGAAGGCCGCGCCGCCGCCGAAGTAGAGCGAGTTGATCCCCGGCGCGTCCAGGTAGCGCAGGAAGTGCAGCCCGGCGGAGAGGCTCCACGAATAGTCGACGTGACCGCCCAGGTCGTTGTCGTGGATGCCGGTCTGTTCGGTGCCGAGCCCGACGCGCCCGAAGGCGTCGAACCCCCAGGAATGGATCTTGCGCCGGTAGCCGGCCTCGATGCTGACCGGGGTCAGGATGCGCAGCTCGTTGGCCACCGGCAGCGTCTGCCCCTGGGCGGTGGGCAACTCCGCCAGCCGCAGCTCGGTCCCCATGCCGAAGATGAAGTGCCCGCTCCCCTCGACGGTGCGCAGATCCCGCTCGCTGTCCGAGCGGAGCACGTTCTCGCGCGTGATCGTCTGGGCGACGGTGCGGTTGCGCAGGAGCGCGAACGTGAGCCGCTGCGCCAGCTCGACGAACTCGTCGAGCTCGGCGCGATCGACCTTCTCCTCGCGGTCGGCGTAGCGCGCGAACACCGTCCAGCCGTTCTCCAGCTGATAGAGCTCGACGACCAGGCGCTGCTGGCAGCCGTGGTCGACGGCGGCGAACCCCGGCTCGTGCGTGACCTCGTACTCGATCATCCGCTTCAAGTAGAGCGTCGGATCGATCTCGTGCGCGGCGGCGCGCGTCCGGCCGCCCGCCTCGCCGCCCGACGGCTGCGGCGCCCCGCTGGGGAGCGGCCCGAAGGTCGGCAAGGGAGGAGAAGGCGGCGGCGGGACCGGCTCGCCGTCCGGCCCGGCCTTCGCCGCCGCGGGGGGGGCCGCGCTCGGCGCGGGCGCCGGCGCGGCGCGTGGCGGGGACGGCAAGGTGGGCCGGTACCAGGACTTCTGCTCGACGCTGACACAGACCTGGGTGGCGGCGCGGGCGGCGTTGCGAGGCAGAGCGATCGCGAGCACGACGAGAGCGAGCCAGCGTGGCTTCATGAAGGGCTCCTTGGGTGGACGCGGCCGCTTCCCGGCGGAGAGCGAACCGCGATGCCGCTCCGTTTTGCAGGCCGAATGCCAGAGGCAGATCGCGCGCCGTCACGGCGGGGCGCGTTCGTCAAATGTCAGAAAGCGCACAGGCAGTGTCGAACCGGCCCACACTGCGACGCCGCGCACGTGATCGGTTTGCGACGCCCCCGGTCGCCGGGGCAGAGGCGCGCCGGCCGCGCGGGATTCAGGATCCCCCGCACACCGCTTCGGCGTGGGCGATGCCACGTTCTCGAAGATGCGGCGGTGGCTGTGGGCGGGCGCGGGGAGGCAAACGCCCGGAGAGAGCCGGTTCTCGTTCTTCGACGGCGACCCTCTGTTCGAGCTGCAACGCGCGGCGCGCCTGGCCGGCGGGCGGCACGACCCCTTGCCGCGCTTCCTGGTGCTGGCCGCCGCCGGTGTGCTGCCGCCGCTGGTCGAGACCGCCCTGCGGCGTGGCCCCCTGCCCGCGCTGCTCCCGCTGCTGATTCGATTCCTGGTCGCCATCCCGGTGTTGCTCTGGGCCGAGCGCTTCGTGGACCACCGCGTCCGCGCCGCCGTCGCCGCCTTCACCGAGCGCGGGCTGGTCCGCGCCGCGGAGCTCGGCCGTTTTCGGTCGATCGTCGCGGGAGCCGATCGCCTGCTGCACGCGCCCCGCGCTGCGATCGCCGTCGTCGCGGTCGCCTTCGCCCTGTCGCCGCTGGGGAGCGCCCTCGGGCTCCAGCCGCCCACCCCACCGCGCTGGTGGGTCGCCTACGTCAGCCTCCCGCTGTTCCGCATCGTCCTTCTGCAGTGGCTCTGGCGCTGGGTGGTCTGGGTTCTCCTCCTCTTCCGGGTCTCGCGTCTCGATCTGCGTCTCGAGTCGACCCACCCCGATCTGGCCGGCGGGCTCGGCTTCCTCGAGCACGCCGCCGCCGCCTTTCTCACCCTGCAGGTGGCGGTCGGCGCCGTGGTGGCCGGGCGCCTCCTGGCCGTCGCGCTACGCGGCGGCCCGCAGCTCGACAAGCCGCAGATCGCCGGCTTCGCCCTCCTCACCGTCGCCGTGACGCTGGGGCCGCTCGTGCCCTTCAGCCGCTCGCTCTGGCGCGCCAAGCGCCTCGGCAAGCTCGACTACGGACGCCTCGCCAGCCGCCACAATCAGCGCTTCGCCGATCGCTGGCTGGGGCCGACGACCGCCGACCCGCTCGGCGATCCCTCCATCTCGTCGCTGGCCGACCTCGGAACCAGCTACGGCGCGATCGATCGCATGCGCCCCCTGCCGATCGGACGTCTGTCGCTGATCCTGCTGCTGGTGGTCTGCGCGGCGCCCGCGCTCCCCGCGCTGGCGACGCGCGTCCCGTTGCGCGAGATGCTGGCGCGGGTCGTGAAGACCGTGCTGCTCTAGCGCGCCTCCTCGCCGGGCCTTCGAGCTTCCCGGATCCCCGCGGCGCTTGACGAGCGCGCGGCGAACTCGTCAAGATGGTGGAGTATTCCCGGGCTCCACTTTGGGGGGCGGCGCCCAGCGACGAAAGGTGAGGAATGGAAATGGACCGCCCCAATGCGATCGAGAGCCTCGATCACCCGCCGACTGTCCGGTTGAGCCAGTTGATACTGGCGACCTCGCCGCTCGAAGCGTCGGTCGAGGCGGCCGCGGCAGAGAGAGACGGCGCGGGCGTGGGGGGCGGCGGGCGCGGACAGATCCTGCTGGTCGAAGACGACCGCAGCATCCGCGTCGCCTTGCAGGGGATCCTGGAAGACGAGGGGTACGGGGTGGCGACCGCCGAGAACGGGCGGCAGGCGCTGGAGCGGCTCCGCGCCGGCGCCGCGCCCGATCTCATCGTGCTCGATCTGCGGATGCCGATCATGGACGGCTGGGAGTTCCGCGCGGCCCAGAAGGGAGATCCGCTGCTGGCGCGCATCCCGGTCCTGGCGGTGTCGGCGGACGGAAGCGCCAAGGCGGCGGCCATCGACGCCGAGGCCTACCTGAGGAAGCCGCTCAGCACGGACGCCCTGCTCAACGCGATCGGCCGGGTGCTCGGCGAGAGTGAGCGGCGCGCGCTGCTCGGACGGCTCGAGGAGGCCGAGCGGTTCGCAGCGCTGGGGCGGCTGGCCGCGAGCGTCGGCCACGAGATCAACAACCCGCTGGCCTACGTTTCGATCAACGTCGACACGGTGGTCACGCGCCTCGATCATTTCCTCCGCCACGACACCACGGCGGCCGCGACGGCGGAGAATCTGGTGACGCTCCCCGCGCTGCTGCGCGAATGCCGCGTGGGGCTCGATCGCATCCGGGACGTGGTCAAGGATCTGCAGCGGCTCTCCCGCCGCTCCGACGTGCGGCGCGAGACCTTCTCGCTCAACGATCTCCTCGACGAGTCGCTGGCGATGGCGCGCAACCAGGTCGAGCACCGGGCGCGGGTCCGCAAGGAGCTGGGCGACGTGCCGCCGGTGGTGGGTAACCGTTCGGCCCTCGGCCAGGTGCTGCTGAACTTGATCCTCAACGCCGCCCAGGCGCTCCCCGAGGCGCGCGCGGCCGCCAACGAGGTCACGCTCCGGACGTACGCGCGAGACGGGCAAGTGCACGTCGAGATCGGCGACACGGGCGCCGGCATCCCGCCGCAGGTGCTGCCGCACATCTTCGATCCCTTCTACACGACCAAGCCGATCGGCGAAGGCACCGGGCTGGGGCTGGCCGTCTCCTGCCGCATCGTCGCCGACCATGGCGGCCGCATCGACGTCGAGAGCGAGGTCGGGCGCGGCTCGGTGTTCCGCGTGATCCTCCCGGTCGCGCTCCCGGCGGCGACCGAGCCGCTGCTGGTGGCGAGCAGCGACCCCGAGGAGACGCCTGTCCGCGCGCGCGTCCTCATCATCGACGACGTCCCGGCGTTCGGCCGCTCGATCGCGCGGGCGCTCGAAGACCACGAGGTGACGGTGGTGACCCGAGCCGACGACGCGTTCGCCCGGCTGCAGGCCGACCCGGCGTACGACGTCATCCTCTGCGATCTGCTCATGCCCGAGGTGGGCGGCCGGGGGGTGTTCGACCGCTTGCACGCCGAGTGGCCCGAGCTGGTCTCGCGGGTGATCTTCATGACCGGCGGCGCGTTCACGCCCGAGTCGCGCGAGCTCTGCGAGAGCGCGCCGCAGACCGTGCTCACCAAGCCGTTCTCGCTCGACGAGCTGCGCGCCGCCATCGATCGCCTGATGCGAGAGCGCGACGACGTGCGGAACTGATGCAGCGCGACGCCTGGTTCGAGCTGGCACGCGATCTCGACTGGGACTTCTCTTACGTCCGCGAGGAGGACGTCTTCCCCGAGGCGACGAGCGGCCGACCCTGGCTCCCGCAGACCGCCTGGCGTGACTGGGAGGAGCCCTACAAGACGACCTTCGCCGACTACGTGGCCAACCAGAGCGACAAAGAACGCGCGCTGGCGGCCGTGCGGGCGGCGCTCGGCCGGAGCTCGGACTTCGAACGGCTGCCCCGCACCTGGCTCTCGGGCCTCAAGCTGCACAACGCGATGCTGCCGCTGGCCGAGTTCGCGGCCGTCATCGGCAACCTGCGCGCCGCGCGCTTCGGGCGCACCGCCGCCTGGCGCACGGCGGCCAGCTTCGGCGCGCTCGACGAGCTCCGCCACACGCAGATCCCGCTCCTGCTCATGCACCCGCTCGTCGCCTGGGACCGGCAGCTCGACTGGACGCACAAGTTCTTCCACACCGACAACTGGGTGGCCATCGCCGCCCGCCACCTGGTCGACGAGCTGCTCCTGGGCGCCGATCCGATCGAGTTC
This sequence comes from Polyangia bacterium, assembly GCA_035607055.1. Lineage (GTDB taxonomy): Bacteria > Myxococcota_A > Polyangia > Fen-1088 > Fen-1088 > JADGRB01. The sequence continues at coordinate 44,469 of DATNDC010000110.1, forward strand.
GCGGTGGGGACCAACTTCGTGTTCGAGACCGGCTTCACCAACCTGCAGTTCATCGGCCTCTCGGCCGTCGCGCACGAGGTGGGCGACCGGCTGTTCGAGACGCTGCTCGGCAGCATCCAGAGCGACGAGGCGCGCCACGCGCAGATCGGCGGGCCCGTGCTGGCCAAGCTGGTGGAGGTCGACCGCCCGCGCGCGCAGCGCCTCTGCGACAAGTGGTTCTGGCGGAGCTGGCTGCTGTTCGCAGTGGTGACCGGGTTCGCGATGGACTACCTGACGCCGCTCGCCGAGCGCCGGGCGTCGTTCAAGGAGTTCATGCAGGAGTGGATCGTCGACCAGTTCCTGCACACGCTGCGGGAGTACGGGCTCGAGCGCCCCTGGTACTGGGAGACCTTTCTCTCCGCGCTCGATCACTACCACCACATGGTCTACGCCAGCGCCTACACCTACCGCGCCTCGGTCTGGTTCGATCTGGTGGTGCCGGGGCCCGACGAGCGGGCCTGGCTGCGCGAGAAGTACCCGGCCTCCTGGCCGTCGCTGGAGCCGGTCTGGGAGCAGATCACGGCCCGCTGGCGCGCCGCGGACCCGGGCAACGATCTGGCGGTGCACGGCACGGCCATCGTCGGCTTCTGCGAGCTGTGCCAGCTGGTCCTCTGCCAGGGGACGCCGGCCAAGAACGGCGCCGTCATCTCCAAGCATGGCGGGCAGCGGCGGATCTTCTGCTCCGAGCCGTGCCGTTGGATCTTCGAGAGCGAGCCGGAGCGCTACGCCAGCCACGCCGGGATCGTGCAGCGGGTGCTGGAGGGAAAGGCGCCGGCCAACCTGCTGGCGCTCCTGCGCGAGAGCTTCGGTCTCGACTACGACAGCTGGGGGAAGGACGCCTTCGGCGGCGACTACCCCTGGCTCGAGCGGGAGCGGCGATGACCGTGCTGCCGCTCTACGCGTTCGTCGAGGGGGACACCCTGGGGGTGGTCGTGCTGGGGCGTTTGGAGGGAACGATCGCCGAGCTGGGCGACAACCTCCTGCGCGCGGTCGGCGTACGCGTCGGCCGGAGGGGCTCGTACCAGCTCTTCGCCGGCGAGCGGCAGCTCGATCCGAACACCACGCTGGAGGCGCACGCGCTGTTGCCGCTCGACCGCCTCGACCTCGTCTGGACCGAGCGACGGCCAGGGCCGGCGCGCGGAGCAGTCCGCCCGTGAGCTTCAGGCCCGCGCTCCGCGAGGACGCGCTCTGGATCGGCGAGATGGCCGGCGTGAAGGTCGACGGCCGGGCGGTCCTGCTGGTCAACGTCGAGGGGACGGTCTGCGCCTACGAAGATCGCTGCTTGCACCGCGCCTGGCCGCTCAGCCTGGGGAAGCTGGCCGGCGGCCGGCTCGTCTGCGCGGCCCACGAATGGGAGTACGACGCCTGCACCGGGCGGGGCATCAACCCCGGGGGCGTGGCGCTGCGCCGCTACGACGTGCAGGTCGTGGCCGGCCAAATCCTGGTGGACATCAGCGGGGAGACGGCCGATGTCTGAGCGGCTCGCCCCCAGCGAGGTGGGGCCGGTCCTGCTCTGCGGCCGCGTCGCCGACGCCATCGTGGCGGCCATCCGGACCGAGAACGCCGGCGTGCGCGTCTCGCACCGGGGCGCTTACCTGCGCGTCGCCGCGGCCACCCGCTGCCAGGTCCACGCCGACGCGATCGCCGCGCAGCTCGGCGAGCCGTTCCGCATTCCGCAGGATCTCGAGCGGGTGATGCCCTCGTTCCGGGGGCGTCTGGTCCTCACCGAGACGCTGGCGGCCTGGGAGGCGCGGACCGCGCCATGAAACCGACCCGCAAGACCTACTGGCACCTCGGCGCCGGGCGGCGCATCCCCTCCGACTACGAGATCGCGACCTCGCGGCTGCTCTACTACCCCGAACGGGTCGGGTTCGCCGTCGAGCTGCCGACCTCCGAGTTCTACGCCCGCCACCAGCGCGGCTCGCCGCTCGTCTCGGACCGCTGGGACGACCTCGCCGACCCTCGCGCCACGACCTACACCAAGTACGTCGATCTGGCGCGCGAGCGCGAGGCGTACGTGGGCCGTCTGCTCGCCTCCATCGAAGGGTCGGCCTACGATCAGGAGCTCGCCGACGACTGGGTGGAGGTCCTGGCGCGCACGCTCTCGCCGCTCCGTTTCCTCGGCCACGGCCTGCAGATGGCCGCCGCCTACGTGGGGCAGATGGCCCCCGCCGGTCGCATCGCCGTGGCGGCGCTGTTCCAGTGCGGCGACGAGATCCGGCGCATCCAGCGGATCGCCGTCCGCCTCACCCTGCTCGCCCGCCGGCGGCCGGGGATCGCCAGCGAGGGACGCGCGCTCTGGCAAACGGACCCGCGCTGGCAACCCTTGCGGCGCGCCATCGAAACGCTGCTCGTCACCTACGACTGGGGCGAGGCGCTGATCGCGCTCAACGTCTGCCTGAAGCCGATGGTCGACGATCTCTTCCTCGGCGAGCTGGCCGCGCGGGCCGACGCCGCGCACGATCACCTCGATGCGCAGATCTTGCGGTCGCTGTTCGAGGACTCGCAGTGGCAGCGGGAGTGGACGGAGGCGCTGCTGGCGCTCGCCGCCGTGAGCCGGGCGGAGAACCGCGCGGTCATCGAGCGCTGGACCGAGGATTGGCGGCCGGTCGTCGAGACGGCGGCCCGCGCGGCGGCGCCGTTGCTGGGCGGCGAGGCCCGCCCGCCCGAGGAGACGCCGACGCCCACGCCGGCGGGGACGCGCGCGGAAGGAGCGGCGCGTGGCTGACGGCGGGACCCTCCCGCCCGACTGGCGGCACGCAGCCTTCGAGCAGCTCGCCGACGAGAGCCTGGACGGCATCTGGGCCTGCGACGGCGAGCTCCGGTGCCTGTACTGGAACGCAGCGATGGAGCGCCTCTCGACGTTGCCGGCGTCGCGCGTGCTGGGCTACGGGATCGTCGAGGTGCTGTCGCGGGTGGGCGGCGGTGACGAAGGGCCCACGCTGCGCGCCGTGCTCGCCGGTGCGCCCGGCCTCACCTCCGAACGTCGCGCCGCCGACGGCGCCCGCACCTTTCGCACGCACTACCTGCCGGTCCGCTCGGAGGCGGGCGAGGTGGCCGGCGTCGCCGCGCTGGTCCGCGACGTCAGCGTCGAAGATCGCATCCGGCAGGATCTGCGCGAGACCGACGCGCGCTTTCGCAACATGGCCGACGCGTCACCCGTGCTGCTCTGGATGTCGCGCACCGACGGCCTCTGCACCTTCTTCAATCAGACCTGGCTGGAGTTCACCGGCCGGACCCTGGAAGAGGAATGGGGGGTCGGCTGGGCGGAGAACGTCCACTTCGAGGACCTCGAGGGGTGCCTCGAGACCTACCGCGCCGCCTTCAACGAACGGCGCGTGTTCGAGATGGAGTACCGGCTGCGGCGCCAGGACGGCCAGTACCGCTGGATCCTCGACCGCGGCACACCCCGCTATTCTCCCGACGGCCGCTTCGCCGGCTACATCGGCTCCTGCGTCGACATCACCGAGCGCCGCGAGCTGGAGGCCGACCTGCGCTTCGCCATCGAGGCGCGCGACGACTTCCTTTCGGTCGCCTCCCACGAGCTGGGGACGCCGCTCACGGCGCTGCGCCTGCACGTCGATCGGCTGCGGCGAACGCTGGCCGCCCCCGACGGCGCGCCTTCGGCGCCGCAGCCGCTGCAAGGCCGGGTGGGCTCCATCGCGCACGAGGTCCAGCGTCTCAGCCAGTTGGTGGACACGCTGCTCGACAGCACCCGCCTGGCGGTCGGCGCCTGGAAGCCGGCCGTCGAGCAGGTCGACCTCGGCGCGCTCGTCGAGCGGCTGGTGCGCGACCTCGGCCCGATGGCCGAGGCGGCCGGCTGCGCCGTGGAGCTGGTGGCTCAACCGGGCCTCGAGGGGCGCTGGGACCGCGGCGGGCTGGAACAGGCGCTGACCAACGTCATCGGCAACGCGTTCAAGTACGGCGCCGGCGCGCCCGTCGAGATCACCGTCGAGGGGGACGGCGCAATCGCCAAGGCGCGCGTCCGCGACCACGGCGTCGGGCTGCCCCCCGAACAGCAGGAGCTGATCTTCCAGCGGTTCGGCCGCGCGCCGCACACCCAGGGGTACGGCGGTCTCGGCCTCGGCCTCTGGATCGCGCGCCAGTTCTTGGCCACGATGAGCGGCACGATTCGCGTCGAGAGCAGGCCCGGGCAGGGGGCGACGTTCGAGATCGCGCTTCGCCGCGGCTCGGCGCCCGACCTTCCCCGGTAGCTCAGACCGCTCGCGATCGCTGGCTCGCTGCGAGGCCAGGAAGCTCCGGGGGAGGGCCCCTCGGCCGGCGTCACTTCAGCTTGGCCGCCAGCGCGGCCGCGTCCTTCTTCACCCGCCGATCCTCGGGCGGGTCGTAGCGCCCCACGGGCGCCGCCGCGATGGCGGCCAGCTGGGCCCGGGCCTCGTCCGGGTGATCCTCGTCGGCGGCGATGCGCGCCAGGTAGAAGCGGGCGCGGAGGTTGGCGGGGTTGATGGCCAGCGCGCGCTGGCAAGACGCAGCCGCCTTGCCCCGGTCGCGCTTTGGCCAGGGGAGCTCGAGGTAGTAGGCGCACCAGACCACCGGGATGCTGCCGTGGTCGTAGCGCTCGTCGAGCGCCGTGGCGCGCTCGAGCGGGCGGAGGAACTTGCCTTCGATGCCGTTGGCCAAGGCCCGCAGCGCGCCCATCCCCTCGGCGTAGCTGCCGATGCTGAGCGCCGCCCAGTACTGCCCGGCGACCCCGTTGGGGTTGGCGGCGATGGCCCGCTCGGCCAGATCGTAGGCCTGCTTGCCGAGCCGCGAGCGATCGTCGGCCGAGCGGTTCGATTGATCGCTCTCGGTGAACAGCACGCGCGCCGCGCGCCAGAGGACCTCGTAGTCCGACGGCGCCAGCCCGAGCGCCTGCTCGGCGGTCCGCTGCGCCTCGGCGCGCGCCGCCGGATCGTCGCGCCGCAGGTGCAAGGCGTCGAGGCGGGCGACCAGCTCCGCCACGGGCGCCGCTTCGGCCCCCAGCGCCGAGGCGCTCAGCACCACCGTCGAGATCAAGAGGAGCGCCCGTCGTCGCATGGCCGCCAGCATACCGACGTTCCTTGCCCCCGTCGGCTCAGGTCGGCCCGCCGCGCCGGTCAGAGCTTGCCGCGCGGCGGCTGCTCCTCGGCGTCGCGCGCCTGGTGCTCCTCCGCGATCTCGGCGATCTCGTCCTCTTCCGACTCCGCTTCGCTCGCCGGCCGCGGGTGGTCGCTCTTCGGCTGGGCCTGCAGATCGCCGTGACGAAGCCGTTCGTCCTCGGCGTCGGCGCGGATCGGGTCGTTTCCTTCCGCGCGGTCGGCCCCGCGCTCCGCGTCGGCGCCCGGCCGCTCCTCGACCGCGTCGCCCTTCCAGTGCCCAGGCGCGCCGCCGCTTCGATGTTTTTTCGCCATGCCGTCGATGGTGATCACCCTTGGGCAGCCCGGCAACGCCCACCGGATTCGGATCCCTCGCTTCGCAGGTTGAGCTACGATGGCGGGGGCTCCATGAGGCGCGTTCTTCTGCTGTTGGCCGGCGCTGCGCTGCTCGGTTGCGAGAGCTCGACCGCTGGCGGTGGAAGCGGCGGCGCCGCGGCAGGCGCCCCCGGGGCCTCGAACGGCGGTTCGAGCGGCGCGGCGGGAAACGGCGGTACCGGCGGCGCGCACGCGACCGGCGGCGCGGGAGCGGGCACCGGCGGCGCGACAGGCGCGGCGGGGACACCCGGGCACTGCAAGCGCGGGATCGCCAGCAACACGGCGCCCGGCGCGGCGTTCTTCCCGGCGGTGAGCTGGTGGTACGACTGGAGCCTGACGCCCTCGGGTGCGAAGACCGGGATCGAGTTCGTGCCGATGGTGTGGGGCGCGAGCACGGTGAGCGGCGCCATCCCCTCCGGCTCGAAGTTTCTGCTCGGGTTCAACGAGCCGAACTTCATGTCGCAGTCGAACCTCACGCCGGCGCAGGCGGCCGCCGACTGGCCGGCGCTGCAGGCGAACGGGCTCCAGGCCGGCGTGCCGATCGTCGGGCCGGGGATGAACTACTGCGGACCGGCGGCGAGCTGCAACGGGACCGATCCCTACCAATACCTGACGACGTTCTTCGGCGATTGCACCGGCTGCGAGGTCGATTACGTCGCGGCCCACTGGTACAACTGCGACCTGCCGTCGTTGCAGGATTACCTCGAGACGGGCGGCAACCTCCCCGGCTACGAACAGTTCGACAAGCCGATCTGGCTGACGGAGCTCTCCTGCGACACGACGGCCAGCGAGGCGCAGCAGGAGGCGTACATGCGCGCGGCGATCCCGTACCTCGAGGGGAACCCGCGCGTTTTTCGCTACTCGTGGTTCAGCGCCAGCCCCATCCCGAACGCCCAGCTGGTGAACAGCGACGGCACGCCGACGGCGCTCGGGCAGGTGTACATCAGCCTCCCGCAGAGCTGTCCGTGATCTCCCCGGCGGCCCGGCCGTGGGCGGCGTTCGCCGGATGCGCCGCCATCTGGGGGAGCACCTTCCTGGTCATCAGCATCGGCAACGACGCGCTGCCGCCGGTCTGGGCGGCGACGCTGCGGCTCGCGCTGGCGGCGCTGCTGCTCACCGCCTGGACGCGCGCGCGCGGGCGGACGCTGCCGCGCGGCCCGGCGCTGCGGGCGGCGCTCGGCTACGGCATCATGCAGTTCGGCGTCAACCTGCCGCTGCTCTACTGGGGCGAGCGGCTGGTGCCGTCGGGGCTGTCGGCGGTCGTCTACGCGACGATCCCGCTGTCGAGCGCGCTGCTCACCCGCGCCATGGGGCTCGAGCGCCTCACCCCGGCGAAGGTGGCCGGCGCCCTGGTGGCCTTCGGCGGCGTGGCGGTCCTGTTCTCTTCGACGTTGCACGTGCACGCGGAGCCCCTCGGCCTCGCCGCGATCTTCGTCGGGGCGACCGCCGCCAGCCTGGGCACCGTGCTGCTCAAGCGCGGGCCGCGCCAGGATCCATTCGCCGCCAACGCCGTGGGATGCGCCATCGGCGCCGTGATCGCGGGCGCGCTCAGCCTCGCGCTCGGCGAGCGACATGCGCTCCCCGCCACCTTCGCCGCCGCCTGGCCCCTACTCTACCTGACCATCGGCGGTTCGCTGGGCGCCTACGTCCTCATGTCCTGGCTGATCAATCACTGGTCCGTCACGCGCACCGCTTACGTCACCGTCATCGTGCCGGTGATCGCGCTGGCGCTGGGGGCGATCGTCCGCCAC
>DATNDC010000140.1:0-19052 GCA_035607055.1 Polyangia bacterium
GGGCGGCGGCCAGGCGCTCGGCGCGCCACCCCTCCCACTGCGCGACGTCGGCGAAGGGGACGACCGAGGCGGTCGCTTGATCAAAAGCGAGGATCGAGGTCGCGACCTGATCGAGGAAGTAGCGGTCGTGCGTCACCAGCAGCACCGCGCCGTCGAACCCCGTCAGCGCCTCTTCGAGGACCGCCAGGGTCGGCAGATCGAGATCGTTGGTCGGCTCGTCGAGCACCAGGACCTGCGCCTCGCGCAGCATGAGCGCCGCCAGCAAGAGCCGGCTCTGCTCGCCGCCCGAGAGCCGCCCGACCGGGGTGTTCATCTGCTCCGACTCGAACAGGAAGCGTTCGAGATAGCCCCGGACGTGCACCCGCGCGCCGCGAAACGTGACGTGGTCGCCGTCGGGGGAGAGCGCCTCGGCCAGCGTGCGCGCCGGGTCGAGCGCCTCGCGCGTCTGCTGGAAGTAGGCGACCTCTAGGCCGTCGGCCCGCAACACCGTCCCCGCCGTCGGCGCCTCGACGCCCAGCAAGAGCCGGATCAGCGTCGACTTGCCGCAGCCGTTCGGCCCCAGGAGCCCGAGCCGCGTTCCCGGCCCGATGAAGAGGTCGACGTCCCCGAAGATCGCTCGCCCGCCGTAGCTCTGGCCGAGGCCCCGCGCCTCGATGAGGCGGCGCGGTCGTTTGTCGGCAGCCTGGAAATCGAGCCCCGCCGTGCGCGTCTGGTTGCGGCGCCCGAGCTCCTGGACCTCCCCGGCCAGCGTGCCCGCCCGCTGGATGCGCGCCTCCTGCTTGGTCGTGCGCGCGGCGGCCCCGCGGCGCAGCCACTCCGTCTCGCGGCGGAGCGTGTTGCGCAAGACCACCTCACGCCGCTCCTGGGCGTGCATCTCGGCCGCCTTGGCGCGCGTGTAGGTGGCGTAGTCGCCGGTCACGCTGAGCAGGCCGCCGGCGTTGCGGCGATCCAGCTCCAGGATGCGCGTCGACACCCGCTGCAGGAAGACGCGGTCGTGCGTGATGGTGATGGTGGCGAACGGCGCGCGCGCGAGCAGCGTCTCCAAGAGCTCGATTCCTTCGACGTCGAGGTGGTTGGTCGGCTCGTCGAGCAGGAGGAGGTCGGGTTGCCGGGCCAGCTCGCGCGCGAGCGCGACGCGTTTCTGCCAACCGCCCGAGAGCGAGGCGACGGGCGTTTCGGGGACGACGCTGGGCTCGGTTCGCCCGTCGAGACCGAGCGAGGCGATGACCGCGCGGGCGGTCTCGGCCTGATCGAGCGGAAGGTCCTTTTGAATCGATCCGGCGACGGTGGCGCCAGGCGCGAACGTCGGCACCTGCGCCAGCCGCGCCACACGCAGCCCGCGCCGTCGCGCGACGCTGCCTCGATCGGGCCCGAGATCGTCGGCCAGGATCCGCAGCAGCGTCGATTTTCCGGCGCCGTTCGGCCCGATGAGCCCGATCCGCTCGCCCTCCTCGACGGTGAAGCTGACGCCTTCGAACAGCGGCCGCGCGCCGAAGGCGGCCGAAAGGTCCTGAACGCCGAGGAGGATCGCCATCGGCGAGATGTCTACCTCATCGCGACCCCGCGCACATGCCCGAGCGCCATGTCGATTCGCCGCGCGACGCGCTCACCTCACGCCGCAAATCCGTGCCCCCGCCGTCGCTCGTACGCCCGCAGATAAAGGTCCCGGTACGCCACCGCCGCCCGCTCCCAGGAGAAGTCCTGCCCCATGGCGCGCTTCCGCATCGCCGCGATGTGGTCCGGGCGGTCGAACCAGGTGGAGACCGCCCAGCCGATGGTGTTGGCCAGCGCGTCGGGGTTGAGGTCCTGGAACATGAAGCCGGTGCCTTCGCCGGTCGCCTGGTTGTAGTTCTGGACCGTGTCGACCAGCCCGCCGGTCGCCCGCACCACGGGCAGCGTCCCGTACCGCAGGCTGTACATCTGGTTTAACCCGCACGGTTCGAAGCGTGAGGGCATCAGAAAGAAATCCGACCCGGCCTCGATCCGATGGGCCCGCCCGTTGTCGAACTTGAGCCAGGCCCGGAACCGATCTCCCCGGTGCGCATCAGCCCAGGCGAAGAACCTTTCGGCGTCCGGGTCTCCCGTCCCCAGCAACACCAGCTGCACGTCCCACCCCAGCACCCGGTCGAGCGCGTGCGCCAGCACGTCGAACCCCTTCTGCGACGTCAGCCGTCCCACCACCCCGAACAGCGGGACGTCTGGGCGCACCGCGAACCCCGCCTCCTTTTGCAGGGCCGCTTTGCAGGCCGCCTTGCCGGACATGGCCTGGGCGTCGAAGGTCTTCGGCAGGTGCTTGTCCGTCGCCGGGTTCCACTCGCCCGTGTCGATGCCGTTCAAGATCCCGACCAGATCGCCGCTGCGGCTCCCCAGGATACCGTCGAGGCCGCTGCCGTAAGCGCCGGTCTGGATCTCGTGGGCATACGTCGGGCTCACCGTCGACAACAGGGTGCTGTGGTGGAGGGCGCCCTTGGTGAGGTTCATGGCGCCGAAGTGTTCCAGCTCGCCGGGGTTGTAGTGCTCGCGGCCGAGGCCGGTGATGAACAGGCCGCCGCCGTCGAAGATCCCCTGGTAGGCCAGGTTGTGGATCGAATAGATGGTCGCCGAGCCGTGCAGCGGCTGCAGCCACTCGACGGTGTTCACGTAGATCGGCACCAGGGCGGTCTGCCAGTCGTTGCAGTGAATGACGTCGGGGATGAATCCCAGCGCCTTGCACAGCTCCAGCGACCCGCGCGACAAAAACGTGAAGCGCTCCAGGTTGTCGCTGTAGCCCTCCGCCGGCGGGCCGTAGAGATAGGGGCGATCGAAGTAGCGGTTGAACTCCAGACAATAGACGGGCACCTGGCTGTCGGGGAGCTGGCCGACGCGCACGCGCGCGCGCGCGGCGCCCCACCACATCGGGACCGACAGCATGCCGTCCAGGATCTCGAGGTCGCTCCAGGGCATGCCGGCGTAGAGCGGCATGACCACGCGGACGTCGATCCCCAGCGCGCGCAGCGCCTTGGGCAGGGCGCCGGCGACGTCGGCGAGGCCCCCGGTCTTGGCGAAGGGCGCGCACTCTGACGAGACGAACAGGACCTTGAGAATGGCGGCGAGACCGGCCAGCGCGTCAGCTGGCGTAGATATGGTAGTCGATCTGCGGGAAGATGTTGTTGCGCGATTCCACGTCCGCCAGCCACGGCTCGTTCACCCGCGCGCCCCGCAGATCGTCGTAGAGCTTGTTGAACTGCAGGATGTGCTGGTTGATGCGCTTGGTGGCGTAGGGGACGGTCGTTCCCGTTCGCATGATGAACGTCCAGTCGGAGGACTGCGCCAGCATCAATTCGCGCGCGGCCTGATTGAGCGCGCGCGTGGTCAGCGCGTCGGCGCTCGGGTGCCGGCGCGCGAGCTCGATCATCCGCTCGCCCGCCGCGTGCAGGTGGCGGTAGGTCCAGGCGTTGGTCTCGTTGATCCAGTAGTCGCTATAGCCCTTGAAGCCCCACGACGAGGCGCACGGCGTGGCCACCTGGTTGGTGTCGTGGCGGTCGAGGTAGTCGCCCGGCGTGATCGTCTCGACGTCGTGCTGGTCGAAGTGCATCTGCCGGAACACGTCGCCCAGGAACATCGGCCCCTCGTACCACCAGTGGCCGTAGAGCTCCGCGTCGTAGGGGCTGACGATGATCGGCGGCCGGTTCATCTGGCTGCGCAGCCCGTTCACCTGCTTCTCGCGGTTGCCGCGGAAGTGCGAGGCGTGCAAGCCCACCTTGCCGCGCGCGATGTCCGGGTCGTAGACCCACTTGTCGTGGAGCTGGTTGTGGGTGATGGCGTGGTACTTGATGCCGGTGTACATCCGGTGCCCCTCGGGGTGGATGTACGGCTTGATGTAGTCCATCGGCAGGTCGAAGCCGATGTCGCGGTAGAAGTCGCGGTAGTGCTTGTCGCCGGGGTAGCCCTCCTGGGCGCTCCAGACCTGCTCGGACGACTCCATGTCGCGGCCGAACGCGGCCACGCCGCTCGGGCAGTAGAGCGGGGCGTAGACGCCGTACTGCGGGCGGCGGTCGGCGAACAGGATGCCGTGCGTGTCGACGAAGAAGTAACGCACGGCCGCCTCACGCAGCAGCTCGTCGACGCCCGGCACGTAGCCGCACTCGCCCAGCCACATGCCGCGCGGGCGGTGGCCGAAGTGCCGCTCGTAGAGATCGGCGGCCACGTGGACCTGGGCGCGGATGTTGGACCAGTTGCGGTCCATGGCCGGGAAGAAGGCGTGCGTGGCCGTCGAGGTGATCACCTCGACGCGCCCAGCCTCCTGCAGCAGGCGGAAGGCGTGCACCAGGTCGCCGCCGTGGCAGCGCCAGGTGTGGCGCAGCGAGCGGAAGCGGTCGGCGTACATATAGGCCAGCCGCTGGTAGTGCCGTTCGGGGCGCGTCCGGTCGATCTCCTTCTCGGCGAGCTCGATCAGCTTGTCGAGGTGCTGCGCGTAGCGAACCTTCAGCAGGTCGTCGGTCAGCATCGTGATGAGCGGCGCCGACAGCGAGACCGTGCAGCGGAAGGGGACGTGATCGGCGATGAGGCCCTCGAACGTCTGCAAGAGCGGCAGGTACGTCCCGGTGATCGCCTCGTAGAGCCACTGCTCCTCCATCACCGTCGGGTCTTCCGGGTGACGGACGAAGGGCAGGTGGGCGTGCAACACCAGCGCGAAGTATCCGTTGGCCATGGCTGCTACTCCCCCGCCGATCCGGCTTTGGGGTAGGAAGAGGCCGACGGCGGTTCGCCGTTGGCCGAGGTCGACGTCGACGTCGACGTCATCATTCGCTCGCTGGCGCCGGCGTACGAAAGCTCGCTGGCCCCGCCGAGCGCGCGCTCGCTGGCGCCGGCCATCATCTTCTCGCTCGCCCCGGCGTAGCTCCACTCGCTGGCGCCGCGCATGAGGCGCTCGCTGGCGCCTGCGTACATCTTCTCGCTGGCGCCGCGCATCCGCCGCTCGCTGGCGCCCGCGTACATCCGCTCGCTGGCGCCGCCGAGGCGCATCTCGCTGGCGCCGATCATCCACAGCTCGCTGGCCCCGCCGTAGAGGAGCTCGCTCGATCCCAGCCAGACCCGCTCGCTGGCGCCCAGCGACATCCATTCGCTGCTGCCCGGCGCCAGCTGCCCGGCCATCTCGGCGATCCGCTCGAACCCGCCCGACACCGCCACCTGCCGCTTGTACTGCCAGGTGCCGAGCACCCGCCGCTCGGCGCGCGCGCCGAGGCCGCGGATCACCACCTGCCACGGACCGTAGACCACGTGCACGCGCCCGTTCTCGGTGCGCACCGACAGCTCGCCGCTGTCATACATTTCGACGACCGACGACGGCACCTCGACGGGGTAGGTGAACGGCCCCGACTCCCACTCGGTACGCACCAGCGGGCCGGCCCACTCGGTCCGCTGCAGCTCGCCCGTCCATTCGCCGCCGCTATGCTCCTGCCACTCCCACTTGCGCCCGAACACGCGGTTGCCGCCCGGGTTCGGGAAGCCACCGAAGTGGTGCGTCCAGTCTTCCCACCCCGGCCCGGGGGCCTCGCCAGCGCCGCCGCCGGGCGCGCCAGCGCCGCCGCCGGGACCGCCGGCCGCCGCCTGGTCGCCGCCCGCATCGTGCCAGAGCTCGCCGCTCGCGCGCACGGTCAGCCACTCGACGGCGCCACCCGGCGCCGGCTCGCGGCGCGGGAACTCGACCCGCCCGGAGCGGACGACCTTGGCGAAGTACCCCTCGTCCGACATCAGCCCCACCTCGACGCAGGCGCTGGAGGTGGGCTTGTTGATGACGAAGAACCACTGCCGGTCGTGCCGCTCGATCCGGTGATCGAAGTAGCTGTGGGCGTTGGTCCCGTCGAACAGGCGGCCGGTGATGTCGTAGACGCGCAGGTTCAGCCAGGCCCCGGGCCCGCCCCGGCCGAGCGTGGCGCGCGCCGCGGCGACCGCGTCGTCGGTCAGCTCCCAGTAGACGTAGAGGCGCTCGGGGTCGACCACCATCGCGGTCACCCTGTCGTAGCCGTACCCCCAGGGGATGTTCTGCGGCATGGGCGCGGCTTCCACGGCCGGGCCGAGGTCGAACTTCGGGGGGAAGGAGGCGATGGTCGCTTCCTTGGCGTGGCCGTTCCCGTTGGCCGACTCGCCCCGGGCGATGGCGGCGCGCAGCCCTTCGAAAGCGGTCTTCACGCGCCCGGCCAGGTCGTCCTTGACCAGCTTGGAGACGCCACTTAGGCCCAGGGTCTGGGCGCAGTCGAGGAGCTGCTTGCGGGTGGCCTGGCTGAAGAGCTCGTCCAGGGTGAAGGACGGGAGTCGGGCGTCCGCTTTTTGTCCCACGATCACGAGGATCTGTGAGGCCAACGCGGATTCGGATGTCATCTCAGGCGGCATGAAGGTGTAACTCCCACATGATAGTCGTTTCGTTCGAGCTCGTGCGGAAAAAATTCAAAGCCGCGCGTAAGCTGCGGCGGCCATGGGCGCGCGCAAGAGCTGGGCGCAGGAATTGGAGTCCGTTTACCTATATGAGGTTTTGGCTGAATCTGACAGCTCGCCCGAACGGCGGGCGTTGTTCGCCCAGCTGGCCGAAGAGGCGCGCGGCCAGGCGGCCATTTGGGCGGCGGAAGTGCAGAAGGTTGCTGGGGAATCAGTGGGCGAGTTCCGTCCCTCCCCGCGCGCCAGGATCGTGGCGGCGCTGGTCCGCCGGTTCGGCGCCCACCGCCTGCGGGCCGTCCTCGGCGGCATGAAGGTCCGCGGGATGTCCGTGTTCCGCCCCATGCCGGTGCCCGGCCCGGGGGGACACGCGATGCCCCACTCGGTCGAGGAGATCGGCCGCCGCCACCGCCAGCAGGGGGGCGGCGACATGTTGCGGCCCGCCGTGTTCGGCGCCAGCGACGGGGTGGTCTCGAATCTTTGCCTCATCCTGGGCGTCTCGGGCGCCAGCGCCAGCAGCCGCGCGGTGCTGGTCTCGGGCGTCGCCGGCCTGCTCGCGGGGGCGTTCTCGATGGCGGCGGGCGAGTACATCTCGGTCCGCTCGCAGCGCGAGATGTTCGAGCACCAGATCGGCGCCGAGCGCGAGGAGCTGGCCGAGTACCCGGAGCAGGAGGCGGCGGAGCTGTCGCTCATCTACCAGGCGCGCGGCCTCACCAAGGCCGACGCCGACAAGACGGCGAGCCACCTCATCGCCAACCCCGAGCTGGCGCTCGACACGCTGGCGCGGGAAGAGCTTGGTCTCGACCCGGCCTCGCTCGGCTCGCCGTACACGGCGGCCGGATCGTCGTTCGCCTCGTTCGCGCTCGGCGCGGCGGTGCCGCTGGCGCCGTTCGTGCTCGCCAGCGGGCCCTCGGCGCTGGGCGCGTCGGCGGCGCTGACGGCGGTGGCGCTGTTCGGGATCGGCTGCGCGATCAGCCTGTTCACCGGGCGCGGCGCCTTCGCCAGCGGAACCCGGATGTTGGTGGTCGGCGGGGCCGCCGGCGCGGTCACCTACCTGATCGGCCGCCTGCTCGGCGCGGCGGTGGGCTAGGAGGTGTCGCCGTAAGGCGACAGTGAGCGCAGCGAACCATCCGACACTGGCCCGACGACGTGCCGCCGAAGGCGGCCTAGTCCTTGGCGCGGCGGCGGGGCGCTGCTACACCAAGCGCATGTCTCAACACAAAGCGACCGTGAGCTGGAAGTCGGACAACGAAACCTTCCTGCAGGGGAAGTTCTCCCGCGCGCACAGCTGGAGCTTCGACGGCGGCCTGGTGGTCCCCGCCTCGGCGTCGCCCTCGGTGGTGCCGGCGCCGTACTCGAGCGCGTCGGCGATCGATCCCGAGGAGGCCTTCGTCGCTTCGGTCTCGAGCTGCCACATGCTCACCTTCCTGTGGGAGGCGAAGAAGGCGGGCTTCCGCATCGACGCCTACGAGGACGAGGCGGTCGGCGAGATGACCAAGAACGAGCGCGGGGTGCCGTGGATCAGCAAGGTGACGCTGCACCCGCGCATCACCTACGCCGGGGACAAGCAGCCCGGGCCGGCCGACCTCGAGCAGCTTCACCACAAGGCGCACGAGGGGTGCTTCATCGCCCAGTCGGTGAAGACCGAGATCGTTGTTTCGGAACCCTGAGCGGGTTCCGAACCTCCCGCGATCCGTCTCGCTCAGCGCTTTCGGAGAATCACCTGCGCGAGCTTCCAGCGCACGGGCGCGGCGGCGCGCGCGCCGGTGGCCAGCGCCTCCAGCGAGGCGCCGAGGTCGTCGAGCTCTGCGGGATCGACGCTGGCGACGATGAACGGGTTTCGCCTCCAGGTCCGGAAGTTGAGCGCATGGAGGCGCGCCGCGACCGACGCCGGCAGCACGACCGGCACGGTGTCGGCCCGCTCGACGACGAACGTCTCGGGCGGCGCCATCTCGGCGAGCGCGCGCCCGACGTAGGTGAACTGGCCGCGCGCGGCTTGCATCGCCTCGACGAGGGCGTAGTAGCGGACCAGCGCCGGGTGGTCGGAGGTCATGGTGTCGACCTCCTCCAGCGCGAGGCGCCCGCGCGGCACCAGCGCCTCGGCCCAGCGCGCGATCGCCGCGCCCGCATCGGGCAGGTGGGTGACGATGAAGCGGCCGTAGATCAGATCGGCCGGCGGGGCAGGGAAGGGGACCCGGGTGACGTCGTGCTCGCCGAACGCCACGCCGCGCGGCGCCTGCCGCCAGGCGCGCGCGAGAAAGCGCGGCGAGCTGTCGAGCCCGATCGTCGCCGCCGCGCCGGTCGCCACCGCCAGCAGGGCGGTCGTGTAGCCGGGCCCGCAGCCGAGATCGATCGCCAGCCGCACCGGCTCGCGTCCGAGCCGCGCGGCGAACGCGCGCGAGCTGGGGCCGAACGCCTCGGCCAAGAGGCGCAGCCGCTCGGCCGCGAGGTCGCTGTCGCCGAAGGTGTAGCTTGTCGGAGCCGACGTCTTCTCTGCGAGTTGGGGTTGGGCCATGGGGCTCTCGGCTCGCCACGGGGTCCCCTCCCACGATCCTGAAACGCGAAGAGGCGACCACCGCGGGTCGCCTCTCCTTTCTACCTTGTCTACGTTGCGTATCAGGTCAGGGGCGCCCGTCGTTCGTTCGCGCGCCACCACCAGCGGGCAGCGCGCCCCGTAAAGGGGTAATACGAACGGGTCGCGACGGGCTTCATCGGTACATCTCCATTGTGCCCATCGCGCGCGCGGGCGTCAACGTCGCGCGGCTCGCCGGGGCGCTGGTTTCTTCGCCCCGGCGAACGCGTTGCGGCGCTACCTCTTTTTGCGCCCGCCGCCGCCACCGCCGCCGGGGGCCGGGGCGCGTCCGGGGGCCGGGGCGCTGGTGTGCCCAGGCGCGCCAGGGGTCCCGAAGTGGCCGGGCGGGCCGGGGCTGGCCGAGGGGTTGGGGCCGCCGTGTCCGGGCGGCGGGTTGCCGGTGTGTCCGGGCGGACCGAAGCCACCACCCGCGGGAGCGGGGCCGGGCGACGGAGCCGGGCCACCGGCCGGGCGCATGCCACCACCGCCGGGGGGCGGCGCGCCACCACCGGGGTGCATCCCACCACCCGCAGGCGGCGGATTTCCGGCGACCGGGCGCGCTCCACCACCGGCCGGCGGCGTGCCCCAGCCGCCGGGGCGCGCGCCACCGCCGGGCGGCGGCGCAGCACCACCGGGGTGCATCCCACCGCCGGCAGGCGGCGGATTTCCGGCGACCGGGCGCGCTCCACCACCAGCCGGGGGCGTGCCCCAGCCGCCGGGGCGCGCGCCACCGCCGGCAGGCGGCGGATTTCCGGCGACCGGGTGCGCTCCACCGCCAGCCGGGGGCGTGCCCCAACCGCCGGGGCGCGCGCCACCGCCGGGCGGCGGCGCGGCCGGTCCGGGGTGCATCCCGCCGGGCGGTGGCCCGCCGGCACGACCTTCACCCGGGCGCATGCCTGGACCGCCGCCCTCGCGACGATCGGTTTCCCGGTGATCCATTTCGCGACGCTCGACGGCCTCGCGGCGCTCGTCGCGCCGGACCGCCGGCGGAGCGCCACGGTAGCCGCCCGGAGGCGCGCCGGGGGCGCGACGCCATCCTTCGTTGTGCGCCGGGGCGGAGCGCCAGGCGCGCGGCTCATACTGAGGACGCGCGCGCCAGGCGACCGGGCCGCGGCCGCCGTAGTAGCCGTAGTCGCGGTACCCGCCCGGTCCGAGCCAGTACCCGCGGTAGTAGACCATGCGGTCGCCGTCCCAGATGAAGCGCGGAGCGTAATAGGCGTAGCCGGCGCGGCTCGGCGTCCAGTAGCCGCTCTGCCAGTTCCAGTCGTAGCCGGTCCAATCCCAGTAGCCGCCCACCCAGTAGTAGCCGTAGCCCGGGGCCGGCGGCTGGTACTCGGGGATCGGATCGGGGATCGGGCTCGTCGGGTAGACCGAGGGATCCATGGCCACCGGCTCGGGTGCCGGCGGCGGCGGCTGCTGCTCGACGTACACCGGCTGCTGCGGCGGTGGCGGCTGCTCGGCATAGGCCGGCGGCGGTGGCGGCGGCTGTTCCACCGCGACGGGCGCAGGCTCGGGTGCCGGTGCGACGTATACGGGAGCAGGACGAACGTAGCAACCTGCGAGCGGGGCGAACACCAACACCAACGATCCGTGCAACCAGGGGCGCAGATTCATGGGGACTCCCTCGAAGTTTTTTCGAGTCGTGCCACGGTAACACGCTGTCCGAGCCAGCAACCACGAAAAAGGAAAATGGCGAAAGTCGCCGCGAGCGTGGGAACAATCGCATAAATGCCGGAACGCCAGCGCGACGGCTCTCCAACTAAAGTCGATGGGCGCGCCTGCCGACTGGGCGCGCGTTGCGATCTCGCGCTGGCTCGGATCCAGCCGCCGCCCGCGCCATGGCGCCTCCTTCCCGAGGACGCGCCCTCAGAAATTCGAGTGCGGGAGCCGCAATCTGCCCGTCCGGCGCGGGTTCCGCATGGCACATCCGTTGCTGCTGCCTCCACAGACATGCGCCTCCTCGCACCTGGCTTGCTGTGCTCGCTGGCTGTCTCCCTCCTTTACGGTTGCTCCGGCTCGCTCGGCGGAGGCGCCACCGGCGGGACGCCCGGCACCGGCACGGGCGGCGCGCCGGGCAGCGGAGGCACGCCCGGCATGGGCGGCGTACGAGGCACGGGCGGCTCCGCTGGCTCGCCCGGAACCGTGACGCTGCAGATCGCGCTTCCCGCGGGCGAGACGTTCTGCGACGAGAACCGCTCCTGCACCTCGACGCAGCACCTCACGATCATGACCGCCGCGGGACAGCCGCTGGCGCTCGGTTCCGCCGGCTGCGGCGTCCAGTGCTCGAGCTGCGCGTCGATTCCCTGCCCCGAGCTGCCGGTGATTGCGTGCCCCGCCGGGAACTGGGGAACCGCGGTCAGCAGCTCCAATTTCGTCTGGGACGGCTCGTACACCGAGAACGACGCCTGCGAGCCGAGCGGCGCCTCCGTCGCCATCTCCTGCACCGCCAGCAAGATCGCCGCCGCCGGAATCTACCTCGCGCAGTTCCGCGCGACGCCAGGCACGCTCAGCGTGACCGACGGCGGTGCCGAGCTCTGCACCGTGACCGGCGCCGAGACCTGCGCCCAGGTCGAATTCACGTTCCCCGCGTCGCAACCGGTCGTGCTCAACGTGCCCGGCCCAACTCTCATCAAACCTTAGTCCGGGCAGCCGACGCGGAACGCGCTTTCCACGCCGGGAGGCCGCCGCCGTCGTGGCTCGGACCGCGGCCAGTTGGTCACGGGTGGACGCCGCCCGCCAACCCGTAAATACTGAAGGACCGAAGCACGCGAGGATGGCGGAACTGGTAGACGCGCCAGACTTAGGATCTGGTTCCGAAAGGAGTGGGGGTTCAAGTCCCCCTCCTCGCACCAACGAGTCGAGTAGTTACAGCGTCGACTTTTCCGTCGGTGATGCTCGATACGGCCTGCGGACGACTGCGGACGAAATTTCTCGTCCGCAACTAGTTGAGCGCGGCGATCACGCGCTCGATCTGCGCGTTCGCTGGTGCGCTCGGGTCGGTGTAGTGGCGCTTCGTCGTCTGGTAGCTCGTGTGCCCCAAGCTGGCGGCCACGACGTTTCCGAGCATGCCGGCTGTCTGGGCGATGCTGCTGGCGGTTCCCCGGAGCCCGTGCGGCGTGACCCGCTCGACCCCAGCATCCGCGCACAGCTTGATGACTTCTCGGTAGGCCCAGTGACGATCGCGGTCGCCGAAGAGACGATCCGCGCGTGCCTTGCCGGAAGCGAGCCCGGCCAATCTACAACGCGTTCTGCGCGCCCGAAGTCACGGGCGGAGAAGCACCTGGCACGTGGCGAAGCTGAAGCGGCTGCAGTGAAGTGGGACTCGCGCGGCCAGGGCGCATACGCAGCCTTCATGGCCGTGGCGCAGCAGGTGCCGTAGAACGCAACCGAAGTGGTGGAGCGCGACCTATTGGCTCGGGAACCCGCTTGTCCGTCTGCAACGCGTAGTTAGACATCGCGCCTAGGATCGCCCACGTTCAAGTCCGATCGGGAGCCGGGGCAAGGGTGAAGGGATAGGTGACTGTCACTGGTCCACCACCCTGGGTCTTGGGGAAGCGCCACGCACATGCGGTTTCAACTATGCACGCCTCGGTCGACGGTGAACCAATCGTGGAAGAGTCTAATCGTGATGCTTCGACCGATCCGTCGCCTGCGATGACGAACTGAATCGTCACGCGGCCGGCGAGAGTCGGCTTACCCTCGAGCGCCCTCTCGTAGCACGCCTTCACGGTGCCTTCGTTGGTCCGAACCACCCGGCTAATGTCATCCGTATCCAGGCTGCCGACAATGCCTTTGGCGAGTCCGTCCTCGACGGACATTCCGGGAGGCAATCGGTCCGGAAACGGCCCGGCTCCCGGGAGATAACACGAACTCGTGGTGGCCAGAGGTGGTGAAGGCGTGCGCACTGCGACGCTGCCAGCTCCTGCGCAGCCGATCGTCATTGCGAGAATCAATACCTGCAGACCTATCGAACGCGTCGTCAAACGACCTGCCGTTCAGCAGCGAACGCCCAGGTCACCTTCGAGCGTACCACGGCCGCGAGGAGCGGCGGGCGCAGCCCGCGGCGTCGCGGAACGAGCCCACCTTCGGGCGGACGCGCGTGTGGCGTTCGGCTGCTGCAACGGTGGGTTGGACAGCTCACACGGGTAGCGGAACCACAAACGCGGGCACGCCGGGCACGCCATCATCATCGAGGGGATGCACCTCCGCGATGACACGATCGATCTAGAGTTCGACGATGACGAGCTGACTGGGTTCGCAGCGCTCGGCACCTTCCTCGCGGACGACGTCGGCGGACAATGTGGGCAGAGCACGGCACTCTGAAGACGAGATTCCGTCTACCGGAGCCGAGCCGGTCACGGGGCATCGGCAGATCTCGTCGTCTCTTGAGTCGGCTCGACCAACTCTCGAGCTACGTTCCGCACGCTTGCATACGTTGTCGGCGGACAACGTTGCCGCGCCCTTGTCGCACCTCAGGTCCGGACATTAGCAATCAGTCGTCAACCAGCCCCACCACAGCGTCGCCAAAAGCGTCACCAAAGCGTCATAACGATGACTCCATTGATTCAAACGACCTCACAAAAGACGCAGGCGGACACGAATTAGCTAGACAGCACAACGTTGGCGCGCGTACGGTGACCGGAAATGCGTATACCAAGCGTTGTCGTCGCGATTTGTACGGGTGGTCTTTTGTTGGTGGGATGCGGTAGCGGGAGCAGCGGCGGCGGGACCGGCGGTGGCGGCGGCGGCAAAGCCGGCGCGAGCGGGACGGGCGGCAGCGGGACCGGTGGTGGCGGCGGCGGCAAGGCCGGCGCGAGCGGGAGCGGCGGCAGCGCTGGGGCCGGCGCCCATGCAGGCGCCGGCGGTGGTCGCGGCGATGCCGCGGTCGACGGTCCGACCGACGGGGGAACCGACGCTGTGACGATGCTCTTCCAGATCGGCGGTACGGTCTCCGGCCTGACGGGTACGGGGCTCGTGCTTCAAAACAACGCCGGGGACAGCCTGAACGTGAGCGCGGACGGCGCCTTCGCCTTCGCCACCCCGCTCCCGACCGGGGCGCCTTACGTGGTCACCGTACAAACGCGTCCCTCGCTGCCCAGGCAGACCTGCACGGTCGCCAACGGGAGCGGAACGATCGCCGGCGCCAGCGTAACCAACGTCGCAATAACCTGCACGACGGATAAATTCACCATCGGGGGAACGGTCGCCGGATTGGCAGGCTCCGGGTTGGTGCTGCGGAACAACGGCGGCGACAACCTGGCCGTCAGCGCCAGCGGCGCCTTCACCTTCGCCACCTCGCTGCCGAGCGGCGGCACCTACGCGGTGACCGTCCAGACCCAGCCGAGCGGCCCGGTCCAATCGTGCACCGTGAGCGGCGGCAACGGCACGGTTGGCTCGGGCAACGTCACCGGGGTGGTGGTCAACTGCGCGACGAACACCTTCGTCGTCGGCGGGACGATCGCCGGCCTGAGCGGCACCGTCGTTCTCCAGAACAACGGCGGGAACGACCTCTCCCTGAACGCCAACGGGACCTTCGCCTTCTCCTCGCCGGTGGCGAGCGGGGCCGCTTACGCCGTCACGGTCCACACGCAGCCGAGCGCGCCGGCCCAGACCTGCACCGTCGCCGGCGGCACGGGCAACGTGGGGAGCGCGAACGTCTCCAGCGTCGTCGTCACCTGCACCACGAACACCTACACCGTCGGCGGCACGGTGGTCGGTCTCGCCACGGGGGCCACCGCGATCCTGCAGAACGGCGGCGGCGACAGCCTCTCCCTCACCAGCAACGGCGCGTTCGCGTTCGCCACCGCCGTCGCCAGCGGCGCACCCTACGCGGTGACGGTGGCGACGCAGCCCTCCTCGCCGACCCAGGTCTGCACGATCGCGAGCGGAAGCGGCACCGTGGGCGCGGCGAACGTGACCGACGTGGCGGTGACCTGCACGACCACCCCGTTCATGGTCGGTGGCACGGTGATCGGTCTCGCCGGCAGCGACACGGTGGTCCTGCAAGACAACGGCGGCGACGACATCTCGCTGACCCAGAACGGCGCCTTCAACTTCGCCACCCCCGTCCCCAGCGGAAGCGCCTACGCGGTCACCGTCCTCACCCAACCCGCGGCGCCGGTCCAGACCTGTGTCGTCTCCGCGGGCAGCGGAACGGTCGGCTCGCAGGGCGTGACCGGCGTGATCGTCAACTGCGCGACGAACACCTTCACGGTGGGCGGGACGATCGCCGGCCTGAACGGCACCATCGTCCTGCAAGACAACGCCGGGGACGATCTCTCGTTGAGCGCCAACGGCGCCTTCGCCTTCGCGACGCCGGTGATCAGCGGGTCGACGTACGCGGTCACCATCCTCACGCAGCCGTCGTCGCCTAGCCAGACCTGCGCGGTGACCTCGGCCACCGGGACGGTGACGAACACGAACGTCTCCTCCGTGAGCATCACCTGCGTCACCAACACCTACACCGTCGGCGGCTCCATCTCGGGGTTGGCGGCCGGCGCCAGCGTCGTGCTCCAGGACAACGCCGGCGACAACCTGACCTCCACCGGCAACGGGAGCTTTGTATTCGCGGCGGCGGTCACCAGCGGCGCGGCCTACAACGTCACCGTGCTGACCCAGCCCGTCTCTCCCAGCCAGGTCTGCGTGGTGGGGACCGGCAGCGGGACCGTGGGCGGAGCGAACGTCACGACCGTCGGCGTCGTCTGCACCACCTCGACGTTCACCGTCGGCGGCAACGTGACCGGCCTGGCGGGCACCGGCCTCAAGCTGCAGAACAACGCGGGCGACACTCTGGCCATCTCCGCGAACGGGATCTTCACCTTCGCCACGCCGGTGGCCAGCGGCGCACCCTACGCCGTCACCATCCTGACCCAGCCGACGGGCCCCAGCCAGACCTGCAGCGTCTCCGCGGGCTCCGGGACCGTCGGCGCCGGCAACGCCACCGGCGTGACCGTCAACTGCGCCACCAACAGCTACACTGTGGGAGGCACCATCTCCGGTCTGGCGGGGACGGTCGTGCTCCGGAACAACGGCGGCGACGATCTCACGCTCACGGCCAACGCGCCGTTCGCCTTCGCCACCCCCATCGCCAGCGGGGCCGCTTATGCGGTCACGGTGCAGACCCAGCCGGGCTCGCCCAGCCAGACGTGCACGGTGACCTCCGGCGGCGGCACGGTGGCCGGCGCCAACGTCACCAACGTCGCGGTGAGCTGCGCGACCAACAGCTACACCGTCGGCGGGTCGGTCAGCGGGCTGACCGGCTCGGGGCTGGTGCTGCGCGACAACGGCGGCGACAACCGGACCATCTCGGCGAACGGGACCTTCACCTTCGCCACCTCGGTGGCCAGCGGCGCCGGGTACTCCGTGGCGGTCTTCACCCAGCCGACGACGCCGATGCAGACGTGCACCGTCGCCAACGCCACCGGCACCGTGGGCGCTGCCAACGTCACCAACGTCGCCGTCACCTGCACGGTGACGTCCGGCAGCGGCTCGGACGGACCGCTGAACGTGTCGGGCACGGTCACCATCGACACCATCGTGGCGTCGGCGACTGGCACCAGCGGACAGGCGGCGTTGACTCTGTCGACGGGCACCGGGTTCGCGACGGGACAGACCCTCCTCCTCCACCAGTCGCAGGGGACCAACGCCGGTGATTGGGAGCGGGCCGTGGTGGTCAGCGTGTCGGGCGCCGCGGTGACGCTGCAGCAACCCCTGCAGCACTCCTACGTCAGCACGGGCGGCAGCAACCACGCGCAGGCCATCGTGATCCCACAGTACACGGACGTCACGGTGCCGGCCGGACAGACGCTGACCGCGCCGGCCTGGAACGGCACCGTGGGCGGCATCCTGGCGTTCGACGCCACGGGCACCGTCTCGGTCGCCGGCAGCATGTCGATGAAGGGACGCGGGTACCGGGGCGGCGTCGGCAACTCCAACGACCCGGGCACCGTCGCCTACAAGCAACAGGGCGAATCGTATACCGGCCTGGGCGTGACGGGCCTCAGCACCAACACCGCCAACGCCGGCGCCGGAAACGGTGGCGCCAAGCGGGTAGGTTGCGAGGGGGGCGGCGGCGGTGGCGGCGCGTATGCCGGCGCGGGAATCACCGGCGGTAACCACGCCAGCTGCGCGCCCACCATCCTCGGCGGGGTCGGCGGCGCCGTCTACGGCGATGCCGCGCTGGCGAAGATCTTCTTCGGCTCCGGCGGCGGCTCCGGCGGCTACACCACCGACAGCACGCTCGGCCGAGGCGGAGACGGCGGCGGAATCGTGATCATCTTCGCGAACCAGATCACCATCACCTCGTCGATCGACGCCAGCGGCAACGACGGGACCGTCGAGTTCGGCGACTACGGCGGTGGTGGCGGCGCGGCCGCCGGCGCCATCTATCTGAGCCACGCGCAAGCCATCGTCGGCTTCGCCAACGTGAAGGTCGCGGGCGGCGCCGGCGGGCTGGCCAACGGGCGCAGCGAGGTGGGCGGCGCCGGCGGCGTCGGCCGCGCCCTCGCGGTCCCGTAGCGGCTCCCGGCGGCGCCGGGCCGCGCACGATCCGGCCGCGGCGTCCGCGCTTTTCGTGCCCGCGGGCGCGCGGCGCGGGCGCTCGCGGGCTGGCCGGCGCCGTTCAGCGCGGGCGCGCGGCGCGCACGCGTGTGATGGCTCTGGTGGCCGAGCGCTACTCCGACTTCGGTCCGACGCTAGCCGCCGAGAAGCTCGGGGAGCTCCACGACCTGCGGGTGTCGCGCGAGACACTGCGGAAATGGATGATCGCCGCCCGACTCTGGACGTCACGCCGAGATCAAGCGGCCCAGGCCCATCAGCCGCGGCCGCGGCGAGAGTGCCTCGGGGAGCTCGTTCAGATTGACGGGTCCGACCACGACTGGTTCGAGGGGAGCAGCGAGCGCTGCTCGCTGCTCGTCTACGTCGACGACGCCACCGGGCGGTTGATGGAGCTCCGGTTCGTGAGAACCGAATCGGCCTTCGACTACTTTGATGCCACGAAGAGTTACCTCAGGAACCACGGCCGGCCAGTGGCGTTCTACAGCGACAAGCACAGCATCTTCCGAGTGACCCGCGAAGGTACCCGTGGCCCCAACCGAGGCGTAACCCAGTTTGGGCGCGCCCTGGCCGAACTCTCCATCGAGATCATCTGCGCCAACTCCCCGCAGGCAAAGGGCCGGGTCGAGCGGATGAATCAGACGCTGCAGGACCGGCTCGTCAAAGAGCTGCGGCTGCAGGAAATCTCTACTATGGAGGCCGGGAATACCTTCCTGCCGAGGTTCGCCACGAAATTCAACGCACGGTTCGCACGGGCTCCTCGAAATCCCCATGACGCCCACCGGCCGCTCCGCTCGCAGGACGATCTCGATCGCATCTTCACCTGGCGCGAGGTCCGAACGATGTCGCGCGATCTCGTCGTCCACTACAAGAGGTCGACGTATTTGATTCGTCCGACAGACGAGACTAGGAGCGTGTCGCGGTAAAGCTCTCGCCCGTTCTCGCTTCGGTGCGGCAGACGAGAGCACAGAAGAGATCGACAGGGGCGGGCCAGTATGATCTCTTGAGGGGCGTGAGCAAGACGTTCCGCCCGTACGCACCTCGGCAGGCATTTCTGCTGCCGCCGTCGCCGTTGGAGTGGCTGCCGCAGGACCACTTGGCGTTGTTCATCCTGGATATCGTCCAGCAACTGGACCTGTCCCCGATCTACGCGCACTACGAGCGCGAGCTGCGGGGCTTCCCGCCGCACGATCCGCAGATGATGGTGGCGCTGCTCCTGTATGGGTACTGCATAGGGGTCCCGTCGTCGCGGAAGATAGAGCGGAAGACCCATGAGGACGTGGCGTTCCGGGTAATTGCCGGGGGTGGGCATCCAGACCACTCGCGAATCAGCGACTTCCGGCGAGTGCACCTGGAGGCGCTGGCGGGCCTCTTCGTGGAGGTTCTGTGCTTGTGCCAGAAGGCAGGACTGGTGAAACTTGGCTCGGTCGCGCTGGACGGTACGAAGGTGAAAGCGAACGCGTCCAAGCACAAGGCGATGAGCTACGAGCGCATGAAGAAAGACGACCAAAAGCTG
>DATNDC010000143.1:0-35719 GCA_035607055.1 Polyangia bacterium
CGACCAGGAGGAGAGCCTGCGCCTTCGCATCCGGATTGCCGACGGGTTCGCGGAGCTCGGGTGGCCGCTCGGCGACAAGCGCGCCGAGGTCGAGAAGCGCCTCCCGGAGGCGTTCACCGTCGAGGCGCGCGGCAAAGAATCGGCGCGCATCAAGAAGAAGCCGGAAAAAGGCTGAGAAAAGGCTAAAAGGGTCGCGACGTGCCGAAACGCAACGACATCAAGACCGTCATGCTGATCGGGTCGGGCCCGATCGTGATCGGGCAGGCCTGCGAGTTCGACTACTCGGGGACCCAGGGGGTGAAAGCGCTCAAGGAAGAGGGCTACCGGGTCGTGCTGGTGAACTCGAACCCGGCGACGATCATGACCGACCCGGAGATCGCCGACCGCACCTACGTCGAGCCGCTGACGGTCGAGGTGCTCACCAGCGTCATCGAGCGCGAGCGCCCCGACGCGCTGCTGCCGACGCTGGGCGGGCAGACCGCCCTCAACCTGGCGCTCGACCTGCACAAGGCGGGCGTGCTCGACGCCTACGGGGTGAAGCTGATCGGCGCCCAGGTCGAGGCGATCGAGAAGGCGGAGGACCGGGAGCTGTTCAAGAAGGCGATGGAGAAGATCGGCCTCGACGTGCCGCTCTCCGGCTACGCGCACTCGCTCGAGGAGGCGCGCACCATCCAGGCCCGCATGGCGGCCGAGACGGGCGTCGGCTACCCGGTGCTGCTGCGGCCGTCATTCACCCTCGGCGGCTCGGGCGCGGCCATCGTCTGGAACGCCGAAGAGTTCGACGCCAAGGTCGCCTGGGGGCTCGCGCAGAGCCCGCGCGGCGAGGTGCTGGTCGAGCAGTCGGTGCTCGGCTGGAAGGAATACGAGCTGGAGGTGATGCGCGACAAGAAGGACAACGCGGTCATCATCTGCTCGATCGAGAACTTCGATCCGATGGGCGTTCACACCGGCGACTCGATCACCGTCGCGCCGGCGATGACCCTGACCGACAAGGAGTACCAGATCATGCGGGACGCGGCGCTGGCCGTGATCCGCGAGATCGGCGTGGAGACCGGCGGGTCGAACATCCAGTTCGCGGTCAACCCCGAGAACGGGCGGATGATCGTGATCGAGATGAACCCGCGCGTCTCGCGCTCGAGCGCGCTGGCCTCCAAGGCGACCGGGTTCCCCATCGCCAAGATCGCCACCAAGCTGGCGATCGGCTACACGCTCGACGAGGTCCCCAACGACATCACCCGCGAGACGCCGGCCTGCTTCGAGCCGACGATCGACTATGTGGTCACCAAGATCCCCCGGTTTGCGTTCGAGAAGTTCCCCGGCGCCGACGACGAGCTCGGCCCGCAGATGAAGTCGGTCGGCGAGGTGATGGCCATCGGCCGCACCTTCAAGGAGAGCTTCGGCAAGGCGCTGCGCTCGATGGAGGTCGGCCGCTGGGGGTTCCACCTCGACGGCGCGCCCTCGCTCGACGAGCTCAAGCGCCGCGTCGTGCGCCCCAACCCCGACCGGCTCTACCAGCTGGCCGAGGCGATGCGGCAGGGGCTCGGCGAGGCCGAGGCCCACCAGCTGACCAAGATCGACCCCTGGTTCCTGCGTAACTTGAAGCAGCTCACCGACGAGGACCGCGCCGTCGAGCTGGCGGGCGCCGAGAAAGGCGCGGCGCTGCTCGACGACGCCGCCGCGCTGGCCCGCCGCAAGCGGCTCGGCATGTCCGACCGCCGCCTGATGAAGCTGACCGGCACCTCCGAGGAGCAGGTGCGGCAGGCCCGGCTCAAGCACGGCATCCGCCCGGTGTTCAAGCGGGTCGACACCTGCGCCGCCGAGTTCGAGGCCCAGACCCCCTACCTCTACTCGACCTACGAGATACCGTATGAAGAGACGGTGAGTGATCGCGTGGGCGAGGTCGGGCTTCGCCCGACCGAGCCCGTCGCGGGGGGGCGCGGGGACCCTCCCAGGGTCACCGTTGAGAATGAAGGTCGCCCGACGCGGAAGAAGAAGATCGTCATCCTGGGCGGCGGGCCCAACCGAATCGGCCAGGGGATCGAGTTCGACTACTGCTGCGTCCACGCCGTGCAGGCGCTGCGCGAGGACGGGTTCGAGACCATCATGGTCAACTGCAACCCGGAGACGGTCTCCACCGACTACGACACCTCCGACCGGCTCTACTTCGAGCCGCTGACCCGAGAAGACGTGCTCGAGATCGTCGACGCCGAGCAGCCCGAAGGGGTCATCGTCCAGTTCGGCGGCCAGACGCCGCTGCGGCTGGCGGTGCCGCTCATGAACGCGGGCGTGAAGCTGCTCGGCACCAGCGCCGAAGCGATCGACCGCGCCGAGGACCGCCAGCGCTTCGGCGACCTCATCCGCAAGCTCGATCTGCGGGCCCCCGTCTGGGGGACGGCCAAGGGGCTCGCCGAGGCCTACGAGATCGCCCGCCGCATCGGCTACCCGGTGATGGTGCGGCCGTCCTACGTGCTCGGCGGCCGGGCCATGGAGATCGTGCACGACGAGTCGGGGCTGGAGCGCTTCGTGCTGGCGGCCATGGAGGCCTCGCGCCGCGAGAGCCTGTCGTCGCGCGCCGGCGAAGAAGACGCGCCCATTCTGATCGATCAGTTCCTGCCCGACGCCATCGAGGTCGACGTCGACGTGGTGGCCGACGGAACCGACGTGGTGGTGGGGGGCGTGATGGAGCACATCGAGGAGGCCGGCATCCACTCGGGCGACTCCGCCTGCTGCCTGCCGCCCCACTCGCTCCCCGCCGAGACCGTGGAGGCCATCAAGGCGCAGGCCCGCGCGCTGGCGCGCGAGCTGGGCGTGCGCGGCCTCATGAACGTCCAGTTCGCCGTCCCCCGCGACGGCCGCGGCATTTTCATCCTGGAGGTGAACCCCCGCGCTTCGCGCACGGTGCCATTCGTCTCCAAGGTGACCGGCGTCGCGTTGGCCAAGGTGGCCGCCCGCATCGCCGTCGGCCGCACGCTCAAGGAGATGGGGATCCGCGAGGTGACGCCCAAGCACGTCGCGGTCAAGGAGGCGGTCTTCCCGTTCGCCAAGTTCGCCGGTGTCGACACGCTGCTCGGCCCCGAGATGCGCTCGACCGGCGAGGTGATGGGGATCGACAGCGCGTTTGCCGCCGCCTTCGGCAAGAGCCAGATCGGCGCCGGCACGCGGCTGCCGACCAAGGGGACCGCCTTCATCTCGGTGCAGGATCACGACAAGGCCAACGCCGTCGGCGTGGCCCAGGGGCTCATCGATCTGGGATTCGAGGTGCTGGCCACGCAGGGGACGCACGCCCATCTCAAGGCGCAAGGGATCGCCGTCCAGCGGATCAACAAGGTCCGCGAGGGGCGCCCCCACTGCGTCGACCGCATCCTCGACGGCGGCATCCACCTGGTCATCAACACCACCTCGGGCGCCGAGGCGATCAAGGACTCGTTCCCCATCCGCCGCAACGCGCTCCTCAAAGGGATCCCCTACTACACGACGATGTCCGCCGCGCGCGCCGCGGTGGGCGCGATCGCCGAGCTGCGCGCCGGGAAGATGCGGGTGCGCTCGCTCCAGGAATACCAGGGAGGTTCGTAGTCATGGCCAAGTTCCCGATGACGCCGCGCGGGCAGCAAGCCCTCCGGGAAGAGCTCAAACGGCTGCGCGAGGTCGAGCGCCCCAAGAACGTGCTCGACATCGAGGAGGCGCGCGCCCACGGCGATCTCAAGGAGAACGCCGAGTACCACGCCGCCAAGGAGCGGCAAGGCTTCATCGAGGGGAGATCGCGCGACATCGAATCAATCCTCGCCCAGGCCGAGGTGATCGACCCGGCCAAGCTCTCGGGCAGCAAGGTGGTCTTCGGGGCCACCGTCAAGCTGACCGACGTCGACAGCGGCGAGGAGGTGACCTACACCGTCGTCGGCGACCACGAGGCCGACATCAAGGCCGGCCGCATCGCCATCTCCGCGCCCCTCGCCCGCGCCATGATCGGCCGCGAGCAGGGCGAGTCGGTCTCGCTCAAGACCGGCAAGGGGATGCGCGAGTACGAGATCTCGGAAGTCAGATTCGCCGCCGCCGGCGCCTAGGCGACCTAGTCGGACGCGCCGTCGGACTGGACGTGGGCGGCGTCGGTCGCTGCGTCGGTCGCGGCCTGGGCGTCGGACGACGCGGCATCCTGGCTCGCCGAGCCCGCTTGGCCGCCCGTGCCTCCAGCGCCGCCCGCGCCCCCGCCGCTGCTGGTCCCACCGGTGCCGGTCGAGGTGGTGGTCCCCGGCTCGGAGCAGCGCCCCCCCTCGGTGGTGACCCCGGGGCGGTCGCAGAACCCGCTCGAGCAGTCGCTGTTCTGGACACAGCGTGCGCCGTCCGCCTCCGAGCAGGCGCCGCCGCCGAATCCGAGAAACAAACAGGCGACAAAACCGAAGCTGAGCCGAAAACGACGCCGAGACATGCGAGGCCGCTCAGTTACCATGCACCCACTCGCCTGTCTATGGCCGATACCTTGAGGTACGGTTCCCACATGCGTCCTTCGATTCGCCGGACCCTCCTGTTGGTTGCCTGCCTCGTCGGGGCGGTCGTCGACACCAGGGCCGCCTCCGCGGTCGACGCGGCGAAGCCCCGCAAGAGCGCGCCCCGCTCGGCCCCCGAAAAGGAAGCGGAGGCGTTCCTCACCACGGTGACCAACCTGCTGGCCCCGGTGGCCGTCAGCGCCAACCTGGCCGACTGGACGTCGTTGACCGATGTGACGCCCGAGCACACCGGGCAGCGAACCGGCGCGGACAAGGCGCTGGCGGCCCTCGCCGGCTCGAAGCTCATCATCGAGAAGACCAAGGCGCTGCTCAAGAACCGCAAGCAGCTCGAGGAGACCACCGCGCGGCAGCTGGAGAGGCTGCTGCTCGACGCGGCCGAGAGCCCGGGCACGATCCCGGAGGTGGTGACCGCGCGCGTGGAGGCAGAGGCCCGCCAGGCGAGCATCATGGACGGGTACACCTTCTGCGCGGCGCTGCCCACGCCGGGAAAGACGCAAGGGGCCTGCCCGCGCCCCATCACCGCCAACGAGATCGACGACATCCTCCGCAAGTCGCGCGATCTGAACGAGCGGCTGCGCATCTGGACCGCGTCCAAGGAGATCGGGCGACCGCTCAAGCCGGGGCTCGTCGAGCTGGTGAAGCTGCGCAACCAGGTGGCGCGCGAGATGGGCTACCACTCTTACTTTGCGCTGCAGGTCGCCGACTACGGGATGACGGTCGAGGAGATGATGAAGCTGCTCGACGACGCGCTCGCCACCACCAAGCCGCTCTACGACGAGCTGCACTGCTTCGCCAAGTACGAGCTCGGCGCGCGCTTCAAGCGCCCGCCGCCGCGGCTCATCCCCGCGCACTGGATCGGCAATCGCTGGGCGCAGACCTGGCCGGGCCTCATCGAGGCGGCCAACCTCGATCCGCTGTTCAAGGGGGCCTCGGCCGAGAGCATCGTCCGCAGCGCCGAGAACTTCTACGTCTCGCTGGGGTTCCCGCGGCTGCCCCCCTCGTTCTGGGAGCGGTCGGACCTCTACCCGGTGCCGCCGGGCCTTCCGCGCAAGAAGAACGCGCACGCCTCCGCCTGGGACATCGACCGGCAGGGCGACGTCCGCTCCCTGATGAGCGTCGAGCCGAACGCCGAGTGGTTCGGCGCCGCTCACCACGAGCTCGGCCACATCTACTACTTCCTCTCCTACGACCGCCCGGAGGTCCCCTACCTCCTGCGCGAGGGCGCCAACCGCGCGTTTCACGAGGCGGTGGGCGAGCTGGCCAAGCTGGCCAGCGAGGAGACGCCTTACCTGGTCAAGGTCGGCGTGATGCCCGAAGCGAAACGGCCCGACGCCACCGGCTGGCTGCTGCAGTCGGGGCTCGATTCGATCGTGTTCCTGGCCTGGTCGGCGGGGACGATGAGCCACTTCGAGCACGACCTCTACGAGGACGAGCTGCCGCCCGAGCAATGGCAGCAACGCTGGTGGGACGACGTGGCGATCTTCCAGGGGGTCGTGCCGCCCAATGGGCGTGGCGGCGACCTCTGCGACGCCTGCACCAAGACGCACATCAACGACGATCCGGCGCAGTATTACGACTACGCGCTGGCCACGATGATCAAGTTCCAGCTCCACGATCACATCTGCACCAAGATCCTCAAGCAGGACGTGCGCGCCTGTGACTACTCCGGGAGCAAGGAGGTGGGCGCGTTCTTGAAAGGGATCCTCTCGCTGGGCGCGACGCGCGACTGGCGGACGGTGATCAAGGAGGCGACCGGCGAGCCGATTTCGCCGCGCGCGATGGTCGCCTTCTACCAGCCGCTGCTCGAGGTGCTCGGCAAGCGCAACGAGGGCCGGGACTGCACGCGGTGATCGCCCCCCGCCTGGCCGCCGCGCTGGCGCTGGGATTGACCGCGCTCAACGGTCCCGCGCCGCCCCCGCTCTTTGCAAGCGGGAACGCCGAAAGGGCTCCCGGCCCCTCCCGGGACCGGCCAATCCGCGCGCAACCCGGAGCGGTCCACGCGCCCGGGACGGCGAAGCTGCCACCGATCGCCATCCCGCCGCCGCCGGCGCCGCCCGCCGAGCGCGAGCGGGGCGTGGCGCTGGGCCTCTTCGCCGAGGACGTCAGCTTCTCGTACGGCTCGCTGCTGGCGGAGATCGTCGCCCTCGGCGCCACCCACGTGGCGCTGGTGGTGCCGCTCTACCAGACCGACGGCGCCAGCACCGAGCTCGCGCTCGACACCCGGTTCTCCCCGACGCTCGACGTGGTGGCCGAGACCGCCCGCGCCGCCAAGCGCGACGGCTTGGAGGTGACGATCTTCCCCATCGTCCGGCTGTCGGCGCCGCGCGCCGGCGAGTGGCGCGGTACGCTGGCGCCGCGCGACCGCGACGCCTGGTTTCGCAGCTACGCCGATCGGCTGGGCGATCTGGCGGGCATCGCCGCGATGACCGGCGCCAAGCGGCTGGTGGTGGGCAGCGAGCTGTCGACGCTCGACGGTGACCTCGCCCACTGGAGCCCGCTCATCGACCAGGTCCGCGCCGTATTCGGCGGCAAGCTGGTCTACTCGGCCAACTGGGACCACTACCGGAACGCGGCGCTCTTCGACCTGGTCGACGAAGAGGGGATCTCCGGGTACTTCAACCTGCGCGACGCCAAGGCGCCCGACGACGACGCCACCGCGGAGGCTGGGTGGCGCCGCGTCCGGCAGGAGCTCGAGGCCTGGCGCGCCGGCCGCAGCTCGCCGTTCGTCTTCACCGAGCTCGGTTACCGCTCGCGCGCCGGCGCCACCGCGGCGCCGTGGGACGAGACCGCCGGCGGGACGCCCGATCCGGACGAGCAGCGCCGCGGCTTCGCCGCCTTCCGGCGCGCCTGGGCCGGCTCCGACCTGCTCGCCGGCGTCTACATCTGGAACTGGTACGGATACGGCGGCCCCGCCACCATCGGCTACACGCCGCGCGGCAAGCCCGCCGAGGCCGAGGTCCGCGCGCTGCTGGAAGCGCTCTGACCGCGACCGCGCCGGGGCGTCACCTCTCGGTCATGAGCCCCGCCGCCGCGACCGCGCCCACGAGGGCCCCGATCGACGAGAAGGCGGCCGGGGGAACCGTGAGATCCAGCGTCCAGACCTTGCCGGCGCCGTCGCCTCCGGCGGTCCAGATGAGCGGGATGGGCCCGAGGTCGCCCCGCAGGGCAGGCGCCCACTTGGCGTCGGCGTTGATCGTGGCGGCCACCCCCAGGATCGGCGCCAGATCGAGGAAGTCGAAGCTGTCCCGCCCCTTGGCGGACGCCTCGGCGTCGGCCAAGGCGGCGCTCTTGGGCGGGGTCCCTTTCCCCGCCGCCAGCGCCAGGAGGCGTGCGCGCGCGTCTCGTCCCAGGGTGGCGAGGAATCGAGTCCCGGAGACCGCCTGGTAGATGTCGAAGCCCTTGGGGAAGAGGCGCCGGAGGGTCTCCGTGTCGAGCGTGCTCCCTTTCTTGGCGGAGAGGATGAAGTGGGCCGCCTTCAGCTTCCCCACGGTCTCGCGCTTCGCCTTGATGTCGAGCATCGAGCTCCACATCAGCTCGGCGTGCAGCAAGGCGACGGTCGCCGCGTTGTCCATCCGCGCCAGCGCGGCCGCGAGCTTGCCCGCGCTGGCCGAGTCCTTCAGCGTCTGCGAGAGCGCGATCGTCACGTAAGGCGCGTCCTTGCCGACCGAGGCGGCGGCCGATTGCATGTCGCCCATCGCGGCCAGGTAGGCGTCGTAGTAGGCGAGCCCGGCGGCCGCTCCTTTCTCCTTGCTGGCCGCGACGTGCGCCCGGTAGCTGGCCATGATCTCCCGCGAGAACTTCCCGATGCTCGTCGCCCCGACGAGCATCGGCGCGCCCACCATCCCCGCGAAGACGACCGGATCGATCTGGAAGGGCCGCACCTCGCGCGCCATGCTCTCGAGCGCGGTCCCCGGCCGCGCCAGGAGCCGTGTCCGGAAGGTGAGCCCGCGCGCCGCATCGACGGACAGGCCAACCTCGACCCGATCCGCATCGGCGATGAGACCGAGGATCTTCCCGGCGACGTCGGACATGGACTTGTCCATGAGCGAGGTGGCGTTCGTGGTCTGCTGAACCTGCTGCATCTCTTCGAGCGCGTGGGCGATGGCGGTCTTGACGTCCGTCCCGTGCGCGGCCGCTATGGCCGCCGGGTAGAGGGTGGTCGTCACGTCGTCGGCGCCCGCCCGCCGCGCCTCGAGCGCCAGCATCGCGCCGCGCACCATCCCGTCGACCTCGTCGCCCAGGACCACCACGCTGCCCGCGCGGTAGACCCACCCCTGCGACTTGCCGGCCCCGTTCGCGATCATCGTGAGCGGCCCGCTGGTCATCACCGGCTTGCCGAGCGCGGCGATCAGCTTGTCGGCCCCGGCCGGCCCGCGGGTCGGAATCGCCAGCACCACCCCCGTCCGGCCCTTGTCGTCGAGCGCCACCACGGCCGCGCCGGCAGGGCTGGCGAGATCGAGGTTGGCCGACACCTCCGGCCCGAGCCCCATCTCGCCGAGCAGCTTCTCGCGAACGTCCTTGGCCGTCATCTGCAGCGGCACCGCGGTCCCCACCAGCCGGACGCCGTTGTCGAGCAGCCGGTCGACCGAGCCGATCGAGACGGTGGCCAGCTGAAACGGCCGCGCGGTCGCCGCCGGGAGCAGCGTGACCGGCGGTCCGACGCTCGGCCCTGCCGCCGGCTTCGCCGCCCCGGTCGCGGGGGTGGTCGCCACCGAGGCGGGCGTCTTCGCGGCGGGCGCCGTCCCCGCGCAGGCCGCGGCTGCAAGACAGACCAGGACCAGACCCCCACGCGCGCGCTCGATCATGTCGGGACCATACCCGGGGGCGGGGTCGAGCCCCTAGCATTTTTGCGGCCCGAGTTGCGGCCGCGCGCGGCGCTTGCTACCGTCGGGCACGATGGCGCAATCGGCGCGAGCCCGACGGGTCGGTGTCCCGGCAGCAGCTCTGCTGGCCGGCCTGATCTCCGGATTGGTCTTCGGCCTGGTCTCGGGCTGCGGCAGCTCCCCGCCCACGGACCAGAACTTCGGAACCAACCTGGGAGCCGACTTTCGCGCGCCGGTGACCGACGCCAGCGGAGACACGAACTTGACGCCGGATTCCGGCCAGGGTGGACCGGCCGGCACGACGGGCCAGGGAACCGGCGGTGCAACCGGCCAAGGGACCGGCGGCGCGGCCGGCCAGTCCGCCGTCGACGGCGCCGGGGGGACCGGCGGCGCGGCCGGCGCGGGCTGATGATCGGCATGGACAACCGCTCCGATTTGGTCGAAAAAAGCTCTATCGAACCTTCGCCTGTCGCGAGGGGGGAATAGCCGCCCGAGGGGAACGATGCAGGTCCTTTGCGCCACGTGCCAGCTCAGCTTCGACGCGCCCGACGGGGCGACGGGCCTCGTTTGTCCCATCTGCCGCGGTCCGCTGCGGCCCCAAGCCGCGCCGGGCGACGCCGCCGACGCGGGGGGCGCCGCCAAAACCGTGCAGGCCTGGAGCGGCGGTGATCTCGACGATCTGATCGCGATCCTGAGCGCCCCGGCGATCTCGGCGCGGGTCGAGGTGCTCGGGGCGTCCGGGGACGCGGCGATCGGCGAGGTTCACCTGCTGGCCGGCGGCGTGTCGGACTCGATCTACAACGGCAAGGCGACCGACGACGCGCTCGATCGTCTCCGCGCGGACAAACCGACGCGGTTTCGCGTCGAGCAGCGGCTCCCCAACGCCGCCGACGGAAACCTCAGCGACCCGGGCCCGGAGACGGGCACGCTGGACGGACGCGCGCTGGCGCACCTCATGCGCTACTGCGAAGACTACGTCATCAGCTGCGCAATCGACGTGTGGCGCGGCAACGAGACGGCGCGGGTCGAGTACAGGCGCGGCGAGATCAGCGGCGTCACCGTGGGCGGCATCGACGCGCCGGAGCGGCTGGCCGAGGTGATGCAGTGGTCGTCGGGGAACTACCGGCTGGTGGTCCCCGAATTCAAGTTGCCGGCCGCGGCGCCCAAGAAGGCGGCCAGCGCCACCCCCGCTCCGGTCCCGACGCCCGCCGCTTCCGCGCAGGCGGCGCGACAGGCGAGCTCCACCAAGACCATCTTCGGCATGCCCGTGGCGGAGATCGCCAAGGCACGCGCCGCCGCCGACGCGGCGGCCAGGGCCGCGGCCGAGGCAGCGAAGCCGGCCGAGGCCCCCCAACCCGCGGCCGAGCCGGCCAGGCCGGCGGCCCCGCGCACGGCGACGCCGGTCCCGGCGGTGACGCCCGCGGCGGCCGCGCCGCGCCTGACTCCGCCCGGCGTGGCGCCCAGCGCGACGCCGGCGCCGCTGGCCGCCTCGGCCTCCGGCGCCACCAAGACGATCTTCGGCGTCCCGGCGCCCAAGGCGCCGGAGGGCTTCGTCACGGGCGGGCGCGCCTCGCAGCCCGGCGCGCCCGCGGTGGCAGCCGACGGCGACTCCGCGCGCACCGAGACGGCCAAGGTGGACCGCAAGACCGGCGCCCGCAAGACTGACGTGCCGGGCCCGGAGATGGCCCCGCCCGGGGCGGAGGCGCCGCGCGCCCCGGCCGTGCCGGTCGCGGCGCCCGCCAGCGAACCGAGCGAGCCGCAGCCGACGACCGAGCCGGGGTTCGATTCGAAGTCCCGCAAACAACGCCCCGAGCCTGCGCCGGCCGCCCCGGTGGAGAAGGCGCGCAAGGCCCCTCGGCAGACGCCGGTCTGGACGTACATCGGCGTGGGGTTCGCCTTCGGCCTGGTGCTGCTGGGCATCTACCAGCTCTACGGCCTCCTGGCCCATTGAGGCGCGCGACGTGTTGAGTGCCGTCGTCGACGCCTACCGGCGGACGCGGAAGCCGAAGGACATCCTCTGGAACCGGTTCGTCGCCCGCCCGCTGGCGGCGGTGGTGATCGTCCCGCTCGCCCACACCCGGATCACGCCGAACCAGGTCACGCTGTTGACGCTGCCGGTTTTTCTGGCGGGCGCGGCGCTCCTGGTCCTGCGCCCCGAATGGTGGGCGCTCTGCGCCGGTGTCGCCATCCTCGAATTCTCCTACGTGCTCGACTGCGCGGACGGCCAGCTCGCGCGGCTCAAAGGGACGTCGTCCCCGGTGGGCGCGCACCTCGATTTTTTGATGGACGAGCTCAAGGCCTTCGCGCTCGTCGCGGCCGTCGCGCTCCGCCTCTGGATGCCGGCCCACGAGGCGCGCTGGCTCCTCGAGGGGCTGGGCGGCCTGGTCATCATCGCGACCGCCATCAGCCTGACGACGTTCATGCGCCGCCCGGAGTACGCCGCCGCCACCGGCGCCGCCGTGGCCAAGGGGGCGGGCGACTACGGCGAGGGTTTCGCGGCCGCCGCACCCACCCGCCGGTCGCCGCTGGCCCTCGTCGAGGCGATCGGTCGCTTCGTCGTCCACTACCCGAGCTACATTGTCTTCGTGGCGCTGGCCAACCGGATGGACCTCTTTCTCCACGCCTACCTGGCCATGAACGCCGCCTATGCCGCCCGCGCCTTCCTCTCCATCGGACGTTCGCTGGGACGAGGAAAATGAAAGCGATCATCGTTGCGGCGGGCCGCGGAAGACGCCTCGGAGCGGAGACCGAGGCGATCCCGAAGTGCATGGTCAAGATCGCGGGTCGCGCGATCCTCCACCGGCAGCTCGACGCGCTGGCCGCCGCCGGCGTCGACGACGTGGTGATCGTGCGGGGCTACCGCGGGGACAAGATCGCC
The DNA here is from genome assembly GCA_035607055.1 of Polyangia bacterium. GTDB lineage: Bacteria > Myxococcota_A > Polyangia > Fen-1088 > Fen-1088 > JADGRB01. The sequence goes on from DATNDC010000143.1 coordinate 12,204, forward strand.
CCGCCGGCCGGGGGTCCCCCGCTGCGGTTCGTCGACAACCCCGACTGGGCGGAGAACAACATCTTCACCTCGCTCTTCTATGCCGAGCGCGAGATGAAGGAAGGGTTTCTCTTCTCCTACTCCGACATCGTGTTCGCGCCCGAGCACGCGCGCCGGCTGGCCGAAGCGCCCGGGCCGGTGGCGCTGGTCATCGACCGCCGCTGGCGAGAAGCCTACGACGGACGGACGCTCCATCCGATCAGCGAGGCCGAGCTGGCACGGGTCGAGGGCGGCGGCGCCGGCGCGGCGGTCACGCGCGTCGGCAAGCGGCTGGTCACCACCGACGAGGCGGCCGGGGAGTTCATCGGCCTGGCCCGATTCGCCCCCGAGGGAGCGTCCGCGCTGGCAGACGTCTGGCGCGAGGCGAGCGCGCGCGGCCGGCGGGCCCCGTTCGGCGCCGCCGCCAGCCTCGACCAGGCCTACCTGAGCGACGGCCTCAACGCGCTCGCCGAGCGGGGCGTTGCGCTGCGGCCGCTGTTCATCGACGGGCTCTGGCGCGAGATCGACACCGAGCAGGACCTGGCCAGCGCCGAGCGCACCATCCCGACCTGGACCTGAGCCGGGCTTAGATTGGAGCGCCGATGCCTGGTCCCGATCCCGCACACTGGCTGCACCGCCTGACCGCCGAAGAGTGGTTGGCCGCCGCGGCGACGGAGCTCGAGCACGCCGAGGCCGCGCTGGCCCGGCGGTCGGTCCGCCCCGGCATCACCCACGCGCGGCGCGCCGCCGGCATGGCCTGGAACGCCGTGCTCGTCACCCAGCCCGACGAGCGCGCCGGCCGCAGCTACATGGAGCACGTGGTGGCCCTGGCCGCTGACCCGGCTGTCCCGGACGAGATCCGCGCCGCCGCCCAGCGCCTGCGCGACACCCCACCCCGCCCGCCCGAGCTGGTCACGCTCGGCAAGCCCGACCTCGGTCCCGCCCAGGACGCCCGCGCCATCGCCGACTACGCCCACCGCCGGCTCATCCCGAACTGAGCCTCAACCTCAACCCGCTGCGCGCAACCCGTGCAGGCGAGCGCAGCGCGGCTCCGCCGCGCGGAGCGAGGGGGACCCGGGGGACGCGAGCGGCAGCGAGCCGCCCCCCGTAAAACTAGTCTAGACTAGGTCAACGAGAACGGGTAGGAGACGATCTGGCTGCCGTTCGAAGGGGGGAAGCGAAGGCCGCCCACCACGCCGCGGACGCAGCCGGTGAGGCCCCCCTTCTGCAAGATCGCCGGCGCCTCGACCCGAACGCCGCGGACGTTGCCGGTGCGCTGGATGCGGAACTTCACGGTCACGCGACCGGGGACGTAAGTCTCTTCGTCCGGCCGCGCGCGCGCGATGCAATCGAGGATCGCCTCTTCCTTGGCGCGGAAGCGGAGGTCGATGTCGTCCTGGTTGAGCTCGCGCGATCCGCTGTCATCGGTAGCATCCCCCAGGTGGACGACGTCCGGCCGCGACAGGTCGTCTCCCTGGCTGACCAGCTTCAGGTCGCCCGGCGACAGCTTGACCGGCTCCGGGTCATTGTCCACCGGGGGTGCCGCCGGGGTCCGGGCGCCCGCCGCCGTCCCGGACGTGGCCCCGGCCGCCTCCGACCGGGCGACCCGCATCGCCCCGTGGCGGCGGTGCTTCTTGCGCGCCTCCTTGGACGTCCCGCCGTCCGTCCCGAGACGCGAGGCCGGGGCCGCGTGATGGTTCAGCTCTTTCCAGTATGTGTAGGCACCATAAGCGGCCGCCGAGACCAAGAGCCCGAAGAAAAACCCTTTCATCTCGGTCGACCGTACACTACTTCAACCGGCATCGGCGAGCGCCCGCAGGGCACCTTGGAGCCCCCTCAGGGGGCTCCTTGACCTTGCCGAAGTGAAGGAACTATCTTTACCGGGTTTCGCGCTGCGCAAGGTCGCGGTACGTTCCCCCGTCCGAAAACCAACCCAGGAGAAAACGAACCTCATGAAGAAGGCTGATCTGGTCGACGTCGTGGCGCAGCAGAAGAATCTGCAGAGGCAGCAGGTAGAGGTCACCATCGACGCGCTCATCGATGCCATCGCCGACGGTCTGTCGAAAGGCGAGCGGATCGATCTGCGCGGTTTCGGCGCCTTCGCGGTCCGCGAGTCGGCGGCCCGCACCGGGCGCAACCCCCAGACCGGCGCGCCGATCGAGATCGCCGCGCGGCGCGTACCCACCTTCAAAGCCGGCAAGGAGCTCCGGGACAAGGTCAACAGCCGCCCGGCCTGACCGCGGCGCGCCTCGACGATCCCACGCCCCACCAACGCACCAACGCACGAAGCAAGCAGGCATCAGAAGAAGAGATGGGTACCCGACTTTTTATCGGCAATCTTTCGTACAACGTCACCGAGCAGGAGCTGCGGGAGGCGTTCACAGGCGAGCAAATCGAGCTGCGCAGTGTTCGCGTCGCGCTCGACCGCGAGACCGGTCGGCCGCGCGGCTTCGCATTCGTGGAGACCGCCACCGACGAGGGGGCCAAGGCCTCGATCGAGAAGCTGTCCGGACGCATCCTGCAGGGGCGCCCCATCATCGTCGAGGAGGCGCAAGCCAAGCCCGCCGGGCCCCGGCCCGGCGGCTTCGGCGGTGGCCCGCGGCCCCCGGGCGGCGGTGGCTACGGCGGCCCGCCGCGTGGACCGGGCGGCCCCGGCGGCCCCCCCCGCGGCCCGGGCGGCCCCGGCGGCTACGGCGGCCCTCGCCCCGGCGGCGGCCCCGGCGGCCCGCCGCGCGACTTCGGCCCGCCGCGCGGGCCGGGCGGCTTCCGTCCCGGCTTCGATACCCGCAGCGGCGGCGGCCCCCCTGGCGGGCGGACCGACGCGCCCCCCCGCCGGGAGCGCCCCGAAAAGAAGCGTTCGACCCGGCCCAAACCGGAGGAGCGCGAGCGCGGCAACTGGCGCTGGGACCGAAGCTCGGACGACGAATAAGGCCCCGCCCGGGCCCAGCTCGACAGCCATCGCAATCTGTGGGCGAGTCGTGACAGGCGGCGCGACCGAAAAGATGCGATAATTCGCCGAGGGCGCGCGCGTGACGCCGGGGCGGATTCTGGTCGTCGACGATGATCCGTGGATTCAGCGGGTCGTGGCGCGCACGCTCGGCCAGCGCGGCCATCAGGTCACCCTGGCCGGGGACGCGGCCGGCGCGTTCGTCGTCGGCTCGAAGATCAAGCCTGACCTGATCCTCACCTCGACCTCTCTGCCCGCGATCGAGGGATGGGCCTGGTGGGAGAGGCTGCGCAGCCTGCCCGCCTGCGCCGACGCGCCGATCATCTTCCTCACCTCGGACCTCGACGGCGCGCCCAACACGCGTGGCTCGGGCCCCCACGATCAGCGGCTCCGCAAGCCGTTCCGGATGGAAGATCTGGAGCGCGCCGTCGTTACTGCTCTCGGGGGCGGGACAGTGCATACGCTCGTTGGTCAATCCGCGGCGCCGGCCGATGCCGCCGAAGTGCGACCCTCGGCGGGCCACCGGCCGCTGTCGGCGCTGCGCGGCGCGCTCGATCAGCTGAGCCTCTCGAGCGTGCTGACCGTGCTGGAGATGGAGCGCAAGACCGGCATCCTGCTCGTCGAGCGCGAGGCGGGGGTGGCGCGCCTCTTCCTGCGCAAGGGGCACGTCATCCGCGCCGACTGCGATGCGCCCCGGCTCTCCGGCGCGGCGGCCGTCTACGAGGCGCTCACCTGGCGCACCGGCTCGTTCGATTTCCTCATCGGCGACATCGGCGGCGTCGACGAGATCCAGGCGTCGACGACCTTCCTGCTGCTCGAGGGCGCGCGGCGCCTCGACGAGAGCGCCGAGGACCGCCGCTCGAGCGCGCGCGACAGCAAAATCTAACGAACCTGCTAGGGTCACCCGACGCCGTGCTGGTGAGAACGACAATGTCCGGGGATCCGGACACGATCGAGCTCGACATCGTCGTACCGGTCGAGTGCCGCGGCTGGCGGCTCGATCACTTCCTCAAGCGGCGCATCGGTCGCCTGTCGCGCACGCGCATCCAGTCGATCATCCGCGAGCAGATCTTCTTCTCCGACGGGCGCGCCGCGCGGCCGTCGGCCTCGGTGCGCGCTGGGGAGACGATCCTCTTGCGCCGCCCGGCGCCGATCGAGCCGGAGGTCCCGCGCCACTTCGAGGTCCTCTACGAGGACGCCTCGGTGCTGGTGATCGACAAGCCGGCGGGGCTCCCCATGCACACCACCGCCAAGTTCTGGCGCAACACCCTGACGGCGCTCCTGCGCGAGCGCTACCCCGACGAGCAGATGGAGATCGCCCACCGCATCGACCGCGAGACCTCGGGCGCGCTGGTCATCGCGCGCGGCCGCGAGGTGGCGAGCTTTCTCACCCGCGCCTTCGCCCGACGGGCCGTGGAGAAGACCTACCTCGCGCTGGTGAAGGGGCAACCGCCCGACGAGGGGCGGATCGACCAGCCCCTCAAGCTGCTCGACACGCCGTCACACGTGATGATGGGACCCGCGCCCGACGGGCTGACCGCGGTCACCCGCTTCCGCGTGGTCCGCCGCTTCGCCGCCCACGCGCTCTGCGAAGCCCACCCGGAGACGGGCCGCCAGCACCAGATCCGCGTGCATCTGCAGTCGATCGGCCACCCCATCGTCGGCGACAAGCTCTACGGCGCGAGCGAGGCGCTGTTCATGCGCGCCTGCGACGAGGGCGTCACGCCCGAGCTGCTGGCGGCGTTCGACGGCCTCCCCCGCCACGCGCTGCACGCCCACCGGCTGACGTTCCCTCACCCCGTCCGCCAGCAGCCGGTGACCGTCGAGGCCCCCCTGCCGGCCGACCTCGGCGACTACCTCGCCGGCCTGCGCTGACGCCGAGACCGAGCCCGGCGCTACGACTCGCCGCTCGGCGTGTCGAGCACGCGGGAGATGCTGAGATCGAGCCGGGAGAGAAGCAGCCCCGCCAGCGAGCGGAACTCCCCGGGCGGCATCCGCAGCTTGGCGCAGACCTCGCGCTCGGTCGCCTCCTGGACCTGCTCGCGCGCCCGCGCGATCCAGCGCGTGATCGTCGACTGGTTGACGCCGTAGATGTTGGCCAGCTGCTCGTGCGAGAGGCCACTGACGATGGTCAGCTTGAGCAACAGCCGATCGCGATCGGGCAGGCCCCCCAGCGCCTCGCGCACCGCCACCTCGAACTCCGCCTTGTAGCGCGTCCGCAAATAATCGACCTCGGGGTGCTCGTGGGCGGGCAGCACCTGGTCGATCAGCGGATCGCCCACCGGCGCCCGCGCCGCGCTCCGCCGGAGATCCAGCGCCACCCGCTGCGCGGCGACCGCCACCCACGCGGGGAGCGGGCCGCGCCCGGCGTAGGACCGGATCCGGGGCGGCTCTGCGGCGGTCCCCACGAAGATGCGTTGCCAGAGGATCTGGCGAACCTCGTCGCGCAGGTCGGGGCTGCGGTCGACGCGCGCCACGGCGGCGGCGATCGCGCCCGCGCACAGCCGGTCGCACTGGGCCAGCGCGTTCGGCGCCCCGGCGCCGCAGGCGAGCGCGAGCGCCAGATCCTCGACGTAGAGATCGTCGAGGCGCGCCTCCACCTCGTCCCCCACCGCCCGCGCGATCGCCTCGACCAACCGCGCCGGATCGATCGTCAGCTCCGGCCAGGCGCTCATCGCCCGCCCGACCAGCGTGCGCAAGCGCACCTCGAGGTCGGCCGGCAGCCGCGCGGCGGGGCGCGCCCGGGCGAAGAAGCGTGCCAGTTCGGGCTCGCGCTCGGCCGCCATTGCAAGGGGTAACCTATCAGACCAGGGGGCCGAGCGGGCGCCAAGCGCAGGTTTTCGCCTCCGGCCGCGGGTCTCTGCGATAATCCCGCGCCGATCCCATGGACTGTCTCGACGAGGAGACCGTCGTCGCGTTCGTGAACGGCGCGCTGCGTGGCCCCGCGCTCGCCGCCGTCGAGCGCCACCTCGTCGACTGTCCGGCCTGCGCGACGTTGGTGGCGGTGGCGGCCCCCCCCACCGGCGCCGCCCACCCCGGGTCGCCGGCGCCGGAGCTGTCGGTGGGCCGTTACCGCCTCCTGCGGCTGGTCGGACGCGGCGGCATGGGCGAGGTCTACGCCGCTCACGATCCCGAGCTGGATCGCAAGGTGGCGATCAAGATCCTGCGGGCCGATGCGCGCCCGGACAACATCGAGGCGGCGCGGCTGGCGCGCGAGGCGCAGGCCGTCGCTCGCCTCTCACACCCGAACGTGGTCGCCATCCACGACGTCGGGTCGTCGGCCGGCCGCATGTTCCTGGCGATGGAGCTGGTCGAGGGAGAGACGCTGGCCGTCTGGCTGGCGCGCCAGACGCGCACGCCGAGCGAGATCCTGAACATGTTCCTCATGGCGGGCCGGGGCCTGGCCGCGGCGCACAAGGCGGGCATCGTCCACCGCGACTTCAAGCCGCAGAACGTGATGGTGGCGCGCGACGGCAGCGCGCGGGTGATGGACTTCGGCCTGGCGGCGGCCGGCGGCCCGGGAGCCGCGGGCCAGGCGCGCCTGACCAAGGCGGGCGCCATCCTGGGGACGCCGCTCTACATGTCGCCCGAACAGATGGTGGGGCAGCCGGTCGATCCGCGCGCCGACCAGTTCAGCTTCTGCGTGGCGCTGTGGGAGGCGCTGCACGGCGGGCGACCGTTCGCCGGGACGACGCTGCTCGAGCTCCGCGGCGACGTGCTGGCCGGCAAGCCGCGCCCCGGGCCCTTGCGCGGGCGCGTCCCCCGGCGCGTGCAGATGGCCCTGCTGCGCGGCCTCTCCGTCGACCGCGACCGCCGGTTCGCGGACATGGACACGCTGCTCACCGAGCTCGGCGCTGCGCCGGCGCGGACCTCGGCGCGCACCGCCGCCGCCGGCGTGACGATCGGGCTCGGGCTGGCCGCGCTCGTGGGGGGAGCGGTCCTCTGGCGCCTGCACGCCCGCGCCGTCGCCGCCTGCGATCCGGCGCCCAAGCTGGCCAACGTCTGGGAGGCCGCGCCCGACGGGCTCGTGCGCCACCAGACGCGCATCGCCTTTCTGGCCGCTGCGGGCGACGTCCCCGACGCCCGCCAGCGCTTCGAGCGCGTCGGGCGGCTCCTCGACGGGTACGTCCAGAGCTGGGGGAACGCGGCCCGGGAGACCTGCGAGACGGCGACGCGCGCCCCCGACGGGGTGACCGGCTTGCGGGCCGCCTGCCTGGAGCGGCGGCGGGACGAGCTCGGCGCTCTCACCGAAGTCCTGGCGCACGCCGATGCCAAGGTGGTGCGCCGCGCGGTGGCGGCCGTCTCCTCGCTCGGTCGCGTCGACGGCTGCGCCGATCTCGTCGCGCTGCGGGCGGCGCCCCTGCCCCCCGCCGACGCGGCGCTGCGGGCCCGGGTCGAGCAGCTGACGGGGCGCCTGCTGGCGCTCCGGGCCGCCGCCGAGGCGGGACACGACTGGCCGTCGCTCGACCCGGCCGCCGCGCTCGTCGAGGACGTCCGCGCCGCCGGCTACGAGCCGCTCCTCATCGAGGCGCTGTTGGTCGACGCCCGCATCCGCTCGCCGTTCGATCCCGAGGGGGCGATCCCGCTCTACGAAGAGGCGCATCGGCGCGCCGGCGCGCTCCACCTCGACGACTTCGCCGCCGAGGCGGCCATCCAGCTGACCGCCATCGTGGGGACCATCCAGCACCGCTTCGCCGACGGTGAGAAGTGGGCCGGGCTGGCCGAGGCGGCGCTCGGCCACGCCGGCGAGCACGAACGCCTGCGCGGCTGGCTCGAGAACGTGCGCGGCGCGCTCGAGGCGGGCGAAGGGAAGTGGCGGCAGGCGGAGAGCGACTTCGCGGCTTCGGCGTCACATCGCGAGCAGGTGCTCGGCCCGGTCCACCCCGATCTGGCCGCGTCGCTGGCCAACCTCTCGAAGGCCGCGCTCATGCTCGACGACGCCGACCAGGCGCTCGACGCCGCGGCGCGCGCCGCGAAGCTGGCGAGTGGAATCTTCCCGGCTGACGCTTACGAGGTGAACGCCGCGCTGCTCGCGCGGGCGCACGCGCTGGTCGCGCTCCGGCGGGCCCCCGAGGCGCGCGCCGACGTCACCGCCGTCGAGGCGGCCTTCGAGAAATTGCTCGGGCGGGACCACCCGTTCCTGGCCGAACCGATGACGGTCCTGGGCGAGGTGGCGCTCGCCGAAGGGCGTCCGGCCGACGCGCGCGCGGTGCTGGAGCGCGCCTGGGAGATCCGCTCCACCCACGTGACCGACGCCGGCGCGCGCGAGGAGACGGCGTTCGCCCTCGCGCGCGCGATCTGGGAATCGGCGCCCGCCGATCGCACGCACGCGCTGGAGCTGGCCAACGAAGCGCACGACGGCTACGCGGCGATCCCGGATCTGGCGCCGCGCCTGGCGACGGTCGGACGATGGATCGAGGAACGCGCCGACGCGCACGCCCCGCGCCGGGCCGTCGCCGAGCCACCGTGACGGCGGGCGAAGCCCGCCTCGCTCACGCGAGCTTGGCCGGCGCGAGCTCCTCGTCGACGATCCGCTTGACCGCGGAGGGATCCACCTTCCCCTTGTTCGCCTTCATGATCTCGCCGACCACGCGGCCGGCCTGCTTGGGGTCGGAGGCGCCGAGCCGCACCACGGCCTCACGCACGATCGCGCGCGTCTCGTCGTCGGAGGCGGCTTTGGGGAGAAACTGGGAGCAGAACCCGATCTCGAAGTCGATCTGGGCCATGGCGTCGGCGCCGCGCGCGCCGATCGCGGCGTACTCCTCGCGCGATTTCCGCAGCTGCTTCTGATAGGCCGCGATCACATCCAGCCAGAGCGCGTCGTCGAGCGGCCCCTTGAATCCGGCCGCGGTGCGGCGCTCCATGTGCTTGGTCTTGATCATCCGGATGCAGTCGGCGGTGCGGCTGTCCTTGGCGCGCATCGCCTCCTTGAGCAGGTCGTTCAGCTGGACGTCAATCGGCATGACGCTGGAACCTAGGCTGAAATCGATAGCCCCGCAACCGCACAGGCGCTGTGCAACCGCACAGGCGGCTGTGAACGAGAGGCACGCTTTGCGCCCAGAGGCCGGTCCCGGTGCTATATTCTCAGCGACCTGGCGCAGCTTCCGGTGGGCGCGCCGCTTGCTTACCTTCGGGGGTGGTCATGCGTCTCATCAAGTCTCTCCCTGCGCTCGCTGGACTGATTGGCCTGGGGCTTTGCGGGTCCCGAGCCGCCCATGCCCAGGCCGAGCAGGCCCCCCCGCCGCCTCCCCAGCAGCCGGTGGCGTCGCCGCCGGAGCCAATGCCGGCCCAAGCAGCACCGGCGCCCGCCCCGGCGCCCGCGCCGCCGGTCCAGGAGGCCGTCCCAACGGCCGCGCCGCCCGCCGACCAGGGCGCGCCGCAGCAGCAGGACTATCCGATCCCGCCCGGCGTTCAGCAGGCCGCGATCCCCGTCCAGGGTGGCGGCTACTGCTTCGGTGGTCCCCACCCGGCCCCGGGCGGCGGCTGGGAAGCGTCGCCGAACCCGCACGTCCACAACTACGCGCCGTTCGACCTGCGGCTCTTCTCGTACCACAACGGCTGCTACTACTTCATCGGCGACCCGCGTGATTTCGGCTACACGGGTGAGTCCTACAGCTACTACGGCGCCCACCCGATCGCCGACACGTACGGCGGCGGCTGGTGTTTCATGGTCGGCCCGCACTACCACTGGTGGCGCCCCTGGTCGCCGTACTTCACGACTGTTGGATCCTGGTACTACTGGCAGGGCCCGTACGATCCGTTCTTCTGGGCCTACTGGCCGTTCTACTCGTTCTACTACCGGAGCTACTACCCGACGTACTACGCCGGCGGACGCTACTTCCGCGGTGGCTTCCGCGCCGCGCCCGTGATCGGTCGCGTCCCGGCCTCCGTCGGCGCCGGCTGGCATGGCGGCGCCGGCTACCGAGGCGTCGCGGGCGGAGGCGGCTGGCACGGCGCGCCCGCAGCGGGCGCCGGCGCGACCTGGCGCGGCGGTACCGCCGGTCGGCCGGCGGCCGGCGGCGGGTGGCACGGCGCCGCACCGGTCCCCTACTCTGCCCCGCGCACCGGCGGGACGTTCCACAGTGGCGGCACGTTCCACGGCGGCGGCGGCTTCCACGGCGGCGGCGGCTTCCACATGCACGGCCGCTGATCCGGGGCGCCTGCGTTCACGGCCCCGACCGGCTGCTACGCCCCCTGGCCGCCTTCTCTTTGAGAGCAATGGGCCACGGCCGCTTCAACTCGAGGCGTCCTGAGAGAGCCCGGTCAGTTGTTCCCGTGGGGGAAGAAGCTGTCGTCGTAGGAGAACTGCGTGTAGCGGTCGAAGCCGATGGCCAGGAAGAGGTTGATGGCGAAGGCGACGACGACCAGCGCGCGAAACAGCTTCGTCAGCGGGCGGTTGCCGACGGCCAGCAACACCATGAAGTAGATCATGAAGTCTAGGCTGAAGCGGTAGCCCCACTGGACGTAGCCGGAGTTCTGATAGAGCAGATTCGGGAGCGCGGTGGCCAGGATGGTGAGCCAGAGCGCCTTGGTGAGCGGGCTCCGCTCCTGCGGCATCACCGTGTACGCGAGGTTGGGCGAGGTGACGAGCAGGCTCATCCCGTGCTGGCTGATCCGGACGTACGGGTAGTGGTCGAGGATCCGCGGCAGGAGGATCAGCGCGCAGGCGAGGTTGCGCGACAGGAAGTGGTAGTTGAAGAGGCCGAAGCGGAACATCCGGTCCTGCCACTGCACCGGCATGAACTTGTGTCCGAACTCGAAGGGGTTCTCGAATCGGGCGTAGTTGTAGGCGGCCAGCGCCATCCCACCGACGGCGATCGGCGCGGCGAATCGCAGCAGCTTGCCGATGAGCGCCCGGCGCGACGCAGGATCGCGCAGCGCCGCGCGGCCGCCCACGGCGCGCACCGCCTCGAAGAGGAACAGCGGCACCGCGACCAGGTAGGGCGGCCGGCAGGCAAACCCGAGCACGATGCAGATCCCGGCCAGCAGGGGGCGGCGCGCCTCGAGCGACGCCCAGACGTAGCCTATCGCCAGCGTGACGGCCACGATCTCGGCGGTGAACCAGACCTGGCCGACGACCGAGCAGAAGTAATAGACCGAGCCGACGCCGAACATCGCCGTCAGCCAGAGATCGTCCACCTGGCTGCGACGCGAGAGCCCGCGCACCCGCAGGACCCGCAGCAGGAGGAACAGCAGCATCGGGTTGAGCGCCGCCCACAGCGCCGTGAAGAGCACGTCGTTGAAGTGGAGCCCCGAGATGGCGACGAACGGGAGCATCACCACCGCGGGGAACGGCGGGAAGGAGACCAGGCGGATCGTCGAGCGCGAGGCGATGTCCGCCGGGGGAACGGTGAAGGGGTTGCCCCGCAAGGGATACAGGCGATCGCTTGGACCTCCGACGCGCCCGCCGTAGATCCCCCGCAGCTCCCGGCCGTCCTTGAGCTTGAGGACGTCGATCTTGGCCCAGTCGTTCTCGTTGGGGGGCGGCCCGGCCAGCGTCAGGCGGCCGTGCAGCCAGCCGTCGGCCAGGTAGACGTATTGGTTGTACTGGGAGTGCGTGCGGAGCCGGCCGCCCGACGCCCCCAGGTAGGCGCCCGCGAACGCCAGGTAGACGACGACGGCGCCGCGCCAGCCGCGGAGGAGACGCGACAGCCAGGGCGCGGACGCCTGCGACGAAGCGACGGGCTTCGCCGGCGGCGCCCCGGCGGACGCCTCGGCGGGCGTCTCGGGCAGAGTGGCATCGGAGGGCGCGCTCATCGGACGCCCCGCTGGTAGAGCGTCACCATGGGGACGCCCTCGCGCGCGCGCACCCCGACCGGCTTGGTCGTCCCGTACGCCTCCCAGAACCAGGCTTCGTACTTGGCCCAATGTTTTTCGTAGAAGAGGATTCCGAGCTCCGAGCGCTTGATCCCCTCTTCGCCGAAGCCGGTGTCCCCGACCTCCAGCGAGAGGCGGCCGTCTCGTTTGTACATCGAGATCGCGTCCGAGAGGACGTCGTGCCAGAAAAGCCGGCGATTCTCCGGCGCCCGGCGGTCGAGGTCGGGGAGCATCGGCAGCACCGAGTATCCCCAGAACTGGCGGTTCATCCCCAGCGAGGCGCCCCCCGCGAAGCCCCCGGCCAGGAGGTTGTAGTGACCGAGCCCGTCAGGGTGCGAGCGGCGCGTCTCCACCAGCGCAGGCAGGCAAACGAGCACCGCCAGCCCGATCGGCGCCGCGCGGCGCAGGCGGGCGCGCGCGTCGGGGATCGCCGCGCGGAGGGCGCGGCCCAAGGTCGCCACCCCGATGCCGGCCAGCAGCGCCAGGTAGGGCATGGCGGCCAGGAAGTGCTTCACGCCACCGAAGATGGGCGTCGAGGGGACCGCCAGGACCGAGAGCGGCCCCAGCGTCTGGAAGAGGACGAACGCCCCCGGCGCGCGGTCGACGTCCGCCCCGGGCCGGAGCCAGCTCGGGCGGTCGGCGCGGTCAGCGATCGCGGCCTCGGACGCGGCGCTCTCCGGATCGACGGGCGCCCCGCGCCGCCGGCGGCCGAGGACGGTCGCGCCCACGGCGGCCAGGGCCAGCGTGGTGACCGGCACGGTGAGGCCGGTCTCGACGAACGGCGCCGTGGCCCGCAGCCAGGTCATCGCGGTGGTGGTGGGCGGCTGGTTGAAGTTATGCCCCAGGTACTCGAAGTTGTAGTGCTCGTGGTCCAGGTGGCGCAGCACGTAGGCGCGCGTGCGCGCCACCGGCGAGACCCACAGCCAGGGCCAGTGGGCGAGGAACATCGGTGGCCCGAGCACCAGCATGGCCACGAACGCCAGCGGCACCCGCGGGAACCGGCGCGCACGAAAGTCGCCCCGCCGCATCCAGAGATAGTGGGCGACGAGAAAGAACGGCACCAGCCAGGCGTTGTGCTTCACCCCCAGCGAGACGCCGAACAGCAGGCCGGTGGCGATCCCCCAGCGCGGATCCCGCAGCGACTTCCAGTAGGCGAACCCGACGGCGAAGGCCATGGTGGCGATCGGCGCGTCGAAGCAGGCGATCTGCGCGTGGAAGAAGAAGTGAGGCTGCGCCAGCGCCAGCACCGCCGCCACCGCCGACGGTCCGCGCGGCAGCCAGGCGCGCGCGAACCGGTAGACCATCCCCACCAGCCACGCCGCGAACAGGATGGCCGGGAAGCGGAAGGCGGTGGAGTCGCGGGCGAACAGCGGGAGCGTCGTGTGGCGCGCGCGGATCGGCAGCGGGTGATAGGCGCGCGTCGGTCCCATGCAGCGGCAGGTGTGAAAAGCGCGCCAGGAGATCCCGTAGAGGACCTTCATGACCACCGGGTGGTCGGGGGCGTTGTCGCTCCAGTAGCGGTCGATGTCGGCGGCGGTGAACGAGCGGCCCGGGTGTCCGTGCTCGAGGTTGTCGCCGAGCTCGGCGAACCAACCCCAGTAGCGCTCGCCGGCGCGGAAGTACTGCGCCTCGTCGCGGCCGATCCCCTGCCGCCCCTCGACGGAGAGCAGCCAGATCACCGTCCCCAGCGCCAGCGCCGCGGTGACCAGCCAGTCGAGCCGGCGCGGGGTGAGCGGCCAGCGCCTCACCGGCGCGCCTCCGCGGCGAAGGCGAAGAAGCGGTCGTACGGGTTCGCCGAGTCGAGCTCCAGGCGCACGGGCGCGACCTGACCGGCGCGCGCCGAGGTGTCGATCCGGGTGCGCGTCCACCCGCTGTCGTCGGTCGTGACCGGCAGCACGGTGGTCTCGGCGCCGACGGTGACGCGCGCGGTGACGGTGCCGCGGGCCGCCTTGCGCATCCAGGTGTCGTGCAGGCCGGTGGCGATCACCAGCGCGCGCCCGAGCGGGACGGCGGGGAACTCGATCGCCACCGTCCCGTTCCGGAGCGGCTCGGTCAGCAGCGCCTCGCGCAGCTTTTGATCGACCTCCACGATCTGCGGGTGGAAGAGGATGCTGCCCGCGCCCGGACAGCTCACCCGTTCGCCGGCGGGCGCGCAGGCGACGCTGGCACCGCGGGCGTCGTGCCAGGTGACGCGCGCGTCGGCCCGGTGCGTGGCGAAGTCGTAGGTCACCGTCTCGGCGGCGCGCTCGAGGAGGCGCACCCGCAGGTGGCCGAAACGTTCGTCGCGCGCCACGGTGGCCCCTTTGGCCGCCGCCGCGCGCGCGCCGCGCTGGCCCACCTCCCAGACGCGCGCGAAGCGATCGTCGTCCATCCGCGCGGCCATCTCGGGCGGGATCAGGTCGCCGAGGTGCAGGCGCAGGATCGGGTCGGCCCACCCGGGCGCGGCGACGATGAGGTCGCCGGGGTGGAACCCGGCGCGCACCGCCGCGGCCGCCGCCACCCAGTCGGCGTCGGTGGGCGCCAGCGACGGCGCCACCAGCGCCACCGTGGTCTCCACGATCGCCAGAAGCGCGATCGCGGCGGCCGCGACCAGCGGGAAGCGCAGCGCGCGGTTCGGCGGCGGCGCAGGTTCGGTCGCGGACGTCTCCACGGCGGGGCGAGACTACCAGCGCCCGCGCGCGCCCGCACGGCGAGATCGCGGGGTCCGCGCTTCGCGGACGTCTTCGACCGACCCGCATCTCGACCATCCGGTCGGGCCCGCTGGCTCTGCGCGGGCGTGGCGCTGCGAAAATCCGGCTATATTGCGGGGAATGTCCGACGGTACTTTTGTCGCCCCTTCGGCCGCTCCTTCGGCCGCCCCTTCGGGCGTCCCCTCAGTCTTGGCGACGCGCGGCCCTCTCCGCGGTCCGGTCTACGTCGCGATCCTCTGGGTGCCGCTGGCGATCCTGGGCCTGGCGGCCAAGCTCTACGAGGCGGGATCGCTCGGCGCGCTGCGCGGGCCGCTGAGCCTGCTGGCGGTCTCGGCGCGCGATCTCCTCTTCTTCGGCCTCGGCTATTGCTTCTGGCTCGGCGCGCTCCGGCTGCCCAAGCGCGGGCTCCGCGTCGCCGCCACGCTCGCGTTCCACCTGCTGGTCCCGCTCATGGCGGTCTTCACGGCGATCGATCTGGCGTTCTTCGTCATCTCGGGGACGCTCGGCGACTGGTACCTGCTCAAGGAGGGCATCAAGGGCTTCGTCGCCCTGCGCAACCTCTACCTCAGTCAGATGACGTTCGGTCGGGTGGCCGGCCTCCTCCTTCCCTGGCTCGGCTCGGCGGCGCTGTGGTTCGCCGATCGCCGGCTCCGGCTCAAGCGTGGCTGGGCCGCCTCGGGGTCGACCCGGAAGGCCGTCCGTCGCGGGTTCATCGCGGGCGGCGCCGTCGTGGCCATCGGGCTCCTCGGCCTGCCCGCCACCGTCCCCGGGGGAATGCTGGCGTTGCGGCGCAACGCGGTGGCGGCGATGGCGGCCGACATGGGCGAGGACGCGCTCTCGCAGGTGGGCGGGCGGGCGGTCAAGAAGCTCGACCCGAGCTTCATGGCCGCGGCCATCGACGGCCCGACCGCGCTCGTGCGGGGCGGCCCGGCGCCGAAGACGAAGAACGTCGTCCTGGTGGTGATGGAGTCGACGGGGCTGCAGTACACCGGCCTGCCCGGCGGCAAGTACGAGAACACGCCGAACCTGGTCTCGCTCGCGGCGCGCGGCGCCTTCGTCGAGCAGGCGTACACCGTCGTCCCCCACACCTCCAAGTCGCTGGTCTCGATCCTCTGCGGCTTTTATCCGAAGCTCTCGCCCGAGATCGCCGAGGCCAAGCCGCAAGGCATCCCCCGCCCCTGCCTGCCGCGGCTGCTCGGCCAGGCGGGGTACGCGACCGGGTTCTTTCAGACCGCCGAGCAGAACTACGAGCTGCGGTCGGACCTCGTCGACCAGATCGGGTTCCAGCACTTCCAGGGCAAGGAGTCGATCGACGGCGCCGGCTTCGACGAGTCGAGTTACTTCGGCTGGGAGGACGACGCCATGCTGCGCCCGATCGGCGACTGGATCGGCCAGCAGGGGGAAAAGCCGTTCTTCCTGACCGTGGTGACGCTGACCTCGCACCACCCGTACGGCGTCCCGCGCGGGTTCCCGGCCAAGACGTACACCGACCAGAAGGACCTCAACGACTTCCTGAACACGATCGCCTACACGGACCGGTTCGTCGGCAAGCTCTGGGCCGACCTCGAGCGGCGCGGCCACCTGCAGGACACGATGCTGATCCTGCTGGGCGACCACGGCGAGGGGCTGGGCCAGCACGGGCGGCGCGAGCACGACGCCGTCCCCTTCGAGGAGGGCGTGCACGTTCCGCTGGTCATGGTCGGCCCCGAGATTCCGCCCAAGACGCTGGTGCACGGCCTGCGGCAGCTGACCGACGTCGCGCCGACGGCGGCGCACGCGCTGGGGTTCGAGGGCAACGTCCCCTTCTTCGGCAGCGACCTCCTTCGCGACCCGCCGCACGATCGGGTGCTGGTGTTCTGTTACTACAAGAACTACTGCGCCGACGCGATCGACGCCGACGGCACCAAGGTCATCTACAACTTCAACAGCTTCTCCACCCAGCTCTTCAACCTGCCGCTCGACCCCGGCGAGACGCACAACCTCATGCCGCCGGGGTCCGGCAAGCCGCCCGCGCGGGTCGAGGCCGCCATCCGCCAGATCACCGAGACGATGAAGGAGAACAACCTCCGCTACGAGATGCAGGGGATGGTGCAGACCTCCCTGTTCGTGACGCGCGCGCCGCCGCCCCCCGACGGCCAGCGGGCGGTGGACGCCACGTTCGGCGGCGTCGTCAAGTTGATCGGCGCCGGCATCGATCCGCCGGAGATCGAGCCGGGCGGGCGGGCGGTCATCTCGACCACCTTCCAGGTCCTGAAGACGCCGCCGCCCGGGTGGAACCTCTTCATGCACCTCGAGGCCCCGTCGGGGTCCGTCAACGCCGATCACGTCCCCGCGGAAGGGACCTACCCGGTCTCGCTCTGGAAGCCCGGCGACTTCGTGCGCGATCGCTACGTCTTCACCACCCGTCCGGCCGCCGACCTCGAGGGGTACGTGGTGCGGATGGGGTTCTGGGACCGCGCGACCGGCCGGCGCGCGCCCATCCAGGCCAGCCCACCGCTGACGGTCACCGGCGACGACCGGCTGGAGATCGGAACGCTGGAGATCAAGAAGAAGAACGTCGACGTGAGCAAGTTCGTCACCGCGACCGCCCCCGCCGACGCCAAGGCCGACGTTCGCTTCGGCGAATCGCTGCGCCTCGTCTCGGCCTCAATCGACCGGCCGATCACCAAAGGAGGCCTCAAGACGACGGCCACCTACAACTTCCAGGTGCTGCATGACCTCGGCGACCGGTACGAGCTCGAGGTCCACCTCGAGGGGCCGGCCAGAAGGCCGCTCGTCCACAAGCCGGTCTACGGCGAGTATCCCCTCACCCGCTGGCTCTCGGGGCAGTACATCCGCGATCCCGAGGAGATCGTGACGCTGACCTGGGATCCGCCGGGCAAGTACCGCGTCCTGCTCTCGGTCCTCGACAAGCAGACGCACCGCGAGCTCCCGGTCTCGGGGACCGGGTTGCCGATCGCCGATCCGACGCACGTCGAAGCGGCGTCGTACCAGATCGTCCGCTGAAGACGGCTCACTGGCCGCAGAGCGGGAGCGTCAGCTTGAAGCCGACGGGCTGGCCGTGGTGCGTGGCCATCCCGACGATGGCGCCGTGGTTGTTGATCCCGTTGGCCTGCTCGAGCTGCCACCCCTCGGAGGGATCGACGAGCTCGTCGAGCGCGTGCAGGCCGTCGAGGCCGGCGCCGTAGACGATCGCCACGTTGGTGTGGGCGTCCTTGGCCACCCAGCCGACCACGTCGCCGGCGCCGTCGACGGCCCAGCCCACGCTGGCGCCGGTCCCCAGCGTCCCCAGGTCGTCGACCTGGCCGCTGGCGAGGCTGAGGCGGAAAGCGCGGCTCCGCCCCTCGTGCAGGCCGTAGCCGACGACGAACTTGTCGTTGACGTCGTTGGCCCCGCGCAGGACCCAGCCCGGCGTGCGCGCGCGGGCGTTGAGATCCTCGAGCGCCGGGTGCCCGGCGCGGGAGTCGTAGATGAACGCATGGCCGACGTCGTCGGTTGCCGAGCCGGTGAGCTGGGCGTTCCCGACCACCAGCCCGGACTCGCTGATCCCGCTGGCCGAGCTGCGTGCGCCGCCCAGCGTCCCGAGCGCCTGCAGCCCGGTCGCCTGCGACCAGACGAAGGCCTGCCAGGTCGAGGTGTCGCGCCCGAGCAGGAGGCCGACCACCTGACCGGCGGCATTGAGGTCCCAGACCGAGCAACCACCCGGACAGACGTCGACGCGCCCGCCGCTCGCCGTGTAGCGGTAGCCGAACAGCGCGCCGGTGCCGTCGCCCCGATCCGAATGGCCGCCGATGGCGCCGTCGGGGGCGATGGCGGCGGCGTAGCTCTGCGCGCCGAACCCGGGGAGCGCGCCCAGATCCTGCACGCCGCCGAGATCCGTATAACGGATGCCGTGGTAGCCGCCCCCCTTCATCTGCGCCGAACCGACGGCCACGCCGTCGTCGTTGATGTCGTGCATGAACACCAGCCCGTCGGAGAGGCCCGGGATCTCCGTGACGGAGGCGTAGGCCTGCGCCGGGGGAACGAGGCCGCCGGTGCAGCGGGCGCGGAGCTCGGCGTGGGCGGCGACCAGCGCCGGCGCCGAGACGGCCGGGGCCGCGGGCGGCGAAGCGATCGGATCGTGCGCGCGCTCGTCGGTGCAGGCGCCGCAACCGAGCGACGTCGCCACCAGCGTCATCGACAGCACCGCCGGAAACTTGAGCCCTGAGGAGGTGGATCCCATCGCGCGCACGGTGACCCGTGCGTGATCACCCTACACCGAAGCTCATCTTTCCGACGAGGACAATGTACGCGCCCACCCATCTTTTGACGTGACGTGTGACGTGTGACGCTGCTCGCGCGCGACAGATCTCTGGCGTCAGAGCTCCGGCGCGCGCGAAGGGCCGCTACTTCTTGGCGGCGCCGCTCGGATACGACGCCTGCGCGTCGGGCGACCCGGCCACCAGGTTCGGCCCGGTCCGCTTGAGGACCACCACCGTCTGCAGCGTCTGCACCTCGTTCGACTCGCGCGCGAAGACCTGGACCAGGTTGCTCCCGGCCCCGATCGGGATCTCGGCGTCGAAGTCCATCTTGGTGCGATCGCCGGTGACCCGGTTCGGCTGGTAGAAGGCCTTCTTGACCGGGATCTTCGCGTTGCGGTTCCAGACCCGGATGTAGACGTCGCGCACCAGCCGCTCGTCGGAGGCGTGCCCCTTGACGTGGACGGTGTCCCCCGCGGCGACGGTCGGGGCGGTCACGGTGAGGAGCGGAGGCGTCACCTCCCAGTCTGGCTTGAACGTCCCGTGCACGGCGCCTCCCGACTTGAGGTCGGCGCTGGCCACGAACGCCGAGCGGGTCGCGTCGACGTCGACGCGCGTGTAGGCGCCCAGCTTGCCGGTCACCTTGAACGCCGTCCCCTTGTCGGCGCGGCCGACGACCAGCGCGCCGTCGGCCGGCGTCTCGCGCAGCGGGACGTCGTCGCGCGCGACCGTCGCCGTACCGGTGAGCGGCTCGGGCGCCGCGCCGCCGGGGGGCGCGATCTTCACCTTGATCTTGTCGGTGACCGACTCCCCCAAGGTGGTGTCGCCGACCGACAGCTCCAACTGGTAGTCGTCACCCTTGTACTCGGGGCGCACCTCGTAGACGAAGGAGAACGTCTTGGTCTCGCCCGGGCCGAGGTCCTTGGCCTCGAACCGCCCGGCGCTGATCAGGATCCCCTCCTGGCCGGTGCCGTTGCGCAGCACCGCCTCGGTGTGCGGCGCCTTCCCCTGCCCGATGTTCTTCACCGTGACCAGCGTGCGGACCTGCTCGCCGCGCTGGACCAGTCCGTCGCGGTTGGCCCCCTTCTGGTCGTCGATGGTCTGGTAGCTGTAGGCGAACATCGGGCGCTGCTTCCCCTCGATGTTCACCAGCAGGTCGGCGGCGCCCGCCTTGGTCACGCCGCGCTGGGTGTAGAGCGTCGCCTTGATCTCGTCGGTGCGGGTGAAGGTCGAGGTCGGCACCTTGACCGCCAGCTCGTAGCTCTTCGACTCGCCGGGCGCGAGCTTGCCGAACACCATCTCGTTCTCGTCGAACAGCGGGTTGTCGCTGTCGAACACCGCGCGCACGCGATAGGCCGGCGCGTGCCCGACGTTCTTCACCATCCCCTTGAGGTGGGCGACGGTGCCCGCCTCGACCTTGGCGTCGCCGGTGTTCTGCAGCGTCAGCTGCAGCTCGGGCTCGGCGCCGCTCGCCGGGCCGGCGGTCCAGTCGACCCCCTGCTTCTCCAGCGCCTGCGAGAGCTTCTTGTCCTCGGCGGCGCGCACCTTGTCGAGGTACGCCCTCGACTGCTGCACCAGCTCGAGCCGCTTGCTGGTCTTGGCCTGCGCCAGCAGATCGCGCGCGAACTCCATCAGGAAGTCCGGCTTCTGGTTCTCGTCGTCGTTGTCCGCCGAGTCGTCGGCGTCGTCATCCATGTCGTCGTCGTCGTCGTGCGGCTTGGCCTTCTCGTTGGTCTTGGGCTGGAAGAGGAAGCTGACCGTCTCTTCCGGCTTCACGCCGTGGCGGGCGCTGGGGTGCTCGAGGTGCCACTCGTAGTCGGCCTCGCGCCGCTTGTGGGCCGAGGGCTGCAGCCGGATCCACGATCGGTCGCCGTCCTTCTGGACCACCATCGCGTCGGTCTCGATGTCCGGCACCACGCCGACGCCCTGGATCGAGATGTCGCCCGGCGTGAGGTACTGCGCGGTGGTCAGCTTGAGCCCCAGCTTGTCGTCGTCCGACCCTTCGCCGAAGGAGATCGGCGAGGGGATGTCGAACAGCACCTGGACCGAGCCCTTGCCGAAGGTCTCCTCGCCCACCACCACCCCGCGGTCGAGGTTCTTCATCGCGCCGGCCACGATCTCGGAGGCGCTGGCCGAGTTCTGGTTCACCAGCACGGCCAGCGGGACCGTCGGCTCGTGGCCGCTGTCGGTCGCCGTTTCATCTTTGCGCTGGGCGCCACCCACCCCGACCATCGAAACGAGCGTCCCCGACTTCACGAACGCGTCGGCCACCTTCTGCGCCTGCTCGTAGAGGCCGCCCGGATCGCCGCGGAGATCCATGATGATCCCCTTGACGTGCTCGCGATCGAACAGCGTCAGCGCGTCGGCCAGATCGCCGGCGCTGTTGGCCGAGAAGTGCTGCATGTGGAAGTAGCCCACCTTGGACGGCGACTGCCCCGGCCCCGCGGGGACCGCCAGGATGCGCGCCGGCGGATCGATCGACGGCGGGCGGATGAAGGCGCGCGTGATGGTGAACTTCTTGCTCCCGGTGACGCCGTCGCGATCGACGTAGACGTCGACGTTGGTGTCGACGTCGCCGCGCAGCCGGTCGACGGCCTCGGTCAACGTCATGTTGACGGTCGACTCGTTGTTGATGCGGACGATGTGGTCCTTGGCCCTCATGCCGACACGCATGGCGGGCGTGTCGGGCATCGGGCGCTTGACGGTGATGCGCCCCTTCTTGTCCATCTCGATCACGATCCCCAGCCCGCCGAACTTCCCCTGCGTCTGGGTCCGCATGTCCTTGTAGGTCTCGACGTCGAGCAGCACCGAGTGCGGGTCGAGCGTGTAGAGCATCCCGTTGGTCGCCGCCATCTCGATCTCGACCAGGCGCCGGGCCTCTTCCTTCTCGGGGACCGGCTGCAGATTCGGCTGCACGAACCGGAAGATGTCCTGCAGCGTGCTGCGCAGGCTCCAGGGGGCGTCGACGCGCTCGATCGAGAAGCTGCGCTGCTGGCCGTTGACCTTCACCGTCACCTGCTTGGGGTCGTGCTCGGGCCAGCGATCGATCAGGATCTCGGGGACGTCGCGCTGGACGAAGTCGAGCGCGCCCACCAGCATCCGCTTGGGGTCGAGGCGATTCTTGTCGAAGTAGTTCTCCCGAACGTAGAACAGCGTCTTCGAGAAGATCGGCAGCTGCGCGAGGTCGTACTTGCCCGTCGTCGGACGGGTGGCGGCGCGCAGCTGGCTGTCGGCGCCCACCCGGATCCCGTCGCCCCCGTGGCGGACGGTCAAAATCAGCGCCGCGCTGCAGGCGGCCGAAAACGCGAGGACCTTGCTGAACCGCCGCATGCGCGACTCCGGGGGCAGTGGGGAGGGGGGAGACGACGAGGGATCCGAGGGCGGACCGTCGATGAGATCCATGAACTGTTTGGGAATGATAACCAGCCCGCCTAGGAGCTGCACGCAGAGATCGCGTTATACTCACATTCTCTCATGGGCACTGCCCTTCCGCGCGGGACGCTGGCGGTCGTAGCCACGCCGCTCGGCGACGCGGGCGACCTGTCGCCGCGCGCGGCTGAGACGCTGCGGGCGGCGGACGTCATCGTCGCCGAAGACACCCGCAGCGCCCGCCGCCTGCTGGCTGAGATCGGCGCCGGCGGTAAGCCCGTCCTCTCCTGCTTCGACGCCAACGAGGCCGCCCGCGCGGCCGAGGTCGCCGAGCGCCTGGCCGCCGGCGCCAGCGTGGCCCTCATCTCGGAAGCCGGAACCCCCTTGGTCTCCGATCCCGGCTATCGCATCGTCGCCGCCGCCGTCGCCGCCGGCGCGCGCATCGTCCCCATCCCGGGACCGTCGGCGGTCCTGGCCGCCCTGGTCGGAGCCGCCCTGCCGACCGACCGCTTCTTGTTTCTCGGCTTTCCGCCACGCAAGCCGGGCGCGCGCCGGCGCCTGTTCGAGAGCGTGCGGTCCCTCCCCTACACCCTGGTCCTCTACGAATCTCCCCTGCGAGCGGCGGCGACGCTGGCCGACCTGGCCGCCGTCCTCGGCCCCGCGCGCCGGGCCTGCCTGGCGCGCGAGCTCACCAAGCCGCACGAGGAGCTGGTGCGGGCTTCGCTGTCCGAGTTGGCGGCCCGGTACGAGACCGACAGGCCCCTCGGCGAGGTCACGCTGGTCGTCGAAGGGGCCCCCGACGACGCCCCCGCCGAGGAGCTGGACGACCCCGAGATCCTCGCTCGCGGCGCCGAGCTCATCGCCAGCGGCCAATCGACGGGAGACGCCGCCAGGGCCCTCGCCCAGCTCACCGGACGGCCGCGCCGGGAGATCTACAATCTGATCTCCCGCTCCACCCCCTCGGGTTCTTCCGAGCCATCAGAACCATCAGAACCATCAGAACCGAAATCCTGATCGGAACCCTGACCGCTCCCCGCCCCGCGCCTCGCCCCTGTTTCGTGCGTCTCGCACCGCGCCGCTCGCCGACCGCCGAGGGCCGCACGAAGCTTTTTGCGGCGCGTGGGCTGCCTTTTCAAATCGGGAGCGCAGCCCACGCGCCGCAAAAAGCCCACGCGCGGCCCGAGACGCCCGGTCAAGAGGCAAGGCGCGAGACGCGCGTAACGGAGCCGAGTCCGAGTCCGACGCAGAGGCAAAGAAGAAGCTGAGAACCGAAGGCCTCTCCCGGACCAGCGTCAAAACATCAGCGAGCCTTCGACCACCAGATGCCAGTCCTTCGACTCTTCGATCTTGAACCGCCGCCCCGGGATGTCGATCGACTCCCGGTACACGGGGTTCGCCTCCCGCGGGTCGGCCGAGTTCACTTGGCCGTCGCCGTTG
>DATNDC010000145.1:0-2270 GCA_035607055.1 Polyangia bacterium
GGCCACCGGCATGGGCCACACCTGGCCGAACCCCACCCAGCTCCCGAGCTTCCTCTGGCCCAGGTTCGGCAAGACAAACCAGGATCTCGACTTCGCCGACGAGGCCTGGGCCTTCTTCCAGCGTCACGCCAAGCGCTGAGCCACGCCGGCGGTATGATCGGCAAATGGATCTCGGCATCACAGGGAAGGTCGCGCTGGTGACCGGCGCCAGCCGCGGCATCGGGCGGGCGATCGCGCTCGGGCTGGCGGCGGAGGGAGCGCGGGTGGTGATGTGCGCGCGCACCGCCGCCGAGCTGGAGGCGGCCGTGAAGGAGGCGCGGGCCCGGGGCGGCGGCGAGACGGCGGCGCTCGGCGTGACGGCCGATGTGACGACGCCGGCCGGCGTGGCCGCGCTGGTCGACGGCGCGCTCGCCGCCTACGGCGGGATCGATCTGGTGGTCAACAACGTGGGGGGCTCGGGGGCGCGCGACTTCGCCTCGACCGACGACGCCGATCTGCAGGCGGTCCTCGAGCGCAACCTCTTCCCGGCGCTGCGCGTGTCGCGCGCGGCGCTGCCGCATCTGGCGGCCCGCGGCGGCGGGGTCGTCGTCTTGATCGCTTCGGTCTACGGCCGCGAGGCGGGCGGCGGCCCCAGCTACAACGCCGCCAAGGCCGCCGAGATCAGCCTCGCCAAGGCGATGGCGCGCGATCTGGCCCAGGACGGGATCCGCGTGGTCAGCGTGGCGCCCGGCTCGATCCTCTTCCCGGGCGGCGGCTGGGACCGGCGCCAGAAGGCCGACCCCGAGGGGATCGCCGCCTTCGTCAAACGCGAGATCCCCGGCGGCCGCTTCGGGCGGCCCGAGGAGATCGCCGACGTGGTGACCTTCCTCTGCTCGCCGCGCGCCGGCTGGATCACCGGCGCCTGCATCCCCGTCGACGGCGGCCAGTCGCGCGCGTTCTAGCCGAGCGCCGCGCCCGGCGAAGTCCCCTCAGGGCGTCACGGCGCCGATGACGATGTCCTCAAGGCAGCAGCCGTTGGCGCAGACGGTCCCGCTCGGGCAGCTCACCGGATCGACGCCGCCGGAGCCGCAGGCCATCGTCCCAGCCGGGCACTGAGGC
Organism: Polyangia bacterium; assembly: GCA_035607055.1. GTDB lineage: Bacteria > Myxococcota_A > Polyangia > Fen-1088 > Fen-1088 > JADGRB01. The sequence continues at coordinate 1,099 of DATNDC010000145.1, forward strand.
GTGCCGGCGTCGGTTCCGGTGGCGGTGCACTCGGAGCCGGTGCAGCTCCCGCCGCCCGCGCAGAAGAGGACACAGGCCTCGCCCGAGTCGCCGCCCGTCTTGTTCTGATCGCCGTCGTGCACCAGGACCTGCAGGCGGTAGGAGTGCCCGGGGACCAGCGAGACGTTCCAGCGCGCCTCGGCGCCGTAGCCCTCGTTGGCCAGCCCCGCCGGCGGCGTGTCGGCGCCGCTGCCGAGGTTCCAGTTGTTCTTGGTCGGATCCGCGTCCGGCGTGATGGTCACGGCCGAGGGGGTCTTGGTGTCGTCGACGGTCCGCACGGCCGCCTTCCAGCTGCCGAAGATGGCGCCGGGCGCGATGGGGCGTCCCCCTTGCTGCCAGTCGCCCGAGCGGCTGCTCGCATCGGCGGTGATGTCGGTGACGAACAGCGACGGCCACATCGGCCGCAGCGACGAATCGAGCCCGCTCTGATCGCCGGCCAGCATGTTGGTCCCGATCTGCGGATCGGTCGAGCTGCCCGGATCGGTGGCCAGGGCGGTGATGGGATAGTCCATGGTGTTGCTGCCCGAGCTGCTCTTCACCACCACCTCGCGCACACCGAGCGTCATGGCGTGCTCGTCGTTGTAGAACATCTGGACCACGCCGTTCGGCCACGAGCCCGCCGGGCGGATCGCGCGCAGGACCCCGTTCTCGTTGAAAACGGTGGCGGTCAGGGGATTGCTGGTCGTCGTCGGGTAACCGCAGTCGGTGATGATCAGCTCCTCGACGCCCGGCGTGCACATGTAGCTGCCGTCCAACCCGCCGCCAATCGGGATGGCGGCGTCCGAGTTGCCGGTCGAGGTCCCCCCGGCGCCGGTGAGGCCCGAGCTGCCGCCCGCCCCGGAGGCCGCCGCCGCTCCGCCCGCTCCGGTCGGACCGCTCCCTCCATTCCCGTGCGCTCCGGCCTGGGCGCCGCCGCCCGTCCCCGTCCCGGACGCGCCGCCCGACTGGCCGCAACCAGCGACGGAGAGGAGCGTGAGGGTACCGGTAACCATCCACCAGCGGATCGTCGCGAGCCGGCGGGAACGTTGCGGGAAGCGGAAGGTGGTCATGGATAGTTCCTCGTCGGGAGTTGCGCGTCCCTGAATGAGATGAGCCTCGACACCGCGAACACGGCTCACGCGCGCGCGCGTGTG
>DATNDC010000158.1:0-8078 GCA_035607055.1 Polyangia bacterium
GCCGCCTCGCGGCTGAACGTGCCGCTGCCGAGCAGGTGCTCGCGGATGTACGTCACGGTGTCGCGCAGCGTGTCGGCCGGATCGCGCGGCGAGAAGCCGAGCTCGCGCGCCGCCTTGCCGGCGTCGAAGTACCAGAAGTACTGGGCCATCTCCACGCTCTGCGGCTCGACCGGGACCTTGCGCCCGAGCTTCCGGTAGAGGGCGGCCTGGGCGCGCGAGGCGAGAAAAGGCAGCTCGCCGGAGAGCTTCAGCTTCGGCGCCGGCACCTTGGTCAGGCGTTCGAGCCGGCCGAACAGCTCGGCGAAGGTCCAGTTCACGGCCCCGACCAGGTAGCGCGCGCCGGCCGTGCCGCGGGCCATCGCCACCGGCATCAAGGCCGCCACGTCGCGCGCGTCGACCACGTTGAGGCCCCCGGCCGGCAGGAGCGCGATGTCGCGTGCCAGAAACTGCAGCACCGGGCGGGTCGAGGAGAGGCGATCGTCGCCCGGCCCGAGCAGCAGGCTGGGGTTGAGCGTGACCAGCTCGACCTCTCCACCGCAGGCGCGGCGCGCCGTCTCTTCCTGATAGTGCTTGCTCGCGTAATAGGGCCAGCGGGCCAGGAGATCGATGGGCGTCGGCGACTCCTCGTCGGCGACGTCGTCGGCGCGGCGCGAGACGGCGATCGTCCCGCTGGTCGAGGCCATCACGATCCGGCGGACGCCGGTCCGCGCGGCGGCCTCGCAGAGCACGCGCGTGCCGTCGACGTGGACGGCGTACATCTTGTGGCCGTCGGACGGCAGGTGCGAGACCAGGCCGGCCAGGTGATAGACCTCGCCCACGCCGTCGAGGGCGCGCTGCACCTCTTCGGGTGAGGTGATCGACCCGGCCACGATCTCCACGCCGAGCGCGCGCAGCCAGGCGGGCGGCGCGCTGTGCGCCAGCACGCGGATCGACTTCCGCGCCTCGCGGTCGGCCGCCAGCACCTGCAAGAGGTGCGTCCCCAGGAACCCGGTCCCGCCGGTGACCAGGGTGAGCGCCCGCGCCTTCGTCATGGCACCGACCGGAGCGCGCGCCGCCGCGGCGATTTGGCGCGCACGGCGATGGGGCCGAGCTTGCTTCCGTCCCAGGCGGCGCGCGCGGCGTCCGCGTCGAGCGCCGTCGCCACGCCGTCGCGCAGGTTCTCCACCGCCCGCTGCGTGAAGGCGGCCGAGAGCCGCCAGGACTCCTGCTGGGGCAGACCCTTGGTCAGGCTGGCCAGCCAGTCGGCGGTGAGAAAAGGTCCGAAGGAGACGGTCAGCTCACGCGCGCGCGGGATGGCCGACCCCTTGGGGAGCGATTCGAACGACCCGGCGATGTGCGCGGGGAGGATGCCGACCCCGGCGCGCAGCGCGAGGTACCCGAGGCTGGGGAGAAACTCGGCCAGCTCGCCGCTCACCGAGCGGGTCCCCTCGGGGAAAACGACCATGCTGCGCCCGCGGGCCAGGACCTGCAGCGTGGTGTCCATCGACTTGCGAATCGAGCCCGACCGCTCCATCGGCACCAGGTTGGTGAAGTGCTTGAAGTAGGCGCGGCGGTAGCGGTTGCGGAAGAAGTAGTCGGCCGCCGCCATCGAGGCCAGGTCCTTCCCCGCGTCGCCCAGCGCCACCTTCACCGCCCCCATGTCGAGGTGCGAGGAGTGGTTGGCGGCGACGATGAAGCTGGTGTGCTGCGGGATGTGGATCTGCCCTTTGACCTTGGTGTCCAGCACGCGGTTGTAGAAGAGCTTCTGGGCCAGCCCCAGACCGCGCTTGCCGGCGGCCGAGACCGCCCCTGGGACGTGGATCTCGCTGTCGTCGTCGGCGGTGACGCTGGCGGCCCGCTCGCGCGCCGCCGCCAAGGGTCCGCGCGCCAGGAGCTCCTGCAGCTCAGCCACCGTTCCTAGAGTCGTGATGTCGACGCTCTCGGGCAACACCGCGCCCGCGCTCTCGAGGGCGCTCGAGAGCTCGGCGTACATCAGACTGTCGAAGCCCAGCTGTCCGAAGCGGCTGCCGAGCTGGACGTCACCGCGCTTGCGGCCGGAGACGGTGGCGATGGTCTCGAGCAGCCAGGCGACTTCGCTCTTGTCGCCGGTCGCGACGGCCAGGGCCCCCTTGGTCTCCTCGGTCTTCTTGCGCTGCCGCGCGATCTCCGCCGCCACGTCACGCCGCTTGACCTTGAGCGTGGCCGTCTTGGGGAGGTCCTCGTCCCAGAAGTAGACGCCGCGCACGCGCTTCCAGATCGGCAGGTCGGCCGAGACCTTCCGGAAGTGCTCCTCGATCTTCGCCTGCACCTCCGCGCGCGACAGCGCCGGCTCGTGCTCGAGATCGGGCACCACCGCGCAGGCGACCTGCTCGCCGATCCCGTCGGGGACGCCGACCACCGACAGCTCCTTGATGGAGGGGCTGTCGGCGTAGAGCTCCTCGATCTCGTCCGGGTAGACGTTCTTGCCGTTGGCGTCGACGATGACGTCCTTGGAGCGACCCGCGAGGTAGAGGTTCCCCTTCTCGTCGAACCGCCCGAGGTCGCCGGTGTGGAACCAGCCGTCGCGGATGGCGTCGGCGGTGGCGGTCTCGTTCTCCCAGTAGCCGGCCATCACGTTGCGGCCGCGCGCGATCACCTCGCCCACGCCGCTGGCGCCGTCGGCCTCGGCGATCTTGACCTCGATCCCCGGCAGCGGCCGGCCGACCGAACCGGCGATCGGCTTCTCTTTGGGCGAGGTGACCGTGAGAACGGGCGCCGTCTCGGTGAGGCCGTAGCCCTCGAAGAAATTGAACCCCATGCCGTAGAAGACCTTCATCACGTCGACCGGCAGCGCCGAGCCGCCGCTGATGAGGTAGCGGATGCGCCCGCCGAACCCCTCGTGCACGGGGAGAAAAATCAGGATGCCGAGATCGAACCCGGTTCGCGAGCGGAGCTCGAAGTTCCCCGCCGCCAGCACCTTCATGAACACCTCGAGCAGGGGCGACTTGTCAGCGAAGCGCTGGAACAGGCGCCGGCGCAGGAGATCCCACAGCGCCGGGACGCCGACGATGGCCGTCACCCGCCCCTGCTTCAGGGTCGAGGAGATCGCCTCGCCGGTCAGCTCGGCGAGGTAGGTCACCTGGGCGCCGTGCGCCAGCGGCACCAGCAGACCGGTGGCGAACTCGAAGGTGTGGTGCAGCGGGAGCACCGAGAGCATCCCGTCGTTGACCCCGAACTCGAAGATCTTCGACAGCTCCGAGACCATGAAGGTGAAGTTGCGGTGGGTGAGCATCACCCCCTTCGGCTTGCCGGTGGTCCCCGAGGTGAAGATCAGCGAGGCCAGCGCGTCGGGGCTGGCGCGCCTCGTGAGCTTGGCGCCGCGCTCGCGCTCGACCTCCAGCTCGGGCAGGGCGAAGGCCTCCGAGAACGGCCAGAGCTTCGTGGTCAGCCCCGCCTCGGCCAACGCCGCCGCCAGCGCCTCCCCCTCCTTCTCCAGGAGGTCGTCGCCGATCAGCATTCCGGTGGCCCCCGAGGCGCGCGCGATGTTCACCAGCTCGGCGATCTTCAGCTCGCGGTCGGCCGGCACGACCGTGGCCGCAGCCTTGAGCACGCCGAAGTAGGCCATCGACCACTCGGGGCAGTTCTTGGCCCACAGCATGATCCGGTCGCCTGCCGCCACGCCGGCGCCCAGCAGGAACACGCCCACGCGTGAGGCCAGCTCCTGCAGGTCGGCGTAGCTGTAGATCTCCTCGCGCTTGTTGCGCTCCATCCGGACGGCGACGCGCGAAGCGTGCAGCTTGGTCGTGGTGTCGAACAGCTCCAGGAGGTCGTGGTAGCTGTAGACCTGTTTGGGCTTGGAGGCGTACGTCTCGTCCAGCTCGGGCAGCACCCAGCGCGCCAGCCCCGGGAAGTGGATGTTCATCCAGTAGTCGTAGAGGTCCAGCTTCTCCGGGCCCCAGGTGAGCAGCGCCTGATCCGCCTCCGGCATCCGGTCGCGCAGCGCGCGGATGTTGTCGGCCCGCAGGACGTAGGCGTTCTCGAAGATGAACGGCCGGAACAGCTCGATGTTCTCGGCCGCCTCGGTGGTGACGCGATTGATCTCGTCGAACCCCTTCTTCACCCGGTCGACGACGGCGGTGAAGCGTCCCGCCCCCCAGCCGGGGCGGATCTTCCCCAGCGTCTCGGAGATCGCCTTGGCCGCCCGATTGAATCGCGGCAGCGAATACTTGTCGAAGTGGTCTTGCGTGACCGGGCGGAACTCCATTCGCGCCGCCAGCTCGTTGACGAACCGGTTGCCGGTCTCCTTGTCGCGGAATCGCTTGCGCTTGTAGAGCCCGGTCAGCGTCGTCACCCGATCCATCCGCATCGGGTTCAGATCTCCGCTGCAGAGCTGAAACACCAGCTTCGGCTGCTCGACGATCGCCTGCGCCGCCACCATCAGCATCGCCGAGACGACGTGATCGACCGGCACGACGTCGAGGATCAGCTTGGGCGACACCGGCAGCGTGTTCTGCCCCTTGAGCGCCAGGTAGACGAGCGGCGCCGAGGTGGTGAACCCCTCGTTCCAGCCTCGAAACGGGTAGGCGACCGCGCTCTCGACGATCGCGGGGCGCACGATGGCGCGCACGATGCCGGTCTCGCGCGCCACCAGCTGGTCGCCCATGCTCTTCGTGTAGGTGTAGATGTTGGGCCAGCCCCAGGCGGCCGCGCGCTCGACCCCCTGGTTGGTCATCTCGGAGCGGATCCACTCCTTGCGGGCGCGCGCCACCGCCAGCTTCAGCGCCGCCTCGTCGTCGGGATCGCGGTTCTCCTCGCGCAGCCGCTGGCGCGCCTCCTGCCGCAGCTTGGCCAGCACCTGCGCGTCGTCGGCCAGCTGGCGGATGCGCGCCGCGCCCGCCGCGCTGTCCGAGATCTCCTGCTCGACGGAGAACTTGGTCCCCGGCAGCTCCTTGTGGCGCGGGTAGTAGCCGTCCAGCTCCTCGTCCTCCCAGACGTCACCCGAGCGGTTCCCCGCCACGAAGCAGGTGCTGGTGTGAATCAGCGCCGGGCGCCGCATCCGCTTGGCGAAGGCGATGACGTTCTTGGTCCCCTCGACGTTGGTGCGCATCGCCGACTCGAGCGGCGGGTTGAACGTCACCCGCCCCGACGAGTTGATGAGGACGTCGATGTCCTTGGCCACCCGCTCGGCCTCTTCTTCCGACAGCCCCAGGTTCGGCTCGGTGATGTCGCCGTCGACCACCACCACCTTGCCGCGCAGGAGCTTGGCCAGTCCTTCGGCGCCGCCGTGCTTGGCGCGCAGGGGGTCGAAGGCCGGCGAGGTGACCACGCTCTGCCAGAAGCGGGCCTCGCTGTCGGTCCCCGAGCCGCGCCGGACCATGACGTAGGCCCGCCCGATGTCCGGGAAGCGGTCGAGGAGCATGCTGAGCAGCACCTTCCCGACGAAGCCGGTGCTCCCGAGGATGAACAGGTTTCGGCCCCGGAAGATCTCGGACGGCGAAAGGGCAGGTTTTTGCGCCACCAGGGCGGTCGGAAGCTCCATGCGAAGCGGCGGTTTTATCCCGACCTCCGGCCGGTTGCCAACCCAAGCCCGCAGCCGGCCTCGCGGCGCGGCGTGCTCCTGCTCGAGCTTGCGGCAACCCGCGATGGAAGCCCGATGAAGCCCGATGAAGCCAGATGAAGGCCGATGGAAGCCCGATGGACGGCCGATGAAGAAATTTGCCTGATGCGCGCCATCGGGGTTGGATGGTCGTCGGTGCCCATGCCCGCAGTCGCCCGGAGATCCATCAGGCCGCCATCGGGGTTCGAGGACCACCTCAGCCGGCGCGACGCCGCCGCCATGCTCGGGTTCGCCAGCGAGTTCAAGGTCCGGCAGCTCGAAAAGGAGGGACGGCTGCGCCCGATCCGGGGTGCGATGGGCTCGGCCTGGTACCCGCGCCGGGAGGTAGAGGCCCTCCGCGGGGCGGCGGTCGCGCCGCCGGAGTCGGGCGCACCGCGCGAACGCTGGCCCGACGACGCGCTCATCGCGCTGCTGCGCGAGAAGCCCCGCACCGTGGTCGACCTGGTGGTCGACGCGGGCATCCCCATCTCCCGCGCCGAGCGCGTTTATCGATTTTGGCAGACCCACGAGCAGCCGCGCCCCGTCGAAGGCGCTCGGTTGCCGTCTTCGCCGCCCGAACGCCGCAGCGACGACCGGATCGAGCACGACGCGCTCGTCCGTCAGATGCGCGACGCCGATCCCAAGGTCCGCGCCGCGGCGTTCGAGAAGCTCAAGTCCCTTCGTCGCTAGGCCGCCTCGTCGCGCCGGACCCTAACTCGGGGGCCCGGTCGGCTTGCCGGTCTCGCGCCGGATGGTCTCCAGCTCGGCCTCGTCGAACTCGTAGCGCTCGCGGCAGAAGTTGCAGGTCACCTCCGCCTTGCCGTCCTCGAGGATCATGGCCGCGAGCTCGGTCTGCCCCAGCGACGCCAGCGAGGCGCCCGCCCGCGCGCGCGAGCAGGCGCACTCGAATCGAACCGGACGGCGATCGAGCACCTCGATTTGGCCCAAGCGATCGCCGAGGGCGGCGACCAGGAGCCCGGCCGCGTCCCGCGGCCCCGCGCCGAGCAGGCTGGCCAGCGCGCCCCCGTCGATCAAGGCGCGCGCCTCGGCCACCGCGTCCGCGCCGTCGCTGCCTGGCAGCGCCTGGACCAGGATGCCGGCCGCGAAGGCGAGCCCCCCGCCGCCCGACGCCACCGCGTCGCAGGCGAGCGCGCTCGTGACCTGCTCGCTCTCCTCGAGGTAGCGCTCGACGTCCTCGTCGATCTCGCCGCTGCGAATCTCGGTGCTGCCGCGAAACGGCTGGCCGAGCCCGAGGTCGCGCAGCACGCTGACCAGGCCGGTTCGCCCCATGACGGGCCCCAAGGGGACCCGCCCGGCAGCGGCCAGGGGCACCGTCACGTCGGGGTGTTTGACGTACGCCCGCACGCCGCCGGCGGCCGTGGCGTCGACGGTGAGGCCGCCGAGCGGCCCGTCGCCCAGCACCTGCAGCGTGACCCGCTCGTCGTCCTTGGTGAGGGTGGCCAGCAACAGCCCCGCGGTGATGCCGCGCGCGAGCGCCAGCGTGGCGGCCGGCCCGGCGGTGTGCCGGCGAGCCGCCTCGCGCGCGGCGAACGTGGTGGTCGCCGCGACGATGCGGACCGGACGGCCCGCGAGGACGGCGCGCAGGACCTCGTCGGGCGGGGGATCGAGAACGGAAGAGCTCATGAGGGGCGCCCTCTTCTACCGCCCGCCGCACCTCTGACGCCAGCTTGGTGACGCCCGCGCATTTCCGTTATTTGCGCGCCCAGATGTAACGAAACATCAGCGGGGCCGATACCGGATCTCGACGGTGGCCGATCTATAGTCTCGTCGGAAAAAGGAGGCTGCCAGGTGATCGATTCGCTCGGTGCGGGACAGGACAACGTCGTCTTTCTGGGACGGCGATCGTTTCGAATGGAGCTCGCTGGAAGGTCGGAGGACGACGATCGGGTGATCCCGAGGCGTGCGTCCGAGGTCCCGACGGAGAAGATCTTTCACGCGGACCGCGACCGCGCGGCCCGCGACATGCTGGCGGCGTTGCGGTCGAGGCGCGGCCTCTCCCGCGCCTCGTCGATCGCCCTCTGCGCGACGACGTTCGGCCTCGGAATCGCGCTGACCTTGACGTTCTCCCGCCGGCCCGAGCCGCCGCGGCCGAGCGTCGCGCTGCCTCCCACGCCCGCGCCGGCCATCGTCATCGAGCGGGTCCCGGCCGCGCCGCCGGTGGTGACCGAGCCGCTGGTTCCGCCCGCCGTCCTCCCGGCGCGCCGGCCCCCCCTGGCCAGGCCCGCGCGCGCCGTTCGCCCCCGTCCGGTTCGCGCCGCGCGTTCAGACGCGCCGGCGGTCACCCCCTGGGTCGACCCCTTCGCCGAATAGACCCGAGGGCAACAGCCAGGCGAGCTGCGCGCGGCTTTGCCGCGCGCAGCGAGGGGGCCCGGGGGACGCGAGCGGCAGCGAGCCGTTCCCCGTAAAACTACACCTCGGCCTCGGCGAGGCTCGGCATTTGGCGGGCCAGGAAGGTCGTGCGGGTGTAGTTCCACCAGGTCAGCGCCAGGCACGTGACGTAGAA
>DATNDC010000173.1:0-9568 GCA_035607055.1 Polyangia bacterium
GGTCTTCTGCCTTCTTGATTGCCGCGAGCTGCGCACCGATGAGCTTCACGCCGAACTTCTCGAGCGTGCCGTTCTCGGCGAGGGCGACCGCCAGGTTGAGCGCGGTCTGCCCGCCCAGCGTCGGCAAGATCGCGTCCGGGCGCTCGCGCTCGATCACGCTGGTCAGCACCTCGACGGTCAGCGGCTCGACGTAGGTGCGGTCGGCGATCTCCGGATCGGTCATGATCGTGGCCGGGTTGGAGTTCACCAGCACGACCCGGTAGCCCTCTTCCTTGAGCGCCTTGACGCCCTGGGTTCCCGAGTAGTCGAACTCGCAGGCCTGTCCGATCACGATGGGGCCCGACCCGATCAGCATGACGGTCTTGATGTCGTGGCGTTTCGGCACGTCTAACCCTTTTCCGGCTTCTTCTTGAGGCGCGCCGGCTCCTTGCCGCGCGCTTCCACGGCAAACGCCTCGGGGAGCCGCTTCTCGACCTCGGCGCGCTTGTCGCCGAGCGGCCACCCGAGCTCGGCGAACCCCTCGGCGATCCGGATGCGCAGTCGCTTGCTCTCCTCTTGATCCGAGACGAAGAGGTCCAGCAGCGGCCCCGAGGCAGCCGCCTCGTCCCCCTGCTTGATGAGCGTCTCGGCGGCGGCGAGCCGCACCTCCGCGTCCATGTCGGTCAGGTAGGGGAGGACCAGGCCCGACACGCGCGGGCTCTTGAACGTGCCGAGGTGGGTGAGGAGCTGGATCTTCTTGGTGGGATCGCGCTCGTAGCCCGGCTCGTGCCGCTTCATGACCTCCGCGAGCACGTCGACGACCTCGTCCTTGGTGGCCACCACCTTGTCCAGGACACGCAGGGGCCAGGAGATCGACTCAGCCGACAGGAGATACTTCTTGAGCGGCTCGAGCACGGCGCCGCCCTTCTCGACCAGGCTCTCGAAGAGGTAGTCCTTCTCCTGCTCGTCGTCGATCGTCTTGTCGTACATCATCCCGAACCGCCGCATCACGCCGTAGAGCGCCTCCGGCGAGCCGTCGGCCAGCAGCGTCTGCATCGCCTTCAGCCGGTCGGGCGACTGAGCGTATTTGTTGATCGCCCGGGCGATGCCCCGCTCGCGCGACTTCTCCTTCGAAAACAGATCGAGCAACCCCATGTCGGTCCGCGCGGGAGTCTATACGCGGAGGGGGTCCGGCTCCACGCGAAAAGGTATCGGTTCGCGCGACCCCTCGAGGGTCCTCGGCTCTATTGCCCCGTCGCGTCTGTGGTGGCCGCGTCGGTCGATGCCGCGTCGGTCGAGATGGCACAGGTCCCCTGCCCGTCGGTGCGGTGGCAGAGGCCGTCGGTCTGGCAGCTGTAGCCGTCAGGGCAGAGGCCGGCGTCGGCGCAGGAGAACGCGCAGCCGGGCTGCTGCGGGTTGAAGCAGGCGGTCAGCGTCGCGGCGGCGAGCAGCAGGAGCGCCAGGCCGGAAATTCTCAGAAGCGCCATGACCAAGCTCCTAGAGCCCCGACCCCGCCGCGGCCGTCGGGCGCCAGCGAGACGGAGACCGGCGGGACGGCGGCCGGCGTCGGCGCCTCGGCGGGCGTGCGGACGGCGTCGAGCACGAAGAAGACCGCCGACACGACCGCGGTCCCCGCCGCGGTGAGCAGCAGGACCCGCGCCACGTGCGCGTCGCTGCGCCCGTCGCGCATCGCGCTCGTGTATTCGGCCGCCACGCTGGAATAGGGCGGGGGCGGGAAGCGGAAAGAGACCAGTCGGTTGATGTCCCCCTCCTTCGAGCTGGCCTGGGCCGCATAGCCGGCGGCCGTCCCCAAGAGGACGAGCGTGACGCCGGCGGAGATGAAGGCGGTCATGTTGTAGCGGTTCCACCCGGAGTCCTCCTCGTCCGCGCCAGCCGGCTTTTCGGCGTCGGCGTGCGCGGCGGGGGCGGGCGCGGGCGTCGCGGCCGGCGCTGGCGGCAGTGCGGAAGCTGGTGCCGCTGCCGGTGGCGCGCCGAACTCGTGGGGCGTCTCCGCGGCACCACCGGGCGGCGCCGCGGCCGGAGCCGGAGCGGGGGGGGCGAGGCGCGCCACCCGCTGCTCGATCTCCGCGCGGTCGGAGGCGTCGGGCGCCTCGCTGAGATAGCGGCGATAGGTCTCGACCGCCTCGGCCGGCGCGCCCGCCTTCTCTTCGGCCTCGCCGATATGGACCAGGAACGCGGGGTCGTGGGCGATCTGGTACCCCGCCTTCCAGTCCTTCTCGGCGGTGCGCGCGTCGCCCGCGGCGAGCGCGCGCGTTCCCTCGTCGTAGAGGCGCGCTTCCTCGGGCGTGGGCGTTCGTTGGGGGGAGCCGCCGACGGCCAGCAGCGTCGCGACAAGGGGGAGGAGGTGCAAGCTCAGCCGCCCACCCGGCCGACGAAGTCGTCGAACAGCGTCCGGCCGAGGCCGAGGGGCGTGCAGCCGCCGTGGCCCGTGCAGACGGCGGCGATCTCGACGCCGTTCAGTTGCTGCTTGAGCGCGTTGATCGACGTCTTCATTTGATCGGTGTTGCTGTTGAACAACCCCGGACCATGATCGAGCCGACCCTGCTTGAACACCGCCGTGTCACCCAAGAACAGCACGCCGTCATAGAGATACGCATACGAGCCGGGGGTGTGGCCGGGGACCGGGATCGCCTTGACGACCGTCTTCCCGTCACCGAGGTCGACGGTCTGAACGCCGGACAGAGGGCTCGACACGTTGATCGACGGCGTCCCCATCGCCTTGGACATCACCCGCAGAACCAGGCTGTCCCACGGCGTCCGCCCCTCGGCGTAGGGGACGTCCTGCTGGCCGAGGTGCACGTGGGCGTTCGGGAGGCCACCGGCCGCCGCCGTGTGGTCGCCGTGAGCGTGGGTGAGAAAGACCTCGGAGACGTCGTTCCGCCCGGCGTGCAGGCCGGCCAGCGCCGCGTCGACCGGATTGCCGGCCGGGTCGGCGCCGGTGTCGAACAGCACGACGTGCTGCCCGACGCGCGCGGCGTAGAGATAGCTGCCGGCCGAGCTGACCGCGATGAGGTTGGCCTTGATCTCCTCGGGGTTCGAGGGCTTGGTCCGGGCCACGCGGAACGCCACCAGCGCCCCGCCGCCCAGCACGACGACGATCACCACGAGAGCAAACAGATTTCTAAGGGCGCGCATGGATCACCCTCCTTTGACCCCGAAGAATCCGACCGCCCGGGCGCAGAATCAAGTTGAGAAGTCGCGGGAAAGCGTGACGGCCGTCTGGACGCAGGCGGTGAGCCCGACGCCGCGCAGGGCGTGGCCTATCACCGTGAGCCCCGGGAGGCGGCCCACGGCCTCGTCGACGGCGCGCGCGCGACAGAGATGCGCGCGGTCGTACTGGGGGATCCCCGGGCGCGCCCGCCAGACGCGCACCAGGTCGGGCTCACGGCGGAGCCCGGCGGCGCGACGGAGATCGCCCACCGCCTGGGCGGCCAGGGTCGCGTCGTCCGCGTCGACCAGCGCCGGCTCGAACGTCCCGCCGAGGAGCGCGCGCAAAAGGACGCCGCCAGCCGGCGCGCGCCCGGGGAACACCGAAGAGTCGATCTGGCAGCCCAGCAGCTTCAGCCCCTCGCCGCGCGCGACCACGAACCCGTACGTGTCGAGGTCGATGCCCAGGCCGGCGGCGTCGGCGGCGCGAAAGCCGAGACAGACGACCGCCACCGGGGCGTGCGGGATCGCGCGCAGCGCCTCGGCGGCAGCGGGCGCCAGCGGCGCCAGCAGCGCGGCGGTGGCCGCGGCGGGCGTCGCCAGCACGACGCGCTCGGCGTCGAGCGTTTCGCCGTCGAGCGCGATCCGCCAGCCCCCGGCCGCGGGCTCGAGCGCGCGCGCCCGGGCCACGCGCCGGCGGGCGCCGAGGGCGGTCGCCAGCGCGCGCGGCAGCTCGGCGAGGCCTTCAGGAAAGGAGAGCGGACGCCCGAGCCGGGCGTGCCCTCTTTGGCCGCGGGCCCGAAACATCCCCCGCAGGACGCTCCCGTGCTCGCGCTCGAGCGCCGCCAGGCGCGGGAACGCCGCGTGGAGCGCCAGCGCCGCGGCGTCGCCGGCGTAGATCCCGATCAGTGCGGGACCCGCGGCGCGCTCGGCCGCCTGCCGACCGAACCGGCGCGCCACGAAGTCGAACACCGATTCGTCCTCGCCGCCGCCACGGCGCACGAACGGCTCGCCGAGCAGGCGCAGCTTCGCGCGCGCGGAGAGGAGGTCGGTCTTCACCAGCGCGGGCGGGCTGGCGGGAAAGGGCCGCAGCTTCCCGCCCACATAGATCGATCGGCGGCGAGAGGCGGGCAGAGCGCGCACGATCCGCGCCTCCAGCCCGGCGGCGGCGACGAGCGCCCGGACCTCCGCCGACCCGTCGAGGACGGCTTGCGGCCCATGCTCGCAGAGGAACCCGTCCTCGCGCGTGCTGGCGATGAGGCCCCCCGGCGGGGCGGCGTCGTCGACCAGCGCCACGTCATGGCCGCCGGCGGCCAATTGCTGCGCCGCCGTGAGGCCGGAGATGCCGCCGCCGATGACCGCGATGCGCACGCGCCGCCTAGATCCAGCCGCGGCTGCGCGCGGCGCGCTCCGCCAGGTCGGCCAGCGCCCCGATGAACGCCGGGTGGGTGCCGACCGTGCGGGCGCGCGCGAAGTGGACGATGCCGGCCTTCTGGGCGCGCTCGCGGTAGAGGATGTCGATCTCCTGCAGCGTCTCGATGTGCTCGCCGGTGAAGGCGATCGGCACCACGACGACCGCGCGGCTGCCGGCGGCGGCCAGCTCGTCGAGCAGCGTGTCGGTGGCCGGGCCGAGCCACCGCTTGGGCCCGACGCGGCTCTGAAAACAGAGGCGCGCGCGCGGGCCGAGCTCCATCCGCCGCGACACCGCCTCCACGGTGATGCGAATGTCGTCGAGGTACGGGTCGCCGTGGCGGATGTAGTCCTCGGGCAAGCCGTGCGCGGAGAACAGCACCGGCGCCGTCGCTCTGTGCTCCGGCGGGAGGGTGGCGATCGCCGCGTCGATCCGTTCGACGACCGCGCGCAGGTAGCCTTCGGCGTCGGGGTAGCCACGGACGGCCGCGATCTCCAGCCCCGGGTGGCGCGCGCGGGCGGTCTCGATCTGGTTCAGCGACGAATCGGTGGTGGTGCGGGACTCCTGCGGGTAGAGCGGCAGCGCGATCGCTCGACGGATGCCGCGCGCGGCCAGCTTGGCCAGCGCCTCCTCCGCCAGCGGATGCCAGGCCGCCATCGCCACCACGGGCAGGGCCGGGATTCCGCGCGCCGCCAAGAGGTCGGTGACGGCCTGCGCCTGCGCGGTGGTCTCCGCAAGGATGGGTGAGCGACCGCCGATCTGGGCGTAGGCCTCCCGAGAGAACGACGCGCGCGAGCGGGCGATCGACCAGGCCACCAGCTTCTGCAGCGGGCTCATCCAGCCGAGCTGGATGACGTCCGGATCGGCGAACAGGCGCTGCAAGAAAGGCCGCACGTCGTCGAGCGAGTCCGGGCCGCCCAGATTGAGCGCGATGAGGCCCAGCGTCTCGGCCTCCGCCTGCGCGGGCGCCGCCATCAGGCGCTCCTGACGGCCTCGACCAGCGCCGCCACCGCCTCGAGCGGCACGTCCGGCGTGATCCCGTGGCCGAGGTTGAAGACGTGTCCCTGCTTGCCGCCGCGCCGGACGATCTCGCGCGCGCGGCGCTCGATCTCGGCGGGCGGGCCCAACAGCACGGCGGGATCGAGGTTCCCCTGCACGGCGCGCGCGCCGCCGAGCCGCGCGCGCGCCTCGTCGAGCGGCAGCCGCCAGTCGAGGCCATAGACGTCGGCGCCCACGCGCGCCACCCGATCGAGGATCGCCGCCGCACCGTTGGCGAAGTAGATGACCGGCACGCCGGTGGCCCGCAGCGCGGCGACCAGCGCCTTGGTCGGCGGCAGCGCGAAGGTCTCGAAGTCCTCGGCCCCGAGCACGCCGACCCACGAGTCGAACAGCTGTACCGCCGCCGCGCCGGCCCGGATCTGCGCCAAGAGGTACTCCCGCGTCGCCTCGCCGATGATCCCCAGCAGGCGATGCGCGTCGTCGGGCGACTGATAGAAGAGGCGCTTGGTCTCGCTGAAGGTCTTGGAGGTCTTCCCCTCGACGGCGTAGGTGGCGACGGTGAACGGCGCGCCCGCGAACCCGATGAGCGGCGTGCCGCCGAGCGCGGCCGTCGCCTCGACGATCGTCTCCATCACGAACGGCGTGCGCGCCGCCGGGTCGAACGGCGTCACCCGCGCCAGGTCGGCGCCCGTCCGGACGGGATGCGGCAGTCGCGGCCCCTCCTCGGTGAACTCGACCTCGAGGCCCATCGCCTCCAGCGGCACCAGCAGATCGGAGAAGAGGATCGCGGCGTCGAACCCGAACCGCCGGATCGGCTGCAGCGTCACCTCCGCCGCCAGCTTGGGCGACTTGCAGAGCTCGAGGAAGCTGACGCCCGACCGCACCTGCCGGTACTCGGGAAGGTAACGCCCGGCCTGCCGCATCAGCCACAGGGGCGTCCGCTCGGTGGTCTCGCCACGGCAGGCACGCAGGAAGAGGGGGGCGCTCACGCCCAATACTCTAGCCGAGTCGCGGTCGTCCCGCGGCTAGAACTGCCCGAGGAACGTGGCGATGGCGCTGGCGGCGAAGCTGGGGATGGTGTGCCCTTCGCCGTCGACCGGGCACCAGACGACCGGGTAGCCGCCGTCGCAGCCGTCGTACGACATGCAGGGCGACGGATCGACGGCGGCGCTGGTGGTGCCGCAGTGGTTGTCGGCCAAAAACTGATCGCGCGCCGTCTCGTCGCCCGAGATGTCGACCGTGGTGTCGGCGGTGCCGTGGGTGATCCAGGCGGCGATGTCGTGGCTCTTGCAGGTCGACCCGCGCCCGAAGTTGTAGAGCGCGCCCGACATGACGGCCACGGCGCGGAAGACGTCGGGCATCTGGCAGCCGATGCTGTCCGACATGATGCCGCCGTAGCTCATGCCGGTCGACATGATGCGCGTGGTGTCGACGCAGAGATTCGACTCCAGCCAGGTCAGCATCGCGTTCAGGAAGGCGATGTCGCCGCCGTTGGTGTTGGGCCAGCCGGTGGTGGTGGCGTCGCCCGGCGTGCTCTCCAGCCCCTGGCCGGCCACGTAGATCGCCTCCGGGAGCTTCGGCTGCACGCCGTAATAGCCGCCCGAAAAACCGGTCCCCGCCAGCGTGGCCGCCGAGCCGCCCGCGTAGTGCCAGGCGAAGATCAACCGGTACGGCGTGGCCGGGTCGTAGTCGCCGGGGATGGTCACGTAGAACTGCCGCGCCGTCGTGGCGCCGCTGCTGTCGGTCACGTTGATCGTCTGTGGATTCGACGGCCCGAGCGCCGGCGGCGTCGCGCCGCACCCGCTGGTCATGGTTCCATTGGCGCCGCTGCCGCCCGTTCCGGTGGCGCCGCCCGTGCTCGTCGCGCCACCGCTGCCGGTCGCGCCACCGCTGCCGGGCGCGCCGCCGCTCGCCGAGCCACCGCCGGTCCCGGTCTTCGCGCCGCCGGTCCCGCTCGAGGCGCTTCCGCCGGTCCCCGACGACGAGCCCCCGTTGCTGTTGCCGCAGCCGCCAACCGCGAGCGCGACGAAACCAGTGACGACCAATGGAACGAGCACGCGACGGACGCGCATGGGCACCTCCTTTCCGGCGATCCGGAAACAGACAGTCTGGCGGTGCTCCGCCGGGCTGTCAATTGCCGCTGGCCGGGAAGCTCAATTCGCCTTCTGGTACACGCGGACGTAATCGACCTGGTAGGTGATGGGGAAGGTGGTGCCGCTGGGGTCACCGCCGTTGGCGCCGATGGCCAGGTTGACCAGGATGTAGAACTTCTTGTTGTCGTAAGGGTTGGGGTTGGTCGAGTTGGCGGTGGAGACCGTGTACGTGTTCACCTGTTTGTCGTCGAGGTAGAGGTTGATGGTCGTCGCGGTCCATTCCATCGCCCATAGGTGAAAATCGTCGGCCCAGTTGGTCCCCAGCGACGCCGGCGATTGGTTGGTGCTGTCCCAGGTGCAGTTGCCGCCGTTCGGCGTGCAGACGTTGGCCAGCACCTTGTTGGCGTAGTACTCCATGATGTCGACCTCGCCCGACTGCGGCCAGGCGGTGCCGTCGCCGAGGATCCAGAACGCCGGCCAGCTCCCCTGGCGGATGTCGATCTTGGCGCGCATCTCGAAGCGGCCGTACTGGAACGAGTGCTTGCCCGAGGTGGTCATCGACGTCGAGGTGTAGTCGTAGTACTGGCGGTTCGTTTTCCAGTCGCTGCTGCCGGCGACGTAGTTGGGGTTCAGGATGTGGACCTGTTGCGCGGCGATGGTGAGGAGGCCGTTCGCCACCGTCGCATTGTCGGGCTGGTACCACTGCAGCTCCTGATTGCGCACGAAGCCTTTCTCGTAACCCCAGTTCGAGGCGTCGGGCGCCCCGCTGCCGTTGAACTCGTCGGACCAGACCAGGTTCCAGGTGCCGCCCGCGGTGGTGATCTGCTGGGGCGGCCCGCCTGCGGCGCCCGAGTTGCCGCCGGCGCTGGCGCCGCCGGTGCCGCCCGTCGCGGGTGCGCCACCGGTGCCGTCTTTGCCGCCCCCGCCGCCGGCGCCGCCCTTGGCACCACCGGCGCCGCCGGTCGCGGGCGCGCCGCCGTGGCCACCGCCGCCCGTGGCGCCGTTTCCAGCGCCGCCGCCCGCGGCGTTGCCCCCAGTAGCATTGCTACCGCCGGTGGCGCTGGCGCCGCCAGTTGCGCTGGTGCCGCCGGTGGCGCTGGCGCCGCCAGTTGCGCTGGTGCCTCCGGTGGCGCTGACGCCGCCGGTCCCGCCCTGGCCGGAGGTTCCGCTCGAGCCGCAGCCGTAACTACCTGCCAGCGCGGCCGTGGCCAGCAACGAGACGAGGACGCGGGGGACTCGCATCAGATCCTCCTCGAAAGGCCCGAGTCTCGGCGCCCACCGGGGATCCTGTCAATCGATCGTGCGTGCGTGCCTGCGCGAAGCCGTCAGTCGGTGGCGGCGTCCGGGCAGGCCCCGCAGGTCCAGAGGCCCTGGTCGCAGACGGCGCACTGGACGCCGCAGTCGTAGCCGCTCACCCAGGGGCCGCAGGGCAGTGCGGCCGACCAGCCGCTCTGCGGGCAGCCCACGGCCGGAAACGTGGCGTCGTTGCAGGTGTAGATTCCGTTGGCGCAGGTGGCCGCGGTCGGCTCCGAGCTGGCGGTCTCACCGCAAGCGTGCACGCAGGCGGTGAAGAGATTGCTGGCGCAGGGACGGCTGGTGCCGCCGGCGTCACTGGGGGGTAGGTAGCAGCACTTCGAGCTGTCGCACGACGGGCCGAGCGCGGCGAAGCAGAGGAGGGCGAATCCGAACAGAGCAAGGACGGGCGAGCGACACATCGGGCACCTCGTCGAAAGTTTAGAGCTCGAGCGTGGGCGTGATCTGCGGCACTGTCAACAGGACGGAGCGGTCACGGGCTCCGAGGTTGTCCATCTCCAGCGGTGGCTCTCTGCCTCGGTCGGACACACGCGGAAGAGAACTGACGCGGCTAGAGCTCGCGGAGGAACGTGGCCGGCTCACAACGAGACGAGGACGCGCGGGA
>DATNDC010000209.1:0-54313 GCA_035607055.1 Polyangia bacterium
TTCGGCGCCAGCAGCGCCAAATTCGGGACCTGGCTGTCGACCCAGACGTCGTCGACCAGGCTGGTCCCGGTGTCGGCGCTGTTGGTGGCGGAGGTGACGCTCACCTGCAGCTCGGTGGCCGCCAGCAGCGTCCCGTCGGCCTTCTCGTTGCTCTCGGGCAGGGTCACGCCGGCGAAGACGGCGACGTTGCCGAGGCCGCTCGGGCACTGGCCGGTGGCGGCGACGGTGGTGAGGGCGGTGCCGAGCTGCACGAGGCTGCTGTCGCCCTGGTGGCCGACGAACAGCGTGGCCGTGCCGACAGTGTCGGTGCAGGCGACGACGTCGGCCTGGGCGCCGATGGTGTTGGGATCCTCGTCCTTGACGCCGATCGGGGCGTTGGCCGCCAGAATGTGCTTGCTCTTGTCCGTGAACGACGGCGCGTCAGAGACCGGAGCGACGATCTGGACCGACGGCAGCGCGGAGGCGCAGGTCACGCCCGTCACCGTCTGCGTCATCGGGTTGCCGGCGGCGTCGCTCAGCGTGTACGTCAGGCTGAACGCCGACGAGCCCGGGCAAATGAAGTTGACGCAGGTCGGGGTGTTGATGGCCGCGACGGCCACGCAGGTCGGCGTCGCGGACGAGCCCAGCGTCACGCAGAGGTTCCGCTGGCCGGCGCCCAGCGAGCCGGCCAGGCTGGCGGCGTCGCTCGAGTCGGTCTCGGCGCACGCTCTGACCGTTCCGCCCACCACGAACATGCCCGCGCTGGGGCTGGTCACGGTCAGGTCGGGCGGCGTCGTATCCACGGTGAACGTGCTCTTGGTCGACGTGCCGGTGATGCCGTTCTTGTTGACGCAGGTCGCGGTCACGTCGTAGGTCCCGTCCGGGACCAGCGTGAGGCCGAACGTCGCGCTGCCGCCGGAGACGTTCGCGGTCGGCGTGCCGTCGACGGCCGTCGGCGGGTTGGTGGCCTCGCTGTTGACCGCCAGCGTGACCGCCTGGCCGTCTTCCGCGTTGGTGTTGACGACGAACGTCGCCTGATACGGCGATCCGGCCGAGCTCGATCGGTCGCCGTTCTGCGCTGTCGGCACGCCGTTCAGCTCGGGGTGCGTGGCGCTGATGACCGGCTTGCTGATCGTGCAGGTGGGCGGGCTGTTCGGGCAGCTCACCGTGACGTTCTCGCTGACGTTGCAGGTCTGCGTGCTCGGGTACTGAATCGACAGCTGCTGCGCGCCGGCCGTCGACAGTTGAACCGCGAACGACGCGGCCCCGCCGCTCACCTTCACCGTCTTGAGCAGCGTGCTGCCGTCGTAGAGGGTCACGTCGGTGCCGTCCGGGGCGCCCGAGGTGATGGTGACCGTGTACTGGAAGCCGTCGGCGCAGGTGTGGTTGCCGTCGTCGGTGACGGTCAACGTCGCGCCGCTCGCCGGCGCGGTGAAAGCGGTCGTGTAACAGGCGGGAGGTCCACCGCCCGCGCCACCGGTGCCCACCCCGCCGGTGCCGCCGGTGCCCACCCCGCCGGTGCCGCCGGTGCCCACTCCGCCGGTGCCGCCGGTGCTCACTCCGCCCGCGCCGCCGGTGCCGAGGCCGCCCGCGCCGCCGGTGCCCACTCCGCCCGCGCCGCCGGTGCTCATTCCGCCCGCGCCGCCGGTGCTCATTCCGCCCGCGCCGCCGGTGCTCATTCCGCCCGTGCCACCGCCGCTACCGCCGGTGCCGGTGACGCTGGATCCGCCCGTCCCCGTCTGCGACGACGGCACGTTGTCTCCGCACCCGACGGCGAGGGAGACGACCGCCAGCAGCGGCAGGGAAAACGACAGCAAAGTAAGACGAGCGCGGGAATCCCCCATGAAAATCTCCAAGCGTCTCTGAGTGACCGGCAGCTAAAAGAGCTGGGGCATGTTACCGCAGAACCTCTGGAACCTCGACAGAAAGCGATGGGCGCCTTAACGCGAGCACAGGCTCAGCTCATAGGCTCAGCCGCTGGACCATTTCCCGGAGGTCACCGCAGCACGATGAATCGTCCATCTTGACGGAAGTGAACATCGAACGAGGCGGCGTGCGCGATCCGCAGCCGCTCCATCACCGCGAAGCTCAGGGCGTCGCACTCGAGATCCCTTGAGCAGCATCGCCTGGGTCTCGAAGACCACCTCGCGTGTCGTGATGAGCGGCTCGCCCACGCCGAGAAAGAAAGCATCGGCCGCGACACGATCGGCCTGGCCAACTTTCCGCGAGCTGCGGCCCGAATCGAGGAGACGTCCAAAAACCGTCCCGCCGACGTCAAATGATATAATGGCGTTTCGCCATGAGCACGACGGCCCTGCCTCGACTGAACGCCGGGCGGGAAGCCGCGCCGGTCGGCGGATCCCGGACGCCGGCTGAGCTGCTGGCGGCCCTGGAGGCGAACGTCGCCCGCGTGCTGCGCGGGAAACCGGCGGTGATCCGGCACGCGGTCGTCACGCTGTGCGCGCGCGGGCACCTGCTCATCGAAGACGTCCCCGGCGTCGGCAAGACCACGCTGGCGCGGGCGCTCGCCCGCTCGATCGGCGGGACCTTCCACCGCATCCAGTTCACCAGCGACCTGCTCCCCTCCGACGTGCTCGGCGTGTCGATCTTCGACCAGAAGTCGGGCGAGTTCGAATTCAGGCCCGGCGCCGTGTTCGCGAACCTCGTCCTCGCGGACGAGATCAACCGGACGCCGCCGCGCACGCAGAGCGCGTTGCTCGAGGCGATGAACGACGGCCAGGTGTCGATCGACGGGCGGACGTTTCCGCTGGAAGCGCCGTTCCTGGTGATGGCCACCCAGAACTCGGAGGAGCACTACGGCACCTATCCGCTCCCCGAGTCGCAGATGGACCGCTTCCTGCTGAGGTTGCGGATCGACTACCCGGCGCCCGAGGACGAGCGGCGCATCCTCCTCGAGTCCCCGGGGCGGCCGGAGGACGACCTCCTGCGTCTCGAGGCGGTGCTGAGCGTCGCGGACGTGCGGCGGTTGCAGGACGCCGCCGAGCGGGTTCACTTCTCGCCCGAGCTGGCCGACTACGTCGTCGCGGCGGCGCGCGAGACGCGGCGGTCGCCCCACCTGGCCACCGGGGTCTCGCCGCGCGGCGCCCTCGCCTGGCGGAACGCCGCGCGCGCGGCGGCGCTGGCCGAAGGGCGCGAGTACGTGCTCCCCGACGATCTGAAGGCCATGGCGTTGCCGGTGCTGGCGCATCGGGTGATTCCCGTATCGCCGGTGGAGGCGGTGGCGCGGTCGCGGCAGGACGTCGAGCGGGTGCTCGCCGAGATCCTCGATCGCCTCCCCGCGCCCGGCTGATGCGCGCGGACGGAGCCGAGCTTTGCTCGGCGGAGTCCTTCGCGGGAGGGTGCGGGAACCCTCTTAGGGTTTCCGCATGAGATTGAGACGCCGACTGCCCCCCACGCGAGAGGGGTGGTGGTTTCTCCTGGTCACCCTGTTCGTCGGCGCGGTGGCGGTCGACGCCGGGATCAACCTCTTCTTCCTGACGTTCGGGATGATGGCCTGCCTGCTGGTGGCCAACGGGCTCCTCTCGACGCTGGGGCTCTCGGGGCTGCGCGTGCAGCGGATCCTGCCCCCCTCGGTCCACGCGGGGACGCCGTACTTGATGGGGATCGCGCTCGAGAACCAGAAGCGGCGGCTCCCTTCTTTCTCCGTCGAGGTCGAGGATCTCGTCGAAGGGCGCCCCCTCGAAAAGCGCTGTTACTTCTTGAAGCTGCCGGCCGGGCGCCGCCAGGAGACCTCCTACCGCCACGTCATCAGCCGGCGCGGGCGCCACAAGCTGTCGGGCTTCCGGCTGGCCACCAAGTTCCCGTTCGGGCTGATGGCGCGCACGCGCGAGGTGACCGACGCGAAGGAGATGGTCGTCTACCCCGCGCTGGCCGCGCTCCCCCCCGGCATCTTGCGCGCGCTCCCCGCGCCGGCGGCGCCGGGGCGCGACAAGGGACCCAGCCGGGAGGGCGAGCTGGCGGGGTTGCGCGCTTTTCGTGAAGGCGACGATCCGCGCGGCATCCACTGGCGCTCGAGCGCGCGGCGCGGAATGTTGCTGGTGCGCGAGCACGAGGACGACGAGGGGCGCGAGGCGACGATCGTCTTCGACAACGACGCGCGCGCCGGCGCCGAGGCGTTCGAGCTCGCCGTCTCGCGCGCCGCCGCGCTGTGCGTGGAGCTGGCCCGGCGCGGGATGGCGGTGGGCCTCGCCACGCGCGGCGGCGAGATCCCGCCTTCCGTCGGGCCGGCGCACCTCGGCCGCCTGCTCGGGCGGCTCGCCTTCATCGCCCCCGAGGCGGGTCCGCCACCGCGCCCGCGCCGCCGCCCCGTGGTGCGCGTCGCGCCCGACGGCGAGCTCGTCGTAACCAAGAGTGATCGCCTGGGCGGAGCCGGGCTTTGCCCGGCGGAGCCGGTCGCGGGGGGGCACGGGGACCCTCCCAGGGTCCCCGAGTAGACGACAATGAGATTCCAGGCCGCACACAAGTTGGTCACCTACCTGCTGGTGCTGGCGGCGCTGGCGGCGCTCGCCACCACGCAAGCGCTCTCCCCCCGCAGCGCCGTCGTCTTCCTGGCGGTCTGCCTGGTGTCGTTCGGCGTCGACGGCGGCGGCCGCCTCGCCGCCGCCCTCGACCGGGCAACCGGGCTCGTGCGCGCGGCGACCGGCCTGGTGCTCGTCTTCATCGTGTGGCGAATCTGGCGGCCGATGGGGGACGCCGACCTGGTGCCGGCGTTCGACCTGGTGCTGGCGCTGCTCGGCTACAAGCTGCTTTACCGGCGGACCCACCGCGACTACGTCCACATCTACGCGCTGTCGTTCCTGCTGGTGCTGGTCGCCGCGACGATCGCCGCCACGTTTCTGTTCGTGGCCACCTTCGCCGTCTACGTCGTGCTCGGGACCTGGGCGCTCATCCTGTTTCACCTGCGGCGAGAGATGGAGGAGAACTACCTGGTCCGCCATTCGGCGCAGGCGCCCAGCCAGAAGGTCGGCATCGGGCGGATCCTGGGCTCGCGGCGGGTGGTGGGGCGGGCCTTCTTCGGCGCCACGTTCGGCGTGGCGGCGGCGGTGTTCGTCGGCGCGCTCGCGGTGTTCGCCTTCGTCCCCCGCCTGGGCGCCGGGTTCGTGCTGGGGGCGCGCGGCGAGAGCAACGTCAGCGGGCTCTCCGACGAGGTGACGCTGGGGCGCTACGGCACGGCCGGGGGCGCCAGCCACGCCGTCGTGCTGCGGGCGACGCTGCCGGCGCTGCGCGAGCTGGCGAGCGACGCCGCCCGGCGGGACGCGGCCGAGCGGCTCTACTTCCGGGGCGCCGTCTACGACGCCTATGACCGCGGCCGCTGGACGCACAGCCGGCGTCCCGAGCTGCGCACGATCCTGGACGAGAATGGCGGCCGCTCGTTCATCCACGAGCTCGGCGAGGCCCCGGGCCCGGGCACGCTGGCCGGCGCCGAACGGCAGGAGATCGACGCGCTCGGCGTCCCGGCCGCGGTGCTGTTCGCGGTCGATCGACCGGTGGCGATCGAGCTTCCGGCGACGCGCCTGGGAGCGGGCGGCACCGTCGGCGTGGTGCCGCGCTGGTCCGGCGAGGCGGCCCTGCGGGTCGGCGGCGGCGATGGTCCGAGCGGCTTCGGTGACGGCTTCGTCACCTTGGCCCACGCCCACTACGTGGCTTACTCGCGCGAGCGCGCGCTCGTCGCGCCGGCGGCGGCACCCACTCTCGACGGCCGCGCGCGCCTGGACGACCTGGCGCTCCCCGACGGTCTCCCGGCGCTGCGCGAGCTGGGGGCGCGCCTCGCCGCGGGACGCGACGACGCCGGCAAGGTCGCCGCCGTCACCGAATGGCTGCGTTCCGGGCACGCCTACACCACCAGCCCACCGGCCCGCCCCACCGGCGTCGATCCGGTGGAGGACTTCCTGTTCCGGCAACCGGTCGGCCACTGCGAGTTCTTCGCCTCGGGCGCGGTGCTGCTCCTTCGCGCGACGGGCGTCCCGGCCCGGTACGTGACCGGCTTCCGAGGCGGTGAGTGGAACCCGATCGGCGGCTACGTCGCCGTTCGCGGCGAGCGCGCACACGCTTGGGCCGAGGCCTTCGTGGCCGGTTCTGGCTGGACCCGCGTCGACGCCACCCCGCCGGCCGACGCGCCGGCCCCCGCCGGCCGGCTCGCCGCGACGAGCGACGCGCTCGACTTCTTCTGGAGCCGCTGGATCGTCGGCTACGACCTCGGCCGGCAGCGGGATCTGGCGCATCACGCCTGGCGGGGGCTGGGGCACTTCGGGCCCACCGCGCCGCTCGGGCAAGTCCTCCTCGCGCTCCTGGCAGCCGCGGCCCTGGCCGCGCTGGTGCTCGCCCTGCGCCGCGCGCGGCGGCGGCCGAGCCGGATCGCCCGCGCAACCGCCGTCGCCGACGGCGCTCCCCTCGCGGAGCGCCCGGACGGCGCGATCGATCGCCTCTACCGCCGGACGGTGGGCCGGCTGGGAAGGCTCGGCTGGCCGCGCCGCCCGAACGAGACCCCCCACGAGTACGCCGCGCGCCTGCGCCACGGTGGGCCCTTCTCCCGCGGCGGCGGCGCCTTCGACAACCTCACCGAGAGGTACGCGGCGGCGCGCTTCGGCGGCCGGGAATCACCTGACGAAGCGGTGGCGGCGCTCGGGCGAAACGTGCTGGAGGACCTTTCGGGGTAAAAGGCGCGCCCAGGGTAAAACTGGCCCGTCTCGCTGACAAAATGGCAGAGTCTCCTCCCAGGCTCCCGCCAGAGCGGCACCGATGCCTCCCCACGCCCACCTAACCCGCGCCCAGCGAAGGGCATCTTCCTTGCACGGCACCCCCGGGCGGGGAAAACGACTTTCCATGCGTCACCTAACATCGACGAGGTCACGGGCGGTCATTGCCGCCTTCGTGGGGCTGCTCGTGCTGGCCGCCGCCGGCCGAGCCGAGGCGCAGACGGGGACAGGTGGAAGCATCCTCACGGGGTCCGGCGGGACGAGCGGGAACTCCGTGCTGCAATCGAGCGACTTCTTCCTGGGCATCGAACAGACGCCCCCGGTCTCGCTGACGACCTTCGAGCTGGCGCGCTTCTTCAACAAGGCGCGCTGCGATTGCTCGGCGCCGGTCAGCATCTTCATCTCGCTCCTCCCGAGCGGCGTCGCCAAGCGCTCGCAGGTCACCGCTCAAACCGGGACCGTTTCGGTGATTCTGGGCCCGGGGTGCTCGACGCTCCTCAACCAGCAGATCGGGAACTGCGTTCCGGTGCCGGGCGGCAGTGAGCAAGTGCTCACTTTCCTCAACCAGGGCAAGTTCGAGGTCCCGACCAACGCGCGTTTCCTGAGCAACTATCTGAACGCCTCGACCACCTTTGACGGCGGCGCCTCGGTCACCGGCTGCCAGGCGAACAACATCGGGCAGTTCACCCAGACAGCGAACATCCTGTTCGACTACGATGGCGACGGCATCGTCGATCTCGCGCTGACGATGTCGCTGCTCATCGATCTGACGCCGCCGCCGGCGCCGACCGGCGTCACCGTCCGCGGGGGAGACGAGGCCCTCATCATGAACTGGGATCCCATCAGCACCGCGGTCGTACCCGACTTGCTCGGCTACCAGATCCTCTGCAGCCGCGCCGACCAGTTCCAGGTGTTCAAGGGGACGGACAACGACGGTGGCGGGGTCAACGGCGGCCCGTTCGCTCCTGCCTTCCAGACCTGCCCGAGCACCCGAACAGGGACGGGCGTGGAGAATCTCGATCCGGCGTTCGTCTGCTCGGGGCAGCTGACGGCGCAGGCCACCTCCGACCGGGTGGAGATCCTGCAGAACGACATCACCTATGCGGCGGCGGTCGTGGCCGTCGACAACAGCGGGAACGCGAGCGAGCCAAGGGTCCTGTTCGGGACGCCGATCAAGACGCTCAGCTTCTACGACGTCTATCGCGGCCAGACGCCCCAGGGGGAGGCGACCGGCGGTTTCTGCGCGCTGTCGACGGCTCCGGCCGGCGCCAAGGGCACCGGCGCGGCGCTGGGGTTGTTCGCGGTCGGCTCGGTCGTCCTGGCCGTCCGGCGGCGCCGGCGACGAAAAGGACGCCGATGAGGCGCCCGCTCACGCTCGGCGCCACGCTGCTGGCTGCGCTCGTCGGGGCGTCGCCGACGGCGCGCGCGCAGGACTTCGCCACCGAGGCGTCGCTCGTCGAGAGCGATAACCCGGCGCTGAACCCCTACCGGACGCCGCAGCGTTTCGCGTTCGAGCTGACCTTCGGCCCCTATCAGCCCGACATCGACGGCGAGTTCAACGGCGCGCGCACGCCGTACAAGGATTACTTCGGGTCGGGCCAGCACCTCCTGACGCGGGCTGAGCTCGACTACCAGTTCTGGCACCGCTACGGCTCCGTCGCGGCGGGATTGGGCGTCGGCTACTTCTCCGTCACCGGAACCGCTCCGGTGGCCAACGGCACCGGCCTGCCGAGCGGCGACAAGTCGGAGCTCAAGGTCGTCCCCTTGAGCCTCTCCGCCGTCTACCGGTTCGATTACTTCCTCGAGACCCGCAAGTTCCCGCTGGTTCCCTTCGGCAAGATCGGGCTCGACTGGGCCTACTGGCAGATCACCGACGGCAACGGCAACATCGCCGAGGGGGACGGCGGCCACGGCCGGGGGGCCACCTGGGGGTGGCACGTGGCCGGCGGCGTGGCGCTGATGCTCGACTTCGTCGACCCGGACGCCGCGCGCGACTTCGACACCGACCTCGGCGTCAACCACACCGGGATCACCTTCGAGTACTACCACGCCGACATCTCGGGCCTCGGCGAGGCGAACCGGCTGCACGTCGGCGACACGAACTGGACGCTCGGGCTCGTGCTCGAGTTCTAGGTGGCGCGGCGGTACAAGGTCGTCGTCGAGTACGACGGCACCGACTTCGCGGGGTGGCAGCGCCAGCCGGGGCAGCGGACCGTGCAAGGGGTGCTGGAGGAGGCCATCCGCGAGATGACCGGCGAGAGCGTGTTCGTGCGCGCCGCCGGCCGCACCGACGCCGGCGTCCACGCCGACGGCCAGGTGGCGACCTTCGACCTGGAGCTGAACATCCCGCCGCACGGCTTTCTGCGGGGGCTGAACTCGATCCTTCCGGCCGACGTCGCGCTGGTGGACGTCGCCCTGGCCGCGCCCGACTTCGACGCCCGCTTCTCGGCACGCGGCAAGGTCTACCGCTACACTGTCTGGGCCCACTTCGTCCGCTCGCCGCTGCACGCGCGGCGCACCTGGCACGTGCGCCAGCCGCTGGACCTGGAGGCGATCCGCGCCGCCGCCGCCGGGCTGGTCGGCGAGCACGACTTCCGCGCTTTTCGGGCCTCCGACTGCGAGCGGCGCACCACGCGCCGGATCGTCCGCCGCATCGAGGTCGACCGCCAGGGGGCTCGGCTGACCATCGAGGTCGAGGCGACGGCGTTCCTGAAGAACATGGTCCGCATCCTGGTCGGCACCTTGATCGACGTAGGCCGCGGCCGGCTGACGCCGGAGGCGGTGTCCCGGATGCTGGAGACCGGAGACCGCGCCGCCGGCGGCATGACCGCGCCCCCGCAGGGCCTCACGCTCTTGCGCGTGATTTACTGAGCCGCGTTCTCCGCCGAGGGAGGCGCCGGCGTGGCGGGCTCGCCCAGCATCTCGGCGACCCGCTCGCGGACCAACTTGAGCGTCCGCTCCCGGTCGGCGGTGCCGAGCCCCTCGGTCGGGACCGGCTCCCCGAATTGCAGGCGCACCTCGCCGGCCTGGATCAGCATCGCCTTGCGCGGCATCAGCGCCCGGCTGCCGCTGATGGCCATGGGGACGATCGCGGCGCCCGAATCGATCGCCAGGTGGAAGCCCCCCTTCTTGAACGGCATCAGCTTGCCATCGCGGGTGCGGGTCCCCTCCGGGAAGATCACCACCGATTGACCCGCGCGGATCCGGCGGGCCGCCTCCTCGATGCTGCGGCGGGCCGCCACCGCGTTCTGGCGATCGATGAAGATCATACGTCCAGCCGCCATGGCCCAGCCGAAGAGCGGGATCCGCGCGAGCTGCTTCTTGGCGATGAAGCGGAACGAGACCGGCACCGCGATGAAGGCCGCCCAGACGTCGATCGTCGAGGCGTGGTTGCACATGAAGACGTAGGGGCGGCTCGGGTCGAGCTCGGCGTGATGCTCGATCTTCAGCTTCACGCCCGAGGCGGCGAGAACCTGGCGCGACCAGAAGCGGCCGATCCGCAACACCGTTTCGCCGCTCCGGTCCCAAAGGCCGCTCAGGGCCGCGACCGCCGCCAGCACCAAGGTGTAGACCACAAATGTAACGAGAGCGATGACCGCACGAATCATGGGGAACCCCGAGCCATGGTATCTTTGCGCCGTGGACTTCCGGAAGACCTACTACATTCTTCCGAACCTGTTCACGCTCTCCAGCGTCTTCTGCGGGTTCATCTCCATCTCGCTGTCGGCGTCGTCCGGAACGACGGGCAGCGACCTCTACCAGGCCGCGCTGGCCATCTGCTTCGGCTTCTTCTTCGACACCGCCGACGGCCGCGTCGCGCGGCTGACCAAGACCCAGACCGACCTCGGCCGCGACCTCGACTCCCTGGCCGACGCCATCACCTTCGGGGTCGCGCCGGCGATCATGGTCTACAAGTGGGGTCTGACCAGCTTCGGGCGGCTCGGCATCTTCTTCGCCGGGCTGTTCGTCTGCGCCGGCGTCATGCGGCTGGCCCGCTTCAACGTGCTGTCGCGCCGTGAGGCGGCTTCGGGCCAGAAGGCCCCCGGCAAGTACACGCTCGGCCTCTCCATCCCCGCCGCCGCCAGCGTGCTCGTGCTGATGGTGGTGGTCGCCCACCACGTCCAGCCCTACCGCATCGCCAGCGACGGCGTGGTGGCCGCGGTCGTGCTCGTGCTGTCGTACCTGATGGTCTCGCGCGTCCGCTTCCGCTCGTTCAAGGACCTGCGGCTCACCCGCCGGACGATCGAGTTGGCGGTCCTGATCGCCGCCTGCTGGATCCTGGTGGCGATGAACGGCGTCGACAAGGCGCTCATCTTCCTGGTGCTGATCATGGCCTACATCGCGCTCGGCCTGACCGAGACGGTGCTGCTCATGCGGCGCCAGTTCATCGAGCAACGCCGGGAGAAGGCCGCCGGCGACGAGGGCCCCGGCGACGAGGAGGTCCTCCGCGAGCTCGGCGCCTTCGACGAGACGACTTAGCTCGAGAGCCTCGCCGAGAGTCGGGACCGGATCCTGGACCGAACCTACTTCGCGAGCTTCTTGGGCGCTTTGGCCTTGTCGGCGGAGCCGCCGTCGTCGAGCTCGACGAAGGCGCCCCAGGCGGCGCCGATGAGGGGGCCGATGAGGACCGGGAGATCCATCAGCGGGCGGTCGGGGGCGCCGAGCTTGGCGGCCAAACCGACGTGCAGGCCGCCGAACAGCTTGCCGGCGCCCCAGTAGAGGGCACAGCCGACGGCGGCGCCGAAGATCCCCTTGAGGGCGGTGGTCCAGACGGTGTCCTGGCGCCAGGGGGGCTTGCCGCACAGGATGCCGACCAGCCCGCCGACGACCGCGTAGGTCACGATCGCCAGCACGCCGCCCCCGATGCCCAACTTGAACGCGCCGGCGCCGATCGCAGCTCCGACGACGCCGCCTTTGAGGAGGCCGAGAATTACGCGACCCATGGATCAACTATAGCAGGCGAAAATTGCGCCGGGTCCTCCGAGCGACGTTAAGCTTAGGTCATCGATGCGCCTGCCCAAGCTCATCGATCGCTCGAGCGGCGTGCTCCTGCACCCCACCAGCCTGCCCGGAGAAGACCTCGGGTCGACCGCGCGCGAGATGGTCGATTTTCTGGCCGCCGCCGGCCAGCGCTGGTGGCAGATGCTGCCGGTTGGCCCGACCGGCTACGGTAATTCCCCCTATAGCGCCCAGTCGGCCTTTGCCGGAAACCCCAGCCTGGTCAGCGTCGAACGGCTGGTCGCCGACGGCCTCCTCGGCCCCGGCGATCGCCGCCCCGTCTCGGACGACCGCCTGGAGAAGGCGTTTCACGCCGTCCTCGAGGCGGGGGGCCTCGACGACCCCGACTTTGTTCGGTTCGCCGGGGAGGCCAGCGATTGGCTGGACGACTTCGCCCTCTACCGCGCGATCAAGTCGGCCCACGGAAAGGTCCAGTGGACCCGCTGGCCGGCGCCGCTGCGCGATCGGCACCCGGACGCGCTCGCCAAGTTCCGCGCCGACCATCGTGAGGAGATCGACTTCCAGCGGTTCGTGCAGTGGCGGTTTTTCCGCGACTGGCAGATGTTGCGCGCCTACGCGCACGAGCGCGGCGTCGCGCTCATCGGCGACCTGCCGATTTTTCTCGCGCACGACAGCGCCGATGTCTGGCTGAACCGCGGGCAGTTCTACCTCGACGAGGCGGGGGAGCCGACGCTGGTGGCGGGCGTGCCGCCCGACTACTTCAGCGCCACCGGGCAGCGGTGGGGGAACCCGCTCTACCGCTGGGCCGAGATGCGCGCCACCGGCTACGCCTGGTGGATCGCCCGCTTCCGCTCGACGCTGGCGCTGTTCGACGCCGTTCGGCTCGACCACTTCATCGGCTACACGCGTTATTGGGCCATTCCGGCGCGCGAGCCGACCGCTATGAAAGGCCGCTGGCGGCCGGCGCCTGGGGCGCGCTTCTTCCGCGCGGTCGGCGACGCCCTGGGCGAGCTGCCGCTCATCGCCGAGGATCTCGGCCTGGTCACGCCGGCCGTCGAGTCGCTGCGGAGGCGGTTCGCGTTCCCGGGAATCAAGCTCCTGCAGTTCGCCTTCGGGACGGATCCGCAGGGGCCGAGCTTCCTGCCGCACAATTACCCGCGCGACGCGGTCGCCTATACTGGCACGCACGACAACGACACCACCTGCGGCTGGTTCTTCGACCCGGGCAGCGGCACCCGCAGCCCCGAGCAGACCGCGCGCGAGCGGCGGGCGGCGCTGCGCTACCTGGGCGCGCCTGACGACGACGACGCAAGAGACGACGGAAGAGAGATCCACTGGCGCATGATCCGCGCCATCATGGCCTCGGTGGCCAACGTGGCGGTCGTCCCCGCGCAGGATCTCCTGGGCCTCGGCTCCGAGGCGCGGATGAACCATCCCGGCACCACCACCGGGAACTGGTCGTTTCGCCTCCAGCCGGGCGCGCTGACGCCCGCCATCGCCGCTCGCCTGCGCGACCTCACCGAGACCTACGGCCGCGGGAGGCCCCCGGCGTGAAACGGCATCTCATTTCGTCGCCGCGGCGGCCGGCGGCGCTGGGGGCGAACCCGCTCTGGTACAAGGACGCCATCATCTACGAGGTGCGCGTTCGCTCGTTCTACGACAGCAACGGCGACGGCATCGGCGACTTCCGCGGGCTCGCCGAGAAGCTCGACTACCTGCAGGACCTGGGCGTCACCGCGATCTGGCTGCTGCCGTTCTATCCGTCGCCGTTGCGCGACGACGGCTACGACATCGCCGACTACACCGACGTCCACCCCGACTGCGGCACGCTGGCGGACTTCGACTTCCTGCTCGAGGAGGCGCACCGGCGCGGGCTGCGCGTCATCACCGAGCTGGTTTTGAACCACACCTCGGACCAGCATCCTTGGTTCAGGCGCGCGCGCGCGGCGCCGGCCGGCTCCGTCGAGCGCGACTTCTACGTCTGGAACGACTCGCCCGAGCGGTACCGCGAGGCGCGCATCATCTTCAAGGACTTCGAGACCTCGAACTGGGCCTGGGACCCCCTGGCCCGGGCCTACTACTGGCACCGGTTCTACGCGCACCAGCCCGATCTCAACTTCGCCAATCCGGCGGTGCACGAGGCGCTGCTCGGCGCCGTCGACTTCTGGTTCGGCAAGGGGGTCGACGGCCTGCGGCTCGACGCCGTGCCCTACCTCTACGAAGCGGAGGGGACCAACTGCGAGAACCTCCCCGAGACCCACAAGTTCATCAAGAAGCTGCGCGCGCACATCGACGCGCGCTTCACCGACCGGATGCTGCTCGCCGAGGCGAACCAGTGGCCCGAGGACGCGGCGGCGTACTTCGCCGACGGCGACGAGTGCCACATGAACTTCCACTTCCCGATCATGCCGCGCCTCTTCATGTCCATTCACATGGAGGACCGCTTCCCCATCCTCGACATCCTGGCGCAGACGCCGGCCATCCCCGCCAACTGCCAGTGGGCGCTGTTCCTGCGCAACCACGACGAGCTGACGCTGGAGATGGTGACCGACGAGGAGCGCGACTACATGTACCGCGCCTACGCGCACGCCAACGAGATGCGCATCAACCTCGGCATCCGGCGGCGTCTGGCGCCCCTGGTCGGCAACGACCGGCGCAAGATGGAGCTGCTGCACGCGCTGCTCTTCTCGCTGCCGGGGACGCCGGTCCTCTACTACGGCGACGAGATCGGCATGGGGGACAACGTCTTCCTGGGCGACCGCAACGGCGTCCGCACGCCGATGCAGTGGAGCGCCGACCGCAACGCCGGCTTCTCGCGCGCCAACCCGCAGCGCCTCATCCTGCCGATCAACATCGACCCCGAGTACCACTACGAGGCGATCAACGTCGAGCTGCAGCAGAACAATCCCAACTCGCTGCTCTGGTGGACCAAGCGGCTCGTCACCCTGCGCAAGCAGTTCCAGGCCTTCGGGCGCGGCTCGATGGAGCTCCTCAGCCCCGGCAACTTCCGGGTGCTGGCCTTCATGCGCCAGTTTCAAGACGAGACGATCCTGGTGGTCGCCAACCTCTCGCGCTTCCCGCAGTACGTCGAGCTCGACCTCGGCAAGTGGAAGGGGATGCGCCCGGTGGAGCTGTTCGGCCACACGGAGTTCCCGCTCATCGGCGAGCTGCCGTACCTGCTGACGCTGGGCAGCCACGCCTTCCACTGGTTCTCGATCGAGGCGCCCGCCACGACGACCGCCGCCGACCTGGCCGCCACCTACCTGCCGCCCACCATCGCCTGCGCCAGCGCCGAGAGCCTGCTGCTCGGAGAGGATCGCGTCGCGCTGGAAGACACCCTCCCCGCTTTTCTCGACACGCGCCACTGGTTCGCCGGCCGCGCCTTTCGCGTCAGCGGCGTCCGGGTCGAGGAGGCGGTCGCGCTCGGCGGCGCCTATCTCGTCGTGGCGCGCGTCGAATATGCCGACCGCGATCCCGATCGCTATCTCATCCCGCTGGCGGTGCTTCCGGTCGTCGACGAGCGCCCGATTCCGCCCCTGGCGATGGTCGCCGCGCTCAAGCTCGGCAGCGGCGACGCCGCGCTGGTCGACGCCGCCGAGGCCCCCGATGCCGCCCGGGCCATCCTGACCGCGGTCGCCGGCCGCCAGCGCGCGGTCGGCGTCGGCGGCACCGTCGAGGCGACGCCCTACGTCACGCTGGAGCCGCCGGGGGCCGAGCCGGCCAACATCAGCGCCGGGCACGCCGCCGCCGCCATCCGCTACGGCGATCGCTACCTGCTCAAGATGTTCCGCCGGCTCGAGGAGGGGATGAACCCCGAGCTCGAAATCCCACGTTTCCTCGAGACGCGCGCCCCTGGCCTGGTCCCGGCGGTCGTCGGCAGCATCGAGTACCGGCGCCGCGGCGGCGAGCCGAGCACGCTGGCGGTGCTGCAGGCGTTCGTGGCCAACGAGGCGACCGCCTGGGCGCACGCCCGCGAGGAGCTCCGCCGCTACTTCGAGCGCACGCTGACCCGACACCGCCAGGATCCCCCGCCCGAACGGGCGCCGCACGCGCCGCTCGCGCTGGCCGAGACCGAGGCGCCGCCCGCGGTGGTCGAGGCGATCGGCGCCTATCTCGACCTGGCGGCCTTGCTCGGGCGCCGCACCGCCGAGATGCACGTCGCGCTCGCCTCCCCCGTCGACGACCCCAGCTTCGCGCCCGAGCCCTACACCGCGCTCGACCGGCGCTCCAAGTACCAGTCGATGCGCAACCTGGTGGGGCGCACCCTCCGGCTCCTGCGCGGCACCCTCCCCCACCTGCCGCCGACGGCCGCCGCGCTCGGACAACGCCTGGCCGACGGGCAAGACCACCTGCTCAAGATCTTCGAACCTTTTCTCCACCGGCGCTGGAGCGGCCTGCGGATCCGGACCCACGGCGACCTCCACCTCGAGCAGGTCCTCTACACCGGCAACGACTTCGTCATCATCGACTTCGAGGGACCGCCCGCCGAGACGCTGGCCGAGCGCCGGCGCAAGCACGAGTGCCTGCGCGACGTGGCGGGGATGATCCGCTCTTTTCACTACGCCGCCTTCACGGCGCTGCTCGAGAGCGCCGTCGTCCGCCCCGAAGATCGCCAGGTCGCCGAGCCGTGGGCCGACGCTTGGTACCGCTGGGTCTCGGCGGCGTTCCTGCGCGCCTACCTGGAGGCGACCGCCGGAATGCCGTTCCTCGCTTCGCCCGAGGACCAGCCTCTGATCCTCGATACCCACCTCATTCGCCGCGCGCTCTACGAGCTGCGCGACGAGCTCGATCGCAACGCCGAGACCGCCGCCATCCCCCTGGCGGCCCTCATCGAGCTCGCGGGCCTCTGACTCCCCTCCCCGCCGCCGGCTTCCCGGTCGGGGCCTGCTTCGGACCGGTGAGTTGCCTTGCGGGGAACGCGGCCTAAGTGGCCGCAGCCGGCCACGTGGCCGCTCGGGTTCGCGCTGGCGTCCGGCCTGGCGGCCGGAGCGCGCTCACACGTCCCCGCAAGACAACTCCCCGGCCCTCGCGCGGCCCCTCCCTGCTCCCGGTGGCTTCATCCTGCTCCCGGCTTGTCGATCGGTTCGACGGGAGCAGGGAGGTCCGTGCGAGGGGAGCGGGATTCACGCAGCGGGGGCGTTTGGTCGCGCTCCTCGCCGTCCGCGGCGAGGATGCCAGCGACCAAGACGAGCGGCCATGTGGCCGTCCGCGGCCACTTAGGCCCGCGTCCCCCGCGGAGTGAATCCCGCTCCCCGAGCAGGACCGACCGCGGGGGTGACCGGTGGGCGTCAGATCGCGTGAGGGAGCGACGGCTTTGCCGGCGCGAGCTCGTCGCGGGGGGCGCGGGACCCTCCCAGGGTCCCGATCAAAACTGGTAGGCGACGCCGACGTTGATGTCGAGGTTGAAGGTGAAGTCCCAGAAGCCGAGGACGGCGTTGGCCTGGCCGACCAGCGTCAGGTTGTCGGTCAGGTCGTAGAAGATCCCGCCGCCGGGGCCGGCCAAAATGGGGCCGCCCTGGATGGTGTCGACGCAGGACTGGTTCATCATCGGCCCACACCCGGTCGGCGCACGCGTCGGCTTCAGCGTCACCACGTGCCGGATGTAGCCACCGCCGGCCGCCAGCGAGAAGAACGGGCGGAGGCTGGCGTCGTCGTCGCCAAACTTCCAGGTCGCCTTGGCGAAGGCCGCGAAGGCGTAGTGGGCGGCCGTGAAGCGCTGCCCCATGAGGTTGTAGGCGTCGACGGTCCCGGTGATGAACTGGTAGCGCAGCTGCAGCGACAGCATCAGCGACGACGTGAGCCAGTAGCCGACCTCGGGCGCGATCTGAAGCAGCGAGGCGGGGGCGATCCCCGCCGGGTGGATGTTGACGTCGTGGTTGGTGTCGCCCGGTCCCGTGGCCCAGCCGAACCCGCTCCCCAGCATCAGACCCACGAAGTACTGGTGGTCGGGCTCCTCTTCTTCCTCGCCCTCGCCGTTCCCCTCTTCCGGGTTCTTCTTGGCGGCGACCTTGCCGCCCAGGCTGATGACCAGGGGGCTGTCGGTCGAGCCCTTGTTGGCCACCGCGTTGCCGTCGGCGTCGTCGGCCTCGACGTAGTAGGCGACCGAGTCGCCGTTGGTCGCGGTGGTCGGGATCTCCGCGCCGTACTTCCCCTCGGAGACCTCCTTCATCTCGCGCCCGAGGAACTCGCTCGCCCCCTGGGGGCGGTAAGCGAGGACGATCTTGTCGAACTTCACGTCGGGCTGAACACCGACGGTGATCGAGATGGCGCTCCCCTTCTTCCCTTCGGAGATCGGGTCGTGGATGATCCCCGAGGGCGACTCCTCGGGCGCCGGGGCGGCCGGCGGCTCGGCGGCCGGCGGCTCCGGCGGCGGCTCGGCCGGCTCGGCCGGCTCAGTCGCGGCCGCCGGCGGCGGCGTGGCCGGGGGCGCCGCCGCGCCGCCCGCCTTGGCCTCGTTGAACGCGTCGGTCAGGTCGGGGGTGACCAGCACCTTGGTCAGGTTGATGGTCGACTCGATCTCCAGCGCCTTCTTGAACTGCTTGATGCCGAGCTCGCGCTGCTTGAAACCCGTGATGAGCACCGCCCCCATGTGGATGTGCGTGCGCGCCGTGATGGGGTGCTGCTGCAGCCCCGCCGACTCGGCCAGGTCGAGCGCCTGCTTGAGCACCTTGCGCGCGTCCTCGTACTTCTGGGCCTGGTACGCCGTGATGGCGTCCTTGTTCATCTGGGTGATTTTGGCGACCGT
Source organism: Polyangia bacterium (assembly GCA_035607055.1). Lineage (GTDB taxonomy): Bacteria > Myxococcota_A > Polyangia > Fen-1088 > Fen-1088 > JADGRB01. The sequence continues at coordinate 18,400 of DATNDC010000209.1, forward strand.
GTCGTCGGTCGAGTCAGCCGAGGCTCGGGCGGAAAAGGCCAAAACGAGCAGGAGCGCGACCAATCCGCGCACCACGTCAGACGCGAACGGACGGGTAGTCATGCGATGCTTGCCTCTGGGGGAGAGAAAAAGGGAAGCCTCAAGCTGAGTTACCCTTGTAACACGAATTTCCGCAATCCATCCAGAGGCTGAGCCCCCAGGCGGAGAGGACGGCCCCCCCCGGGGAGATCGGCCAGCCGGGCATCCCCTGCTTCTGGCATGGGGGAATCCCTCAAATCGGCCGCCGGCGCATGGGGGGAGGCTCCTATTTATTCCAGGCTCCCCTTGCGCCCGGTGGGGGGGTGCTTAATTGCCATATTTGCTGCCCGAATGCTGTTTCCAGGAAACCGGAGGTGACCATCATGCTGCTCGACCCCAATGACCTGCTAACCCCGAGCGACGCGGCGCGTGTGCTCGGACTGTCTGCGGACTCTGTCCGCGTGTTGTCGGACAACGGCCGCCTGCCCGGCATGCGAACCGTGGGAGGCCGGCGGCTGTTCCGGCGCGCCGACGTCGACCGCCTGGCCATCGAACGCGCAGGCCACGTGGCCCAGGCCCTCGCCGGACGCCAACAGGTGGCCGAGGCGCGCGCCGAGGAGTGACCGACCAGCTTCCCAGGGTCGGTCCACCCCCCCGGGGGGAGGCCACATGAACTCAACCGAAACGCTCGACGACCGGCTGGCGCGCCAGAACACTGAGCGCAAAAGCCATGAGCGCGACCGCCGCCTGTTGGACACGATGCCCCAGTGCATCTGGGCGGCGGACGCGGAGGGGCGGGTCAATTACTGGAACCGCGCCGGGTTGGAGTACTGTGGGCTCGACGCCGCGGCTCTGACGGACGGTTCCTTCTGGGAGGTGCTTCACGCCGACGACCGCGACGAGGCCCGCGTGCACTGGGAACGCGGCCTCCGCGGCGAGCCTACTTTCGAACGCCAGGTGCGGCTCCGCCGCGCCAGCGACGGCCGTTTCCGCTGGCACCTGGTCCGCGCCGTCGCCGAGCGCGCCGACGACGGTACCGTCATCGGTTGGATCGCCACCGCCACCGACATCGACGACCAGAAGCGTGCCGAGGACCTCCTGCGCGAGGCCGTCATGCTGCGCGACGACTTTCTCTCCGTCGCGTCGCACGAGCTGCGGACGCCGCTCACCGCCCTCAAGCTCGAGGTGTCGAACCTGCTGCGCCTGGCGCGTCTCGACGCCGGCTGCGAGCGGGGCCGTCTCATCGCCAAGGTCGAGCGGATCGACGCGCAGGCGGCGCGGCTGCGCGACCTCATCGACGATCTCCTCGACGTGTCCTCTCTCGCGGCGGGCCACCTCGAGCTGCACCTCGAGCCGACGGACCTCGGCCAGGTCGCCCGGGAGGTGGGGGCCGGCTTCCTCGACGAGGCGGCGCGCCTCGGCAGCCGGCTGACCATCGACGCTGCGCCCGGGGCGATCGGTCAATGGGACCGCGCGCGGCTCGAGCAGGTGGTGTCGAGCCTGCTCTCGAACGCGATCAAGTACGGCAACGGGAAGCCGATCGACGTCACCGTCCGCGCCCGAGATGGGGAAGGAGCGGGGGAAATGGGACACGGGCTCCTGGTCGTCCGCGACCGGGGGCTCGGCATCGCGCGCCACGACCAGGAGCGGATCTTCGACCGGTTCGAGCGCGCCGCGCCGAGCGGCAACTACGGGGGGATCGGGCTCGGGCTCTGGATCGTCAAGCAGATCGTGGGCGTGTTCGGCGGCGCCGTAAAGGTCCAGAGCGAGATCGGGGCCGGGTCGGCGTTCACCGTCGACCTCCCGTTCGAGGCGCCCCCTCAGCGGGGCGCCTGGAGGGCCAGGGCCCAGCAAGAGCCCATGATCGCCAAGGCCGTCGCGCCCAACAACGTCTGCACCGTCGTGCGGGGGGCGCGCACGTTGCCGAGCGCCAGCGCCGAGCCGAACGTGGCGCCGAACGCCAACCCGAAGAGGTGGGCGTAGGTGTCGGCGTTCGGTCCCACGCCGAGCATCGCGTAGAGCCCCAGCGCCGCGCCGAGCGGCACCCAGGCGTACCCCCGCCGGGTCCCACCGCGCAGCCAGCGCACGGCCTGCAGCCCGGCGCAGAGCCCCAACGCGGCGAAGGTGGCCGTCGAGGCCCCCACGGAGACGAAGCCGGTCCGGTGCGCGGCCGCCGTGACCAGGTTGGCTCCTGCCGCGGCGACCAGGACGACCGTGGCGCCGAGCCCGCCCCCGAGCCAGCGCCCGACCGCCGAGACGAAGATCAGGCAGGCGACCAGGTTCCCCACCAGATGCATGAGGTCGGCGTGCAGCGTCAGCGCCGTCAGAGCCCGCCACCACTGGCCGGCGGCGATCCGGTCGGCCGAGGCCGCGCCCAGCTGGAACCAGTGCGAGCCGGGCTCGGCGGCGCCGGTCAGCAGGAACATGCCGGAAAGCACGATGGCCGCGGCCACCCCGAGGGCGCTCCGGCCAGCGTCGGGCGCGGCGGGAACCGGGCGCGGGGGCGCCTCAGCATCGAACCCGACCAGGGCGGACTCGGCAGCCGCCGCGTCGGCGGCGCCCACCACCAGGACGAATCGTCCTTCCGGTTGCCGCTCCTCGAGCCGGTAGCCGATCCCGGCGGCCGCCAGGACCAGCGCCCAGTCGCCGGCCTGTGTCGGGCTGGTCGTGGCGCGCAGGGTCGCCTCCACCCCCTCGGGGCCGCGCGGTTCCGGGACGTTTGCGGTCATGACTGAGGGTTGGAGCTTAGCGCCGATCTTGCGGTCTTGACGGTCGAGCCACGCATGATAGCTTGGTCGATCTTCGTCGCGCGTGCGACGCTGAGGAGATCCGATGATCGGGAGCATCGATCATTTCGTCGACCGGCAGATCCAGCTCTGGCAGGAGGAGCGCCGGATCGCCGAACGCAAGGGGATCCAGGGGAAGGCCACCCAGCAGCCGATGATCTGCGTGTCGCGCCAGTACGGCGCGCGCGGCGCGGAGATGGGGCGCCTGGTGGCCGAGCAGCTCGGCTTCCGCTTCTATTCCCAGGAGCTGATCCACGACGTGGCCCAGGAGGCGCACGTGCGCGAGCAGCTGGTCGAGTCGCTCGACGAGCGCGTCCAGGACAGCATCTCGGTCTGGGTCTCGGGGCTCATCAAGCGGGGCGTGTTCGCCTCCAGCGACTACCTGCGCAACCTGTCGCGCGTGGTGCTGACGCTCGGGCGGCACGGCAAGGGGGTGATCGTCGGGCGCGGCGCGCACTTCCTGCTCGACCCGCAGAGCACCTTGCGCGTCCGGGTGATGGCGCCGCTCGAGACGCGGGTGGCCCGCATCGCCGCCCGTGACGGGCTGAGCGAAGACGAGGCGCGCGCCAAGATCCTGCGCATCGACGAGGAGCGGATCGCCTTCAACAGGCAACACTACGGCGCCGACATCGCCGACCCCTCGAACTACGATCTGGTGGTCAACGCCGGGACGCTGGGGATGGAGGCGGCGGCCGACCTCACCGTTCGGGCCTTCCGCAGCCGGTTCGGTCAGAGCTAGAACGTCTTATCTCCACCACCGGCGCCTCTCTTTCGCTCAGCTTCCGGGGCGGCACGCTCGAGCTCACCGGCCTGCCGGCGGGGACGACCGCGCCGCCGGGCTGCCTGTGGGACCCGCGCACGGCCTGCTTCCGCGCGCCGGCGGCCGCCTACGCGGAGCTGCGGCGCGCGCTGGCCCGCGACGGACACGCCGTCGACGACCGCGCACGCGGCTACGCCGAGCTCCCGAGCGGAGCGCTCGTCCACCGGGACCCGCGCCCGTACCAGGCCGAGGCGCTCGTCGCCTGGCGCGCGGCCAAGGGGCGGGGTGTGGTGGTGCTGCCGACGGGGGCCGGCAAGACGCACGTCGCCTGCCTGGCGATCGACGACCGGCGGCGCAGCACGCTGGTGCTGGCGCCGACGCTGGATCTGGTGCGGCAGTGGTACGACGTGCTGCGGGCGACGTTCGGCGTCCCGGTCGGCGTCATCGGCGGCGGCGACTACGGCGTCGAGGCGCTGACGGTCTCCACCTACGACTCGGCCTACCTGCACATGGAGCACCTCGGCGACAGGTTCGGCCTCCTGGTGTTCGACGAGTGTCACCACCTGCCGGGACCGGCGTACGCGCTGGCGGCCCGGGCGGCGGTGGCGCCGTTCCGTCTGGGGCTGACCGCCACGCCCGAGCGCGCCGACGGCCGCCACGCCGACCTCGACGCGCTGGTGGGACCGATCATCTACCGCAAGGACATCGTCGAGCTGTCGGGGGCCTACCTGGCGACGTACGAGACGGTGCGCCTCACCGTCGAGCTCGGGCCGGGCGATCGGCGCGCGCACGACGAGGCGCGGGCCACCTACCGCGACTTTCTGGCCCGGAACGGGATCCGGATGTCCAGCCCCTCGGGGTGGTCCGACTTCATCATCCGCAGCTCGCGCTCGGACGACGGGCGGCGGGCGATGGAGGCCTACCGCCGCCAGCGCGAGATCGCCTTCGCGGCGCCGGCCAAGCTCGACTACGTGGGCCTGCTGCTCGAACGCCACCGCGACGATCGGGTGCTGCTCTTCACGCAGGACAACGCGACGGCGTACGCGCTGGCGCGCCGGTTCCTGGTCCCCATCATCACCCACGAGACGCGAATCCGGGAGCGGAGCGAGATCCTGGCCGGCCTCGCGCGCGGGCCGGCCGAGGGCGGCTACGGCGCGGTGGTGACCTCCAAGGTCCTGAACGAAGGCGTCGACATCCCGGAGGCCAACGTGGCGGTGGTCGTCTCCGGGAGCGCCTCGGTGCGCGAGCACGTGCAGCGGCTGGGACGGATCCTGCGGGCGCGCGAGGGCAAGCACGCGCTGCTCTACGAGCTGGTCACCGCCAACACGGCCGAAACCTTCACCAGCGCGCGGCGGCGCGACCACAGTGCTTACCGCTGATCTGGTCGCCGCCCGTCGGCGCGGCGGCGAGCTCCGGCTGCCGCCCACCGACGAGGCGCGCCGCGCGCGGGTCGCCGCGCTGGCGTCGGCGCTCACCGCGCGTGCCCGGGCCGAGATCGGCCGGCCGCGCGAGGAGCTCGAGGAGGCGCTGCGCGAGACGGCGACCGCGATCGAAGAATCCGGCGAGCGGCGCCTGGCGGCCGCGGTGAGCAAGCTGGTGCGCGACGGGCTCCGCTTCGAGGAGTCGCCGGCGGAGGACGCGGCGCTGCTGCGGCGCGAGCTCTTCACCCGCGCGGCCGCCGCCCGCCGCGCCGGCCCGGACGCGCCGTTCGATCGCGCGGCGCTCCTGGCGGACTTCGCGCGCGCCCGGGGGACGACGGCCGAGGCCGTCGAGCGGGCGCTGTTCGCCGATCGCCCGGGCGCGCAACGGCTGCTGGCGGTCGAGGTGCCCGCTCCGGCGCTGCTGGCGAGCGGCTTCGCCATCGCCGAGGCGCAGGCGATCCTGCTGCGCGCCGAGAAGGTCGTGGCCGAGGTCGAGGCGCGCGACGCGGCCGTCTACCGTAGCCTGTTCCGGAGGTTGAAGTTTCTCCGCCTGTTGCCGCTCCTCCGCGCGCTCGAAGGGCGTCCCGGCTATCGGGTCGAAATGGACGGCCCGCTCAGCCTGTTCCAGGGGCAGAGTCGCTACGGGCTGCAGCTGGCGCTGGCCCTCCCGGCGATCGCGGCCTGCGACGCCTGGGCGATCGAGGCCGACGTCCGCTGGGGCGCCGAACGCCGCCCGCTCCGCTTCCGGCTCGGCGGACGAGCCACCGCCCTCGAAGCGGGCGAACCGGCGCTCCTGGACGAGCTCGGCACCTTCGTCGCCGCGTTCGAGCGCGCGGAGACCGGCTGGCGGATCGACCGCGCGCCCGCGGTCCTCGATCTCCCCGGCGCCGGGCTCTGCGTCCCCGATCTGGCGTTCGTGCGCGACGGCGACGGCGCGCGCGTGTTCTTCGAGCTGCTCGGCTTCTGGAGCCGCGAGGCCGTGTTCCGGCGCATCGACCTGGTCCGCGCCGGGCTGCCGCACAAGATCCTGTTCGCGGCCAGCAAGAGCCTGCGCGTCGGCGAGGCGTTGCTCGACGACGCGCAGACCGCGGCGCTCTACGTTTTCTCGCGCGTGCTCAGCGTCCGCGCCGTCGTCGAGCGCCTCGCGCGACTGGCGGCCTGACACACCTCACGCACGGCCCGGCTTGCCGCTGCTTCTGCCCTGAGTGATTACCTTCGAAACGAAAGCGGTCGGAGTCGGAGTATCTGGAGTGCGCCTGGTCGTGACGATCGGAATCGCCTGGATACTGTCGTTGACTCTCGCGCTCGTCGTTCTGTTCGGCATTCACCGGGTTCTTTCCCCGAGGTCGGGGAGTGTCCCCCGGACATCACCCGGCCGACTTTCGGCGTCGCCGAACAGCGACGGCGACGCCGGCCGACGCAGGTGATTGATGCCGGCGGCCCGTTGGCGACCGCGCGTCCTCGGCAGCTGAGGACGACCTGCCTGTCGCGACCGGTCCAGCGCTCACTTCTTACGCGGTCGCAGCTCGGTCTGGCCTTGGCGCATGAGCAGATCGAAATTCGCGAGAACGACGTCTCTCCCGAGCAAAGCAGGCGTCCCTTCGACGAACATCAGACACGATAAATCGACCCAGACACCGCCGATCTTCACTGCGGCGCCCGTGACGTCTCTTACCTTCCAGGCGGTGATTGTTGCGCCGATGCTCATGATTCTGATTTCGTCCAAGTGCACGTCCGAGTACCCCAACAAGGACGCGAACCGCTTCGGCAAGACGGTGCTGTCGGCTCCCGTGTCCAAAATGGCGAGGACGCCGCTCGGCAAGCGTGTCGACCCGTTGCGGAACACGCATCGGATCGCCGGCCGAGGCTTCGCCGGAAGCCCTCCCCTCATGTTGATCCACGGAAACTTCACCCGATTGTCGCCTGGGCATCTGGAGAGCCCGCGCTGCCATCGCCTACGGGAGCAATCGCCATGCCCCGGGTGGCGGCCACCAGAAAATGCTCCCAATCGCGTAAGGCGTCTGCGAGCTCGGCGCCACGCCCGCCTGCCGCCCGGAAGCTCGCCAGCCAGAACGACGTCCGTTCTCGATCTCGGGGTATGGCGTAGGCGTGCGTCGCTCGAAGTAACGCCTCTCCCGACGGCCGTATCGTCGAAGTAACCGCCCAATCGGAAACGACTCTTTCGCGAAGCATCGAAAGAGATCCCTCGCTGGCATCTGTCTTGAAGCCGGAGTGACACCGGAGGCGGACGTGATGCGGAAAAGAATGAGCCTAGGTGGATTATTGTCGGGCGTGTTGGCGGCAAGTACGGGCGCGTTACTCGCGGGCTGCGGAGGCGGCCCCGGGACCTCGAGCATCAGCAATCGCAACGGGGATCAGCCGGACCCCGGCTCCGGCGACGGCAGCGCAGCTGATCCGCCCGCTCCCGAAGTCAACCTGTCGGGCGGCGCCGCCTCGTCGTCCGGTGGCCAGGCGCCGGGCGGAGGCAACGCTCATCTGGTATCGGCCGGCGGCATCATGATCGGCGCCGCATTTCAAGCGCCGATGGCCCCCGCCAACCAACAGAGCCCGGCCAATGCGATGGCGCTCACCTCTCAAAATTTGGGAGCGGATGTCCAGGCGCCCGGTTCAGTGTCGGTCGCCGGAACGATCGACTCGGGCGGCAGCGACGCCGTTCGACAGATCGTCGCCGGCGGCGACATCTTCGTGGACGGGACTCTCCGAACGGCCGACCTCGGCTCGGCCCGGCAGGGGCTGGTTCTGCAGGCGCCGAACGGAACGGTCTACGTGTCGGGGAGCATCGACACGAGCGGGACGTCGGGGTCAGGCCAGGCCGGCGGCTCGCTCACGATCACGGCGCAACAGGTGGTCGTCCTTGGGACGCTGACGACGGCAGGAGGCGGCGGCCCCTCCGGCGGGGCGGCCGGCGCCATTGCGATCACGACGACCGGAGGAGCCTACTTCTCGGGAAAGGTCTTGGCCGCCGGCGGCTCGGGAAGCGGTTCGGCGACCGTCTCCGGGGGCAATGGGGCAGACCTCACCATCGAAGCCGGGGGCGATGTCGTCATGGGCGGCGTCATCACCGCTCGCGGCGGCGACGCCAAGGGCAGCGGGAGCGGCGCCTGCCAAGCGGGAAACGCCGGGAGCGCCACGCTCGATGCATCGGGGACGATCGCGTTCACCGGACCGTTCGACCTGAGCGGAGGCGCAGCCTCGAGCGCGGGCGGCGGCCCCTCGAACGGCGGGGCGGCCGGCGCGCTCAAGGTCGGCGAGACCAAACGTCCGATGTCGATCGGCCTCACCGTTCCGCTCGTCCTCAAGGGAGGAGATGGCCAAGCGGTCGGCGGCAATGGAGGAACCGCCCTCCTCGAGGCGCATGGCGGCGATCTCCAGGTCGGCGGCGGCGTCGACGCGAGCGGAGGGAGCTCTTCGACCCAGCCTGGCGCGGGGGGAACGATCGAAGGACATCCCGGGCCCGAGGGGGCGATGGCCAACTGCGACGTCGGCGGTCAGGTCGTCGCGAACGGCGGCTCGATCGCCAGCGGCGGCTCCGGCAACGGAGCAGCGGGTGGAACGATCAAGCTCGTCCTTCTGGCGAAGACGGGGAACATGACCGTCGAAAGCAGCGGCCAGGTCCAAGCCGACGGCGGCAACGCCGGGGGCCAGGGCACCGCGGGGGCCGGCGGCCTGGTGTACGTTTTCACCATCGACGGAAGCGCCTCCATTCACGGGCACCTGCTGTCTCGGGGCGGAAGCGCCTCCGATCCGGGCGGGGTCGGTGGAACGGGCGGCTTCGTCTACGTGTTCACCGGCAACGGACACGATTATCAGAGTGGCAATCTGACCATCGAATCCGACGGGGTCGTCGATGCGTCGGGCGGCAACGGCACGACCGGTGGCAACGCACGAAATGACGGCCACGCCAGCTCCGTGGGGTCGTTCCCAGCGGTACAGAACAACGAATACGACGTCGAGAACATCGCCGTCCTCATGAACAGCGACGGCGTACACGGCGCCGACCGAGGGTGGATCAACAACCTCGGGATGGTCATCGCGCGGGGTGGGAAATCCAACGGCAGCGGTGGCGACGTCGCGTACCACGGGATGCAACCAGACGGCAACACCACGCCCCTTCCGGGCAACATGGATCTGTCAGGCGAGGGATCCGGAGCAAGCGGAGACTTCGCAGGCGAATAGGCGCAGCCGGGCGCGACGAATCTGCCGGTATGACCAGCGCTTCGTCGCGCCTCCTGTCGCCCGCGCTCGCCGTCTCATCGCGGGATCGACGTGCGTCACCGCTTCGTTCCGAGGAGGTGACACCTGCCTTTCGATGGGTGGCCGACCCGTCACAGCTGCCACCCGCACCGGCACCGCTTCACCATCTGGGCCCGGCACACACCGTGCAGCGAACAACACCAGCACTGTCGGAGGTTTTGAGATGAGGATGAGCTCGATCAGGGCAACCGTGTCGGTCGGCCTTCTGGCCGCGTCCCCGCTGCTCGGAATCAGTTGTGGAGGAAGCTCGGCACAAACGTCGAACCATCTCGCAGGCGGCCCCTCTTCCGACTCTGGAGCCAGTCCGTCGGACGGCGGACAGAAGGTTTTTACGTCGGTCGACGCGGCGGGAGGAGGTGGGTGCGCTTTGCCCGCCGCTCCAGCGGATCTCTGCGCGGCGCTTCCAACCGGAAAGGTATCTTCGTGCAGCCAGGACAGCTCCGGCCAGCCGTCGCAGACGGGCTACCTCGAGATCGACATTCCGGGCAGCTCGCCGAGGTATGTCTGTGCGACGTCTTGGGGGGCCGATCCGTCCACGGGATACGTCTACAGCCAACCTGGGACGTTCATGTCCGAGGCTCAGAGCTGCTGCGGTGGCGCGGCCGCCTCTGCCGCCAGCCCGACCGCTCCCCAGCCGTCGATTGGCGACCTCGGCACGCTGCGCGCGCCGACACACCTCAAGCCGCAAGAGACGGCGCAACCGGGCAGCGGACCGATTCGCCAGGATCCGTTCGCGATGACCGTCACGGACACGAAGAGCGGAGCGGCGGCTACCGCAGCCGTCGCCACCTGGCGTTCCTGGGCCGGTGACGGAAAAGCGCACGCGGCACCCGACGGCACCGGGGCCTACTATTTCGCCGCCAACTTCCCGGTGAACTACGTGATACTGGAGACGGGCGACGGGCTTCCCGTGATCGTCATCGGTCCGGAGGTCTCGCTGGCGGCGGACGGCTCGACCCCCATCGGTCACCCCACGCTCGGCGCCTGCCAAGGTGGCGGTGGCGCGCCAGTCGTGTTGACGGCGGGCGAGCTCGACGGAACCACACTGACCAACCATTCGGGTCGCTTCGACTACGGTCCTTCAATCACCCAGGATGTCCTCGCCAACGCGGCGAAGCTGTTCAACTGCGTCGGGATCCAGGTTACGCAGACAAAATACTATCCGCCCAAGTCCTGAGGCTATGGTCCCGGCGCGGCCCATCAGGACCTCCGCGCTCGAGACGACAGAGCGAAGACCGAAGAAGAGATCTCGAGCGTGTTTCCTCGAGCCGACAGCGCGCTCGAGGCGCCGCCGACGGCGTGCTCGAGGCGCAGCCGGCGGAAAGCGGGTCTCGGCCGCCCCGCGGTTCCTCGGCGGCGTCTCCTCGGGTTCCCCAGGCCGGCGCCGGCCAGCCCCATGCTCCTTCGCGGCGCGGCGCGACTCTCCGGAACGGGAACCGCGATGTTGCGCTTCCGTAACCGAGACCGCGCGAGGGAGCCGAAAATCGGCGGCGCAAGGCCTCCGCAGATGGCCGACGGGTTGCTTTGTCTGTTGAACGCAATGCAGCTTCAAAAAAGGGTGTGGCGAGGGGCCGTGACGGCGATCGCCTGGTGCGCGGCGATCGGTTGGACGGTGCTGGGGTGCGGTGGATCGACCAGCGGTGCGCGTCAGGGCGTACGCGTCGGTGCGAACGTGGACGCCCAGCTTTCGATCAACGAGCTGATGGCGCTCAACGTCCTGACGACGAAGGACGAAAACGGAACGGTGTCGCCCTGGATCGAGATCTACAACCCGACCGGCGACGACATCGATCTCGAAGGCTACGCGCTCACCGACGACTTCAGCACGCCGCAGAAATCGGTGCTGCCGAAAGGCGCGGTGGTCGACGCTCACGGCACCCTGCTGCTCTGGGCCGACCAGAATCCGTCGGCCGGGCCCACCCACGTCAACGTGCTTCTTCCCGCCTCGGGAGGGTCGCTGGGGTTCGTTCGACCGGACGGCTCGTTCATCGATCGGCTGAGCTTCGGCGCCCAGGAGGTCGACTTCTCGGCGGCGCGTGAGCCCGACGGCTCGAACAACTGGGTCATCGCCTGGAACGTCTCGCCGGGCAAGTCGAACCCCGACGGGTCGGGCCAGCCGCTCACGCCGCAGGCGGCCGGCGATCCGCCGGAGATGGTCCCGGCGGCCGGCGACCTCTCCGACACCGTTCTCGGCTACGACGTGCAGCCCAAGTTCGATCTGCAGATCGCGGACGCCGACATCGCCACCCTGAAGAGCTCGCCCACGACCTGGGTGCAGGCGACGCTGACCTTCCAGGGACGGGCCTACGGCCCGATCGGCGTGAACCTCAAGGGGACCTCCTCGTTCGAACCGATCGATCAGAAGCCGGCCTTCCGGGTGAACATCAACAAGTTCGCCAAGGGGGCGAGGTTCTTCGGGCTCGAGGAGTTCCTGCTCAACAACATGACGCAGGACCAGTCGATGATTCGCGAACGCCTGGCCTACTGGCTGGGACGCCAGGTGGGCGGCATCCCCACCCCGCGCTGCAACCACGCGTGGGTGACGATGAACGGCACCGCGCTCGGGCTCTACGCCACCGTCGAGGAGGCCAAGGACCAGATGATGGCCTACACCTTCAGCGATTCGTCCGGCGGCGTCTTCACCATCAACTACGCCGACTTCTCCAGCCAGTATTTGGCCAACTTCCAATACCAGGACGGCACCGACGACCCGACGCTGATCACCAACACGGCCAACGCGCTGACCCAGCAGCCCGCCAGCGCCGCCACCGCGGCCGCCGGCCAGTTCGTCAACCTGCAGGAGTTCACGCGCTACCTGGCGCTGATGGTGCTCACCGGCCACTGGGGCGGCTGGCCCTACGCGCCGGATCCGGAGCCGGTCGGCGCGAACGCGCGCCTCTACGAGGACCCGACCAGCAACCAGATCTACTTCATCCCGCAGGGGATCAACGACGCCTTCTCGACGGGCGACTGGGACTTCGTCGCCACCCTGAAATCGCGGCTGGCCAAGGACTGCGTCCGCACGCCGTCCTGCTTCCAGCAGTTCAGCAGCCAGCTGACGGAGATCCTGGGGAAGGCGCAGCAGCTCGGCTGGGCGGCGGAGGCGCAGCGGGTCGCGGGGCAGGTCGCCTCCTTCGTCCCGATGGACAGCAAGAAGCCCTACAGCAACGACAGCGTGGCCATGTACCAGCAGCAGGTGGCCAACTTCATGAACAGCCGCAGCAGCTACGTCACCAAGTACCTGGTGGCGCCGACCAGCACCGCGACGGCGAGCACGCCCTGACCACGCGTCGACCTAGCTCGGAACCCTCAAAGGGTTCCGAACCTCCCGCGATGGGCTCGGGCGGCAGAGCCGCCTTCGCCCTACGCGCTCCTAGTGCCCGTGCGGGAGCCCCGTGCGGTACTTGCCGTCGCCGTCGACGTCGAGGAACACCGGGTTCGTGAGCGCGAACGGGTAGGCGGTGAAGGTCTTGCCGTCGCCCACCACCGGCGTCATCGGCTGCTCGCCGTCGACGCGCACCACCACGTAGCCGTCGCGCGGGGTGGTCAGATCCAGGCTCTCCTTGAAGCGGACGGGCGCGCCGCCGGCCGGGACGGCCCAGCGCTTGGCCTCCTGGCCGTTCAGATAGAGCGTCACCCGGCTGACCGAGACCCAGGGCGCCGCTTGCACCGTCACCTCGGCGTGCACCTTCCCCCCGCGCGCCGGGACCAGGTCGCCGATGGCGCCGCCGTTGACCAGCAGCGAGACGAACGGGCCGGTGGTGAGGAAGGCGTGGTGGAAGCGGACGGCGTTGGCCACCTCCTGGGGGTCGACCTGCTCGGGCCGAGCCTCGCGCAGCTTGACGTAGTTCCGCGGGTAGCCGCCGATGTTGTAGGTCAGGTGGTGGGTGTCGGAGTTGCCGGTGGCGGTCACCAGGTGGTCGTGGTTGAGCAGCGCGAACCAATCGTCGACGGTGCGGTCGACGCTGCGCCGGACCGGGTCCTGGTAACCGTTCATCACCTCCAGCGCGTCGAAGTCCCAGGAGAACCCGGCGCGCCCGGCCTTGTCGTTGCGGGCGTCGAACTGCCCGAGATCGAAGTAGCCGATCTGGGCGTCGATGCGCGGATGGTGGACGTCGATGATCGCGCCGGGGGCGTCGCGCCGCACGTCCTTGAAGAAGTCGTCGGGGCGGCGGCCGTGCACCAGCACCGCCCCCTCGCCCGCCCGCTCGATGTCCCGCGGGAGCGGGAAGGCGCCGAAGTGCCCCCAGCCGTTGGTGGTCAGCTCGTCACCGACGGCGCTGGTGATGTAGCGGCCGGCGTCGAGCTCCTTGATGAAGGGCTCGTAGTCCGAGATGACGTTGTGATCGGTGGAGACGATCATCCGCACGTCGTCGGCCACGAACTCGAAGATGCGATCGTGCATCGGCACGCGCGAGTCGGACGAGCGCGCCGCGTGCACGTGAAAGTCGGCCGACAGCCACCCCTGCGCGTCGACCACGTGTGAGAGGCGCGCGGCGATGGTCGCCCCCCGCGCGGTCAACTTCAGCTTCTTGCTGGTGGAGATCTCCCACTCCGGTCCCCGGCTGACGGTGACGTCGTAGGTCCCGAGCGGAACACGCGCCAGGCCGACGCCGGTCAGCGACATCACGCGGTTGAAGGCGGCGATGGCGCCGTCCCCCTCCTGGCGGGCGATGTCCACGCGGGTGAACTCCGGATCGCGCGTGCCGTCGACGCCGACGAAGGTCAGCTTGCAGGGGATCGGCTGGCCGGTCTTGGCGTCCCGCACGTCGTAGGCCAGGCCCGCCTCGGCGACCAGCTTGGGGACCGGCGGCGCCGGGGCGCCGGCCGTGGCGGCGACGACCGCCGACACGCCGAGCGCGTACCAGATCCCGACCACCAGAACCCGGCTTCCCGAGCGGAGGCGCCGCATGCGACGACGATACTACGAGGACTTCGGCGCGTCGGTACCGGCAGGCTCGGCCGGTTCGGGCTTGGGCGGGGGAGGCGACTTCGACGGTGCCGAGGTGACCCGGTCGGGATCGATCGCGCTGGCATCGGCGATCGGCCACCCCTTGGAGTCGCGCCTCGGGCCACCCGGCCCGGGACCACCGGGGCCGCCCTGACCGCCGCGCGCGAACGCGGGACGCGGGCCACCGCCGCCGCCGGGACGACGGGGGCCGCGCCGGGCGTCCCCTTGACCAGGACCACCGCCGCCGGGACGATTGCCAGGACCACCGCCGCCGGGACGATTGCCAGGGCCACCGCCGCCGGGACCGCCGCCCGGCGCGCCGCCGGGACCACGGCCGAAGCGGTTGCCACCGCCGCCGGGGCCACCGCCCCCACCGGGACCACCGCCGAAGCGGTTGCCGCCGCCGCCGGGGCCACCGCCCCCACCGGGACCACCGCCGAAGCGATTGCCGCCGCCGGGATCACCGCCACCGGGGCGGCCGCCGGGGCCACCGCCGGGACGACCACCAGGGCCGCCGCCAGGGCGACCACCGGGACGACCGCCAGAGCGGTGATCGCGGCGGCCGTCACCGCCGCCACCGGGCGCGCGCGTGACCATCCAGCCCGGACCGGCGGCCGGGGTTCCGCCGCCGCCCTGATCGCGATCTCGATCGCGGCCCGAGCCAAACTCGAAGCGACCCGGCTTGTTGCCGCCGGGACCATGCGCTCCGCCTGGGGCGCCGGTGCCCGGCTTCCCACCACCACCGCCACGTCCACCACCGCCGCCGCGACCGTCGCGGCGGCCCCCGCCATCGCGCCGGCCGCCGCGATCGTGCCTCGACTCGGGGCGGGGCTGCAGGTCCACGAGGTAATAGAAGTCGCCCTGCTTCTTGGCTCCGGGTGGCGGATCCTCGCCGCTCATCACGCGCACGAGACGCACGTTGTCGGCGCGATCGCGGATCACCTCCAGCGCCTCCATCATGCGCGCCAGACGATCTCCCGTGAGACCGAGCTTCGCTTCGATTTCAGCGGCCGCCAGGGCGGCTCCCGGATCCGGTGCGGCAGGCTCGTTCTGCGTCGCCGCTTCGCCTGTCGCCGCTTCGCCCGCCGCCGCTTCGCCTGTCGCCGCTTCGCCCGCCGCCGCTTCGCCTGCGCCGGGTTCGGCCGCGGCAGCGGCCGGGGCCTCGGAATCGGCAGCGGCCGGCGCCGTCTCGGTCTCCGCGGATTCCGCGGGCGATTCTGCCGTCGACGCGCCGACCTCGGCAGCGGCGGCCGCCTCTCCGCTCTCGCCCGCCGAGGACTCGAGCTCCTGTTCGGCAGCGGCGGCCGCCTCGTTGACCGCCACCGGCTCGCCGGCGTTCGAAGGATCGCCCGTCGCTGCGGCGGCGAGCACCTCGGCGTCGGTGAGGGGCGTCTCGCCGGCCGGTTCGGTCGGCGCCGTCGTCTCGGCCGTCTCCGACCCCGCGTCCGAGGGGGCGGGCTCGGCCGGCGGCTTGACCGCGGCCGGCGGGGTCTTCGGACGGTGCGCACGCCGCACCTGCGCTGCTTCGCGGAGCAGAATCCCAGAGAACTCGGTAACCGTTTTCATCGTTCGTTTGGCCGTCGGTGCGGCGCCCTGTCGGGTGCCGCCGCCGCACGTTCCTTACTTCTTGGTCTGCGCCGCCTCGAGCTTCTTGTAGTCCTCGGTGGCGGTGCTGGTAAGAGCATAGTTGTCCAGATCCTTGTGGCAGCCGTCGCAGGTGAACTTCTGGCCGTTGGCCTTGGCCACCTTGACCATCTGCTTCATGACCCTCTTGGCCTCCGCGCGGCCCCCCTTCGCGCAGGCCTTGCCGGTCGGCGTGTCCGGCTTGGTCGCGATGGTGCATTTCCCTTCGTCGCCAGCGCGGACCACGCCGGCGGCGCCGAGCGCGATCACGGCGAAGAACGACAGGGCGGCGGTGAGCTTGGCAGCGGAGCGGGTCATGAACACTCTCCTCGGTTGGAACGGCGAAAATGAACCAGCGAAGGCGGAGAGCTTATAGCGCGGTCCACTGTGCGGGGACAACCTCCGACGTGCGACCAGGAGTTGCGCCTCCTACATCACACTCCAATCCGGCGCCCGCGCCGTCGCGGCGGTCTTTTCGCACTGGGCCAAACAGGTCTATAGTGGAGCGCGATGGCACAGACTTTCCGGAGGGGATCGCGCGTCGGGCTCGCAGTTCTGGTCGGCGCTTGTTTGTCGTTTGGCGCATCGCGCGCGAGGGCGGAAGAAAACAGCCAGGACAGCCAACAGAACACCGAAGGCGTGAAGGTCCAGCTGGGCATTACCGCCGGCTATCACTGGTTCGCCAAGGATCTCGAGCTCGGCACGACCGACGATCCTGCCTCCTCGAGCCCCAAGAGCGCGCCGGCGTTCGGCATCCGCGCGGGCCTGATGCTGAACCCGATGTTCGTGCTCGAAGGCGAGGCGCTGCTCATGCCCACCTCCGACAACCACGCGGGTCAGAGCGTCCTCATCAGCGCCGAGCGGATCCACGTCCGTTTCAACATCGCGCCCGGCGCGATTGCCAACGGCGCCGTCATACCGTTCATCTTGGCCGGCGTCGGCGCTTCGACGGTTCTCTCCAGCAACCCGCCCGGCACCAGCAATCTGTTGATTCACAAAGGAGACACCGACGCCAACTTCTACGGCGGCGCCGGCGTCATGTTTGCGCTCAACAACCTGCTCCACCTGCGGCTCGACGGCCGCGTGCTGGCGGCGCCCAACACGACCAAGGACGGCTTCTCACCCGACTTCGAGCTGACCGCCGGCTTCGGCGTCACGCTGGGCGGCCACCCCGCGGCCCCGCCGCCCCCACCGCCGCCCTTGGTCAAGGACACCGACGGCGACGGCATCCCCGACAACCAGGACAACTGCCCCCACGAGGCCGGCCCGCGCGAGAACAAGGGGTGCCCGGACAAGGACACCGACGGCGACGGCATCGTCGACCGCCTGGACAAGTGCCCCGACAAGGCCGGCCCGCCGGAACGCCAGGGCTGCCCCGAGGAGGACGCCGACAAGGACGGCATCCCCGACTCCGCCGACAAGTGCCCCAACGATCCCGAGGACAAGGACGGGTTCGAGGACGCCGACGGCTGCCCCGATCCCGACAACGACAAGGACGGCGTCCCCGACGCGGACGACAAGTGCCCGAACGAGCCCGAGACCAAGAACGGCTACCAGGACGAGGACGGCTGCCCCGACGAGGTCCCGGCGCCGGTCAAGCAGTTCAGCGGCGTCGTGGGCGGGATCAACTTCCGGCGCAACTCGGCCGACATCAAGGCCTCGTCGTTCCCGACGCTCAAGAAGGCCGTCGCGGTGTTCAAGGACTACCCGTCCCTGCGGGTGGAGATCTCGGGCCACACGTCGAACGAAGGAAAGCGCGAGTTCAACATGAAGCTCTCGCGCAAGCGCGCGGAGGCGGTGAAGGACTACCTGGTCTCGGCCGGCATCGACGAGAAGCGCATCGGGACCATCGGCTACGGCCCCGACAAGCCGATCGCCGACAACGACACCAAGGACGGCCAGGAGAAGAACCGCCGCATCGAGTTCCGCCTGCTCTCGGCGAAGGAGACGATCACCACCCAACCCGAGCCCGAGGACATCAACCCCTCGCCCGAGCGCAAGCACTCCAAAAAATCAAAGGGCGGCAAAGGCGACAAGGCCGGCAAAGGCGGCGCCGACAAGCCCGCCGACGCCGCGGAGAAGAAGCCCAAGAAGAAGAAGGCTCCCAGCTCCGACGACGAGCCGATGCCCAAGTAGCCGGCCCGCCGGGACGGATTAAGTCAAGATCGCGTCGAGCGCAGGTCGGCTCTGCCGGCCGGAGCTCATCGCGGGGGGAGCGGGACCCTTTGAGGGTCCCGACCTCAAGAGATCGCGACGTCGGTCTCGACCGGCGCGGCGTAGTCGACCCCCGGGACCTCGAACCCGAACAGGTTCCGGAAGCCGGTCCGGAACCCGGCGTAGTCGGACAGCGTGGCGAGGTTCTCCGTGTTCACCTCGGCCCACAGCGCGGCGACGCGCGCCTGCACGCCGGGGTCGAGCTCCAGGTCGTCGATGCGGATGCGCCCCTCGGCGTCGGTGCGGGGCGTCTGCCCGGGCGCCAGGTGATCGCGGTAGAGGCGCGCGATCTGCTCGGCGGTCCCTTCGTGGGTCCCGGCCGCCTTCATCACCTTGTAGAGCAGGCTGATGTAGAGCGGCACCACCGGGATCGCCGCCGCGGCCTGGGTGACCAACCCCTTGTTGACGCTGACGTAGGCGGCGCCCCCCACCCGGGCCGACAGCATCGCCGACAGCTCGCGGGTGGTCTTTTCCAGGTCTTCCTTCGCCTTGCCGATGGTTCCCGAGCGGTAGATGGGGAAGGTCAACGCCGGGCCGACGTAGCTGTAGGCGACGGCGCGGCAGCCGGGCGCCAGCAGATCGGCCTCGGCCAGCGCCCGCACCCAGGCCGCGAAGTCCTCGCCCCCCATCACCCGGCGCGTCGCCTCTATTTCGGCGTCGCTGGCCGGCGCGATCTCCACCTCGGTCACCTGGTCGTTGCCGAGGTTGATGCTCTTGCTGCGGAAGGACACGCCGATCGGCTTGAGCACCGAGCTCCAGCTGGTGTCGCCGTCGACGCGCTTGGGCGCCGCCACGCTGTAGATGACCTGGTCCAGCTTGCCGCCCGCCTTCTGGAGGCCGGCGATGGTCTGCTCCTTGATCTCGCGGCTGAAGGCGTCGCCGTTGACGACCGCGATCTCGCGCCCCGCCGCGCGCGCCCGCTGCTGGGCGGCGGCCAGGTTGTACCAGCCGGCCGAGGCGGTCTTCTCCCCGTGCGGCGGCCGCTCCAGGCAGACCACCGTCCCGCGCGCACCGTAGCCGAACACCGCGCTGACCAGGCTGGAGAGCCCGTAGCCGGTGCTGCCCCCGACGACCAGCGCCCCGCCCAGGCCCTTGCCGGGCGCGCCTTGGCGAGCGATGGAGATCTCGGCGTCGACGTTGGCCGCGCAGCCGGCCGGGTGGGCGTTGAGGCAGATGAACCCGCGGATGCGGGCGGCGATGACTTGGCTGGACATCGCGCCTTCCTGCCAGCGCCCGGCCGGAAGGTCAAGCGCAGCGGTCGAGGTTCTCCCCCGCCGTTCCGTGACTAACTTACCCCGCGTGGACTTGACGGCGCTCAAGCGGATCCTGGTGCCGACGGACTTCTCTGATCCGTCGCAGGAGGCGCTGGAGACGGCGGTGTCGTTCGCGCGGATGTTCGGCGCCACCCTGGACCTGGTGCACGTCGCCCTGGAGGTGACCTATCCGGTCCCGCCGCCCATCGACGTCGCGTCGCTCCCGATCGACATCGGCCCCGCGCTCGATCGGTCGGCCGCCGGGCTGGCCGCCGCGGAGGCGCGCGTGCGCGAAGCGGGCGTGGCCTGCGAGAGCGCGACGCTGGTCGGGCGCGCCGACCAGGAGATCGTGACGCGGGCGCGGACGACCGGCGCCCAGCTGATCATCATGGGGACGCACGGCCGCAGCGGGCTGGCGCACGCCCTCCTGGGGAGCAACGCCGAGCGCGTCGTCCAGCACGCCCCCTGCCCCGTCCTCATCGTCCCCAAGCGCAGCGCGGCCTGAAGATCAGGGGCAGGACCTGGGGTCGAGCGCACGGACGGTCATCTCCCCCCGCCCGGGGCAAAGCGCGTAATGCTGCCGAAGGTAGCTGTCGACGGGGGCGTTCTGGTCGTAGCCGAGGTCGCGTGTCATCTCGTAGTCCAGGAAGGCCAGCTCGGGGCGAACCGCCTCCAGCTCGCCGACCAGCCGCCGCTGGCAGTCCGCGTTGCAGACGACGGTCTCGGAGACGAAGAAGGGATCCTGCTTTCCGAGCAGGTAGTAGAGACCGGGGAGAAACGGACCGGCGTAGATCGCGCGCGCCGCCGCGATCCGCGGGCTGGTGAACGCGACGGGCCGATGCCCCAGGACATCCACGTCGAGGGTGCTGGTCGACAGGTACTGCCGGCCTGACGGGGAGAGCGCGCTCCAAGCGAGCAGCACGGCGGTCAACGCGCCGATGGTCAGGGCGGCTGGGACCTCCGGCAGCCGCGCAGCGAGCCACCGACGGCGCGCGGCGAGCGAGGCGAAGAGCAGCAGCGGGAAGCTGTTGATCGCGAAGTGGGCGAGCTCCATGTTGTGGAGGGTGCTGGCGAACAGCGCCGCCTGCACGGCCGCCAGGGCCTGCAGCTGATTGTCCCGCCATCGGAACGCGAGCGCGCCCATCGCGATCACCAGAATCGAGGCCGCCACCAGCAGCGCGCTCCCCGCGCCGGTGTGACCGAGGTAGTTCCCCTCCAGGGGAATGAGGAACCACTGCCGGAGCAGCGTCCTCGGCGCCCAGCGGAGAAACAGCGGCGAGACCGTGAGGGCGAAGGCGCCGAGCAAAGCGAGCACCGGCAGTCGGCCCAGCGCCCTGCGGCGCGCGACCAGCAGAAACGCGGCGGCCGTCGCCGCCAGCAGCGCCCCCTTGGTCGGCAGGACAATGAACACCAGACCGGCCGCGAAGCCGGCAGCGGCGCCGGTGGCGGCAGACCGCGCGCCCGCCGGGGGGGCGGCACCGCCGGCCAGGCGTAAAAACGGGAGGAGAAACCAGAGCGCGGCGTAGCTGCTGAACGAGTTGTGGTTCATCGGCACGTACAGCGAACCGACGAGCATCCAACCGACCACGGTCACCGTCAGGTTGAGCCCGCGAACGCCAGCCCGACGCAACGACAGATAGAGGGCCACCGTCGAGGAGAACGAGAGGGCCACCGCCAGAAATCGGGCCCCGAGGTAGCTCGGCCTGCCAAGCACCTTCCAGACCAGAAGGATGGCGTATCCCGAGCCCGGACCGACGAACAGCCGGAAATCGTCGTACATGCGCCGGCCGCTCCAGAGCTGCCAGGCCGCGTTCACCGTGTACCCCTCGTCCGACTGGACCAGGAAGCTCCGGTCGAAGAGCAGCGTCAGAAGGAGAGCCGACCCGAGGAAGAAGAACGGCGCCAGGGCTCGCCACACCGCCCGCGCGCGGTCGGTGACCATCGCCGCCACGATGCCGCCAAATCGGCGCCCTGTCCAGGTCGGCGCTCGAGCGAGCCAAGCTCGCTCTATCAGATGGCGTAGGCGCGCCGCGCCCCGTTCGCGTCGCGCTGGAGGGCGAGCGCGAGGTCGATCGTCCAGAGCAGCTCCTCGAGGTTGATCGGCTTGGTCAAGCAGGCGACCGCCCCGTAGGCCGAGGCGTCCGTGCAGAGATCGAACGTGTCCATCCCGGTGGTCAGCACGACCGGCACGTCGTGTTGGCTCCGGATCTTCTGCGCCAGATCGACCCCGTGCATGCCCGGCATGCGCAGGTCCGTCACGACGAGGTCCGGCAGGGCGCATGGTAGCTTGGCCATCGCCTCGAACCCGTCGCCGGCCACCTCGACCGTGTAGCCCGCCTCAACCAACACCTCACCGATGAGCTCGCGGGCGTCCTGGTCGTCGTCGACGATCAAGATGCGATCCCGCCGCCCATTGGCCCCCCCGTTGCCCACATCTCTATTCGTCACACCCGTATACGCAGCAAGAATGAAACCAACCTCACCGACGCATTTCCCGTTCGCGCCGCGTCGGGACCGAGTTCAGGATCCGGTTACACCCGCGTAACCCTGCTCCGGGTCAGGTTACTGTGTACGATTGGGGCTCGCTCCCGCCCCCGCCCCCTACCGCCTCGACCATTCGCTTCCATGCCCTCTGACGCCCTGATCGACGTCCGCAACCTTTCGAAGAGCTACCGCGTGCACAAGCGGGCGCCCGGCGTCGGCGCGGCGTTGCGCTCCGTCCTCCGCCGCAAGTACGAGGAGGTCAAGGCGGTCGAAGATCTGTCGTTCCAGATCGGCGAGGGGGAGCGGGTCGGCTTCCTGGGGCCCAACGGCGCCGGCAAGACCACCACGCTCAAGGTGCTGGCCGGCCTGCTGCACCCGACCTCGGGAGCGGTGCGCGTGGGGTCGTTCGTCCCGCAGGATCGCGATCCGCGCTTCCTCCAGCTCATCACGCTGGTCATGGGGCAGAAGCAGCAACTCCTCTGGGACCTCCCCCCGGCCGAGACCTACGCCATGAACCGCGCCATCTACGACATCCCGCGCGCGCAGGCCGACGAGACGGTGCGCGCGCTGGTCGAGCTCCTGGAGATCGGCGACCTCGTCAACAAGCCGACGCGCCAGCTGTCGCTGGGCGAGCGGATGAAGTGCGAGCTGGTGGCCGCGCTCCTGCACCGGCCGCGCGTCCTGTTCCTCGACGAGCCGACCATCGGGCTCGACGTCTCGATGCAGGCGAAGATGCGCGACTTCATCCGCGACTACAACGAGCGCTACGGCGCGGCCGTGCTGCTCACCAGCCACTACATGGACGACGTCGTGGCGCTCTGCCCGCGCGTGGTGGTCATCGACCACGGGCACCTGATCTACGACGGCGACCTGCAGGAGCTGGCCCGGCGGGTGCGCCCCGACAAGCGGCTGACGATTCGCCTCGCGCGGGGGGTCGAGCGGGCCGACCTCGAGAAGCTGGGGACCGTCGTCTCGGCGGACGCCGCGCAGGCGGTGCTCTCGGTCCCCTCGGTGCGGCTGCAGGCCGTGGTGCGCGACGCGCTGGCGGCGCTCCCCATCGTCGACCTGACGATCGAGGAGGCGCCGCTCGAAGAGGTGATGCGCGAGCTGTTCGGCGCGCGGGCCAAAGGCAATGGAGCAGCGAACGGGCCGCAAAACGGCGCGCCCGTGCTGGGATGAGCGCCGCCCTCCCGTCGGCGCCGCCGCGGCCCGGCCTCGGCAACGAGGTCGCCCGCGCCGCGCGCGCCTTCCCCACGCTGCTGCGGGTGGGCGTCTCCGAGGTGGTCGCCTACCGGGCCGAGTTCCTGGTCTGGATCCTCACCACCAACATGCCGCTCGTCATGCTGGCCATCTGGCACGCGGTGGCGGCGGACGGTCCGGTCGGCCGCTTCGACCAGCGCGCCTTCACCGCCTACTACCTGGGCGTGCTGGCGATCCGGCTGCTCACCAGCAACTGGGCGGTCTGGCAGCTGTCGATGGAGATCCGGGACGGGACACTGTCGGCCAAGCTGCTGCGCCCCATCCACCCGATCATCGCGCTCGGCGCCGAGCACCTGTCGGCGGTGCCGATGCGGGCGGCGGTCATCTCGCCGGTGGTGGCCATTCTGATCTGGAGCGGCGGCGACCGACTGCTCCGGCACGACCTGGTGCTTTTTCTCGTCTTGCTCGCCTCGCTGGTCGGCGCCTGGCTGCTGATCTTCTTCAGCATGGTGCTGATGGGCTCGCTGGCCTTCTTCATGGAGAGCGCGCTCGGCATCTTCGAGCTGTGGCTGGGGGTGCACGCCATCCTCTCCGGCTACCTGGTCCCGCTGGAGGCGCTGCCGCACTGGGTGCGCGGGGCCGCCGACGTGCTCCCCTTCCGGTTCATGCTCGGCTTCCCGGTCGAGACGCTGGTCGGCCTGCTCGACCGGCGCGAGGCGCTGCACGCGCTCGCCGGGCAGTGGGGGTACGTGGCGTTGTTCGCGCTGGGGGCGCTCGGCGTCTGGCGCGCGGGGCTGCGTCGCTTCTCGGCCTTCGGAGGATGAGGTGACCGCCGGTCCCCTCGCGCTCGTTCGCCGCTACGCCGGCCTGTTCCGCGCGCAGCTCTCGATCTCGGCGCTCACAGCCATGCAGTACCGCGCCGACTTCGTGGTGCGCGGCCTCATCGCCATCCTCTGGATGGGGGTGACGCTGGTTCCCCTCCTGGTCGTCTTCGGCGTGCGCCGGACCGTCGCCGGCTGGTCGTTCCCCGAGTCGCTGGTGGTCGTCGGCTGGTTCACCCTGCTGCACGCCGTGCTGGAGGGGGCGGTCAGCCCCAGCCTCACCGCCGTCGTCGAGCACGTCCGCCACGGCACGCTCGACTTCATCCTGCTCAAGCCGGCCGACGCCCAGTTCCTGGTCTCCACCGCCAAGATCGAGCCCTGGCACGTCGTCGACGTGGCCGGCGCGCTGGCCATCTTCACCTACGCCTTCGCCAAGCTCGGCCGCGCCCCGCACCCGTTGGAGATCCTGGCCGGCCTGGCCTTTCTCGCCCTGGCGATCGTCATCCTCTACTCGTTCTGGATCCTGGTGGTCAGCGCCTCGTTCTGGGTGGTGAAGGTCGACAACCTGTCTTACCTGTTCGGCTCGCTGTTCGACGCCGCCCGCTGGCCGATCACCATCTTCCGCGGCGCCCTGCGCATCATCTTCACCTTCGTCTTCCCCATCGCGCTGCTCACCACCTACCCGGCGCTGGCCCTGCTCGGCCGGCTGGAGGCCAGGACGGCCGCTGCCGCCCTGGCCGGCGGCCTGGTCTTCGCGGCCGTCGCCCGCTGGGTCTGGCGCCGCGCCCTCGCCATGTACACCTCCGCCAGCTCGTAGGACCAACCTCAACCGCTTTCGGTGTACGTTCGTGGCAGCATGGGATCGATGGGGCGCCGTGGCCTGTGGGGGGTTGCCTTGGCGTTCGGATTCAGCGCCTGCCTGCACCCGCCGGGCGATCCGGCCACGGCCAGCTCGCCGCCGCCAGCCCCGCCGCCCGCCAGCCCCGCACCGGCACCCGTGGCCCCCGCAACGCCGCCTCCCGCGGCGGCGGCGCCTCCCGCCGCGGCGGCGCCCATCGACGCCGGCGCACCGGTGGAGCTCTCGATGTCCGAGACCGCCGTCTTCGCACGCGAACTTCCCGCCGACGCCGGCGCGCCCGCGGCCGGTGCGGTGAAGGCGAGAGGAAGCCTCGACAAGGAGATCGTTCGTCGCATCATCCGGAGCCACATCCAAGAGACGAAGGAGTGCTACGAACGCGAGCTCGTCCAAAAACCGGGGCTCGGAGGCCGGATCCAGGTGCGGTTCACCATCAACGCCGTGGGTCAGGTGGTCTTGTCGGCGTTACAGAGCTCGACGATGGACAACGCCCGCGTCGAGAACTGCATCGTGCAGGCGGTGCGGCGCTGGCCGTTTCCCAAGCTGCTGCACGGCGGCTTCGTCACCATCTCGTATCCGTTCGTCCTCATGCCCGCCGGCTCCGGGGCAAGCGCAGCGCCCGCTAAACCGGCGCCTTGATCGGCAGGTGGGCCCGGCGTTCGAGGCTGTACTCCCAGGGCCGGGGCACCGCCGCGAGCATCAACGACGAGCCCAGCAGCGCCACGTTCTTCCCGAAGTTGACGATGTCCATCTGCCGCATCACCGGGTCTCGATCCGCCCAGAAGGCGTGCATCATGACCGTCACCGGCACGAAGAACAGCACCAGCGCCGCCACCCCGACGTCCGGGTAGACGCCGAGGATCAACGTCACCCCCGCGATGGCCAGCAGGAGTCCCGAGACGAGGACGGCGAGCTCGGGAAGCGGAACGCCGACCGACCCGGCATACCGCGCCAGCGACGCCGTGTCGGAGAAATGATGGAACGCGCTGAAAAGGTAGAAGCCACCGGCCAAGATCCGGCCGGCCAAGAAGATCTCGCCCATGATTCCCCGCCTTCCCCGTAAGAACTTAACCGCCCCCTCGACGGCAACAAGCCACTTCGTTAACGTGACGCCGATAACCGCGCCATGCCCACCGAAGCTGGTCCGTCAGAAGCGCCCGACACTCCCCAGATCGACGCGGCGGCGCGCGCGCTGGCCGAGCGCTGGCGCGCCGGCGACCAGGCCGATCTGTCGTTCCGCGCCGCCTGCGGGGGCGAGCTGGCCAATCTGCGCGTCACCTTCAAACGGAGCCCGGGCGCCTTCAGCCCGGCGACAGTCGGCCTGCTGCGCGAGGTGGGACGGGCCCTCTCCGTGCGGCCCCCCTCGGGGCCCCCGCCGATCGAGGTGCTGCGCGACGTCTTCGGCTACCCCTCTTTTCGAGCCGGCCAGCTGGAGATCATCGAGACGCTGCTCTCGGGGCGCGACTGCGTCGGCATCATGCCGACCGGCGCCGGCAAGTCGCTGACCTATCAGATCCCGGCGCGGGTGCTGGGCGGGACCACGCTGGTGGTCTCGCCGCTCATCGCCTTGATGAAAGACCAGGTCGACGCCATGACCGAGGTCGGGTTGCGGGCGACCTACCTCTCGGCGTCGCTGCCGCCCGAGGAGCGGCAGCGGCGGGTCCGGGCGCTCGCCGCCGGCGAGTACGAGCTCTGCTACGCCGCGCCCGAGGGGATCGAGGCCTCGGTGGGCCGCGTGCTCGCCGGGCTCGACCTGCGCCTCATCGCGGTCGACGAAGCGCACTGCATCAGCCACTGGGGGCACGACTTCCGCCCCGCGTACCGCAACCTGACCGGGCTCAAGCGCAAGTTCGGCAAGTCCGGCAACTCCGGCGGCGTGCCGGTGCTGGCGCTGACGGCGACCGCCACGCCGGCCGTCACCGCCGACATCATCAGCCAGCTGGCGATGATCGATCCGGCCTGCTTCCGCGGGCGTTTCTTCCGCCCGAACCTTCGCCTCTCGATCTACCGAAAGGGGGACCACGACGGGGGGGCGAGCGCCGGCACCAAGGGCGTGCGGGCGGCGATCACCAACCTCGTGCACGCCCGGCGCGGGCAGAGCGGGATCGTCTACGCGCTCTCCCGTAAAGCCTGCGAGTCGCTGGCCGACCACCTCCGTGACACCGGGATCGCGGCGGCCGCCTACCACGCCGGGCTGGACCCGGCCGAGCGGACGCGGGTGCAGGACGCCTTCTCGCGCGACGAGATCGACGTGGTGGTGGCGACGGTGGCGTTCGGGATGGGGATCGACAAGTCGAACGTCCGCTATGTCATCCACCGCGACATGCCGCGCTCGATCGAGAGTTACTACCAGGAAATCGGCCGCGCCGGCCGCGACGGGCTGCCGAGCGACTGCGTTCTTTTTTATTCTTGGGCCGACGTGCTGGCGTTCGAGCGCTTCGGCGAGCGTCCCGGCGAGGAGATCGATCCGGCCGCCCAGGCCCGCCAGCGCGAGCAGATCCGGGAGATGTTCTCCTTCGCCTCGGCGCGCGACTGCCGCCACCGGTTGATCGTCCGCCACCTCGGCGAGCGGATCGAGCCCTGCGGCGAGTCCTGCGACGTCTGCGGCGGGCTCGATCCCCTGACGGCCGCCCGCGCCGCGCGTGGGGTGCCGAGGCGCGCCCCGGCGAGCCCGGCAGACCGCACCGCCACCCGCGCCCCGGCGGGGGAACCGACAGCCGAGACCGGCGCGCTGTTCGAGCGGCTCAAGGCGATGCGCAAGTCGCTGGCCGCGGCCCGCAACGTCCCCGCCTACGTGGTGTTCAACGACGCGACGCTGATGCGGATCGCCGAGGAGCGGCCGAGCTCGCCCGACGCGCTGCTCGGCATCTCGGGCATCGGGCCGAAGAAGCTCGAGCTCTACGGCGATGCCTTGCTCGAGCTGGTGCGCCAGACCACCTCTTCACCGAGCGCGAGCGATGGCCAGGTTTGAAGCGGTCGGGTGAGGAACGGAGGACGAAGGTGGGGGTGATGGGGGAAGAAGCGAGCATTCAGACGCTGATTGCGTTTCTGCACGAAGAGCTGGCCGCGGTCGCCAGCTACCGGCGGGCCCTGCCCGGAATCGCCGACACCGAGGACGCCGAGGAGCTGCGCGCCTGCCTGGCCTCGCACGAGCGCCGGATCGCCATGCTCGAGCAGCGGATCCGTTTTCTGGGCGGTGATCCGCAGGTATACGAAGAGATCGGCAGCGAGACGTCCGGGGCCGTGGGTCCTTCCGCGCTCGGTGCCGGTGGCGACGCGGCCATCGACGCGCTGGAGGCCAGCGAGGATCGCGGCCTCAAGCACTACCTCGACGACGTCTGCAAGCTGGATCGCGACACCCGCACGCTGGTGGCACGCGAGATTCTCCCCGAACAGGTCCGGACGTACGACTCGCTCGCCGATCTCAAGCTGACGCGCCGGCTGTAGGCGACCACCCGTCGCCGGGGCCAGCCGGCCCAGGCCGCGTGATCGATCTCGCTCGTCGGTTCGGTCACGCGGGGATTTGGCCCGGTCGGGGTATGCTGGGGCAGCATGCTCGCCCGGGCCGGCGCGCGCCTCCTCGTTGTCGCGATCCTGACGGCCGGGGCGCGCGCGGCCGCCGCGGCGCCCGACCCGGCCGAATCTCCCACCGACCCGAACGTCGACGCGGCGCCCTCGCCCGAGGAGGCGGCCTTCCCCGACGCCAACTTCGGCCCGCACTACACGATCGAAGAGGTCCGTGTCACCGGGAACCGCAAGACCAAGACCGACCTCATCGTGGGCGAGCTGGCGGTGCTGGGGCTCGCGCCGGGCGCCGTCGTCGACGCCTCGGACCCGCGCGTCGAGCGGGCGCGTTACCGCCTGCTGTCGCTCGGTTATTTCCTCGACGTGCAGCTCTCGGTGACGCGCGGGTCGAAGCGCGGCGCGGTCGTGCTGGTCGTCGCCGTGGAGGAGCGCGGCACGCTGGTCATCAACGAGCTCTTCCCGGCCACCAGCGAGGCCACGCTGTTCTGGGGCGGCGCCGACGTCTCGGAGACGAACTTCCTCGGGCGCGGCATCAACCTCGGGGCCGGCTTCGTCGCCTCGACCAAGCCGGTGGTCCCCTACGCGCACCAGGGTCTGGGGTTGCGGCTCCACCTCGGCGTGCCGCCGCTCGGCGGGCCCAACGGCGTCGGCCTCTCCGTGACCGGCCTTTACAACGACGGCAGCGAGTTCTATCGCGTGTCTGGCGCCGACAGCGACCCCGATCCGGGGAGGTTCGTCGCCACCCGCGTCCAGCGGGCGGGCGGCGTGGTGACCGCCGGCAAGACGTTCCCCTACGACTTGCACGCCAGCGCCGCCCTCCGCGAGGAGTGGGTCACTGCCACCTACCCGCCGGCGACGGCGGCGACCGCCCCCATCGACTTCATGATCAACGAGGGGTCGAGCCGGGTGGGCACGATCGCGCTGGGCCTCGACTTCGACAACCGCTCCGATCCGGTGCTGCCGCGCTCGGGGATGCGGGCCGCCGTCTCCGTCGAGGTGGGGAGCGCGCTCTTCGGCTCGGACTACGGCTACGTCAAGACCGTCTTGAACGGATCGTTCTATCTGCGGATGCCGCGCGGCGCGCTCGGCTTTCACGTGTTCGGGGGGGTCGTCGACGGCGTGGCCCCCTACTTCGACCGGTTCTTCATCGGCGATCTCGATCTGCTGCTGCCGCGCCGGGCGCTGGGCATCAACTTTTCGACCCAGCCCGCGCCGAGCTTCCTCGGCAGCTCGCTGGCCAGCCAGCGCTACGACAACTACGCGGGGCGCCTGCTGATCGAATACGCCGTCCCGGTGTGGCGCCACAAAGGGCTGGTCTACGGCGGGGACGCCTTCGTGGCGGCCGGCGTGCTGGGGATGACCAACGACGAGGACTCCCTCACCTCGCCCCCCTGGGGGATCACCGGCGATCTCGGCATCCGCCTCGACACCTACGTGGGCGTCTTCACCATCTCGATCGCCAACGTGCTCAGCCGCAGCTCTTTTTGACATGCTTCGCTGTCTCGCCGCTGCCGTGGTCCTCGCCAGCGCGCTGGCCGCGCTGCCCGAGAGCGCGCGCGCCGCCGACCCGGTCCCCCAGCGCGACGTCGGCTTCGGCGTCAAGAACGGCCACCTCACCGTGTCGGTCGGGCTGCAGGATCTGTTCGGCGACGCCGAGCGCGCGCGGCTCAAGTCGGGTTTCGCCACCCGGGTCCTCATCCGCGCGGCGCTCGAGGAGGTCGCCACCGGCGATCCGGTGGCGGTCGCCGTCCAGCGCGCCGAGATCGTCTACGACATCTGGGACGAGAAGTTCGCCGTCCGCACCTCCGACGGGATGGGAGCCGAGCGGCGGTCGGTGGTGGCCACGCCCGAGCAGGCCATCGGCCGGGCCGCCGTCCTCCTCGACCTGCCGGTGATCGAGGGGGCGCGCCTGCGGCCGGGGGCGGCCTACGTGCTGGCCGTACGCGGCGACCTCGACCCCATCTCCGAGGACCTGCTGATCGAGGTGCGTCGCTGGCTGGTCCAACCGGCGCGCGGCCAGCGCCGGCTCGGCGCCGGCGACAGCTTCTTCGGCTCGTTCGTCAGCATCTTCGTCAACCCGCGCATCGAGGACAGCGAGCGCCAGGTCCGTTTCGCCTCGCAGCCGTTCATCTGGGGACCGGCGCCCCAGCCGCCGCCCGCGCCGCCGCCGCCGAAGCCCCAGCCCGGGAGGTTCCGATGAAACTTCTGCGACTACCCGGCCGCTTCGAATGGAAGATTCTGCTCGCCCTCTTCATCGTCGCCTCGCTGCCGCTCGGGGCGGCCGCCTACCTGATGCAGGTGACGATCGGCCGCATCCAGGCGATCACCGATCAGCACCAGGAGGCGGTCCGCCAGTCGCTGGGCGGCGCCGTCGAGGTCTACAAGGCCTACTTCGAGAAGGTGAAGGACACGTTCCACGAGCGGGCCACCGAGATCGGCGCCAGCGACTTCGGGCGCGCCTCGGACCTGGCCGACGTCCCCGATCTCTTGCGCGCGCGCATCCTGGCGGGGGAGCGGACCGTCGACGAGTGGTCGGCGCCCCCCAGCGTGATCGCCGAGGCGCGCGAGGCGCCGCCCAACCTGGTGGCGCTCAAGAGCGCCGGCGGCGAGACGCGCGTGCTGGAGCTGACCTTCGGGATCCCGCGCGAGATCTACGCCAACTTCCTGGCGCTGCGGGCCGCGATGGAGGAGGAGCGCGACCTCGATCGACTGCTGCCGCTGGTCCTGCCCCGCATCTTCCACGGCCTGGGAATCGCGCTGGTGGCAGTGCTGTTCATCGCGGCGGCGCTGGGGCTCTTCATCGCCCGGCGTGCCACCGGCCGGGTCGCGACCCTGCGCGACGCCGCCCGTCGCGTCGGCGAGGGGGATCTGACCGTGCGGGTCGCGCCGCGCGGCTCCGACGAGCTGGACGATCTGGGCCGCGCCTTCGACCGCATGGTCGCCGAGCTGTCGGAGGCGCGCTCGCGCGTGGTGTATCTGCAGAAGCTCTCGGCCTGGCAGGAGGTGGCCCGCCGGCTGGCGCACGAGATCAAGAACCCGCTCACGCCGATCCAGCTGGCGGTGCAGGAGCTCGGCTCCAAGTACCGCGGCGGCGACGTCGCTTACGAGCGGCTGCTCGGCACCGCGCAGGAGATCCTCACCGAGGAGGTGGGGGCCATCCGGCGCCTGGTCGACGACTTCTCGGCGTTCGCCAAGCTCCCCAAGGTCGAGCCGGTCCCCGTCGATCTCGGCCAGGTGGTCGACGACTTCGCGCGCGCGCACCCCGAGTGGCAGAAGGCGCTGGCGGTCGAGCGGCGCGCCCCGGTGGCCGCGCTCTGCGACAAGATGCTGATCCGGCGCGTGCTGGCCAACCTGGTGGAGAACGCCGTGCAGGCCACCGAGCCGACCGGCCGCGGCCCGGCGGTGCGAATCGCGATCGCCGAAGGGGACCACGCCGCCTGCCTCTACGTCGACGACAACGGCCCCGGCGTCGCCGAGGAGGCGCGCGAACGGATCTTCGACCCCTACGTGACCACCAAGGAGCACGGCACCGGTCTCGGGCTGGCGATCGTCCGCAAGATCGTCCTCGACCATGGCGGTGACGTGCGGGTGGCGCCCGAACCGTCGCCGCTCGGGGGGGCGCGCTTCGTGGTCACTTTGCCGATAGTGCCCGGGTCGGGATCGGAACCGTCCGCCCTGCCACGCGCAACGCCGGGCCCCCGTCGGGCGCCTCCGTGAGCCACTCCCCGAGCGCGGCGACGGCCGAGGTGGCGAGCCGCGCCGGGAGGCGTCCGCCCCGCACCGCCGCGCGCAGCACGCCGGCCGCGTCCACGGTCAGCGTCGCCGGATCGAGCGGCTCCTCGGCGCCGTCGGAGAGCGCCAGCCAGATGATCCCCGACCCGTCGACGCGCGCCGCGCGCGCCACGAGCGGCGTGTCGTCGACGTCCAGGTAGGCGAAGCGGCGCTCGTCGAGGCGCAGGATGTACCGGCCATCGGGCGGCGGCAGCCGGTCGAGCCAGCGGAAGAGAGCGCGGCGCAGCCCCTCGTGGGTGACCTCCGCCCCCTCGTGGATGAAACGCCCCTCGCGATCGACGCGGATGCCGGACCGCCGGAGCCGCTCGATGAAGGCGGCGTGCTCGGCCGTCTCGTCCAACGCGCCCCTTGCGCTCGCTGCCCGGCGTTACGGCGCGCGGACGGCGCCCAGGCGCTGCAGCTGGTCCTTCGTCCGCAGCTTCTCTTTCTTGAGACGACTCCGCTCGACCTGCTCATCCGGCGTCAGCGACAAGTGGCGTTCCAGCTCCGCCAACCGGCGCTCCAGCTCCCCGTGTCTTTCCTTCAACCGCACCATCTGAATGGCCGCCGAACCCGGATCCACGCGGATCTTCTCCATGCGTCGAGCCTCCGTCGCCTTCGATGATAGCGCCGCCCGGGCCTGCCGGGCAACGAACTCAGCGACGCGCTTCGAATGCGGCAATGGCCGTTTCCTGCGAGAGCAGAAACTCCAGCTCATCCACGCCGTTGAGCAGGCAGTAGCGGGCGAAGGGGTCGAGGGGGAATGACGCGCGGGTGCCGTCCGGCAGCGTCAACGTCTTCTCCTCGACCGAGACCGTGACCGACGCCCCGGGCGCCGCCAGGAGCTTGGCGTGGGTCGCCTTGTCGACCACCACCGGCAGAAGGCCGTTCTTCAAGGAGTTGTTTCGGAAGATGTCGGCGATCGAGGTGCTGACCACGGCCCGGAAGCCGTAGTCGTAGAGTGCCCAGGGGGCGTGCTCGCGCGACGACCCGCAGCCAAAGTTGTCGCCGGCCACCAGGACCGCGGCGCCGGCCGCCTCGGGGCGGTTGAGCACGAAGTCGCTCTTCGCTTTTCCTTCGGCGTCGAAGCGCCAGTCGGCGAACAACTTGGATCCCAGACCTGCCTTGCTGGTCGCCTTGAGGAAGCGGGCCGGGATGATCTGATCGGTGTCGACGTTCTCGACGGGGAGGACGACGGTCTTGGAGGTCAGCGTCTTGATGGGGTCCATGGGAGTCTCCTTTAGGCGAGCTCGCGGGCGTCGGTGACGCGACCGGTGACGGCGGCGGCGGCGGCCGTCTCGGGGCTGGCCAGGAAGGTGCGGCCCCCGGCCCCCTGCCGCCCCTCGAAGTTGCGATTGCTGGTGCTGACCGCGTACTGACCCGGCTTGAGCTGGTCGCCGTTCATGGCGATGCACATCGAGCAGCCGGCCTCGCGCCATTCGGCGCCCGCTGCGAGAAAAACCTGGTCCAGGCCCTCGGCCTCGGCGGCCTTCTTGATCGCCTGCGAGCCCGGCACCACCAGCGCGCGCACGCCCTCGGCGACCTTGCGTCCTTTGAAAATGGAGGCCGCCGCGCGCAGGTCGGAGAGGCGCGAGTTGGTGCAGCTGCCGATGAAGACGACGTCGATCTTGTGGCCGAGCAGGCGCTTCTCGCCGGTGAGCCCCATGTAGGCCAGCGCCTTGGCGTCGCTGGCGCTGGCGGCCGCCGGGATGTCGGCGCCGATGGCGATCCCCATCCCGGGGTTGGTCCCGTAGGTGATCATCGGCTCGATCTTCGCGGCGTCGAACCTCTCCTCGCGATCGAACGTCGCGCCCGGATCCGACGGCAGCTGTCGCCAGGCGGCGACCGCCTGGTCCCAAGCGGCGCCCTTGGGCGCGCGCGGGCGGTCCTTCAGGTAAGCGAACGTCGTCTCGTCGGGGGCGATCATGCCGGCGCGGGCGCCCGCCTCGATCGACATGTTGCAGACGGTCATCCGCTCCTCCATCGAGAGCGCGCGGATCGCCGAGCCGCGGTACTCGATGACGTGGCCGGTGCCGCCGCCGATGCCGAGCCGCGCGATCACCGCCAGCACGACGTCCTTGGCCGTCACCCCCGGCGGCAGCGTCCCCTCGACGGTCACCGCCAGCGTCTTGGGCGGCTGCTGCAGGAGGCTCTGCGTGGCCAGCACGTGCGAGACCTCGCTGGTCCCGATGCCGAAGGCCAGCGCGCCGAACGCGCCGTGCGTGCTGGTGTGGCTGTCGCCGCAGACGATCACCATCCCCGGCTGCGTCACCCCCAGCTCGGGGCCGATGACGTGCACGATCCCCTGGCCGTCGCTGCCGAGCTTGTGCAGCTCGACGCCGAAGTCGGCGCAGTTCTTCTCCAGCGCCGCGATCTGCAGGGCCGCCGCGTTGTCCAGCACCGGGATCTTGCCGTCGCGCCCGCGCGGCGTGGTCGGCGTCGAGTGATCCATGGTCGCCACCGTCCGCTCGGGGCGCCGCAGCTTGAGCCCGCGCTCGCGCAGCCAGGTGAAGGCCTGCGGCGAGGTCACCTCGTGCACGAGGTGCAGGTCGACGTACAGGATGGCCGGCGTCTCGGCGCTGGCGGGCCGCACCAGGTGCGCCTCCCAGATCTTCTCGAACATCGTGCGCGGTTTCATCTCCTCACCTTCCCGCCGAAGCTCTTCGGCGTCTACTGACAACCGCGGGCGGCAACCGTTAAGTTATACTTAACGATCGAAGCGATGGACGCCTCGCTCATCCCGGCCTTTCACGACGCCTTGGTGGTGGCCCAGACCGGCTCGGTCGGCGAGGCGGCGCGCCGGCTGCACAAGACCGCCTCGGCCGTGTCGCAGCAGATCCGCCGCATCGAGGCGCGCTTCGGCCTGGCGCTGTTCGAGAAGGTCGGCCGCGGCATCCGACCCAGCCCCGCGGGCGAGGCGCTGCTCGGCAGCCTCACGCGTCTGTTCGACGAGGCCGCCTCGCTGGAGACACTGCTCGACGAGATGACCGCCGCCCGGGTCACCACCTTGCGGGTCGCCGCCAGCGACTACCTGGGCGAGGCGCTGCTGCTGCCGATCCTCCGCCGGCTCTTCGCCGAGGGGGCGCCGCTGCGGTTCGAGATCACCACCACCAACTCGATCGAGGCGGGCCGGCTGGCGGCGGCCGGCCAGGTCGACGTCGCGGTGGTCAGCACCGACCGCGCGCTCACCGCCGACCAAACGCAGCTCTGCACCCAGCGCTTCTTCTGGGTCGCCCCGCGCCCGGTCTCGAAGCGCGCCGCCGCCGAGCCGCTGCGCGCCCGCCTCGGTCGCGAGCCGCTGCTCCGCCTGCGGGCCGGCAGCCAGGGGCGGCGCGTGCTCGACGAATATCTCGGCCGCCTCCGGCTGCGCCCGCTGTCGACGATCGATCTCCCCAGCGTCTCGCTGCTGCTCTCGTACGTGCGGCAGGGGCTGGGGATGGGCCTCGTCCCCGGCCTGGCGCTCGGCCGCGACGACCGCCGCCACCTCTTCGTCGAGGCCGCCGACGTCCCCCCCATCGACGTCCGCCTCGCCTGCCGGCCGACGCTCAAGCGGACCAAGCCGGTGGCCCGATTTCTGGACGGCCTCGTCGAGGAGACGCGCCGGGCGACGGCGGCGGCCTGAGGCTAAGGGACGCTGACGCCGAAGTCGGTCGTCTGCAGGCCCACGCCGCCCTTCCAGATCTCGAAGCCGGAGAAGACGTTGGTCAGGTACCAGCTGCTCTGGAGGCACTTGGTCGACCCGCTGCAGGTGCGGCTCGCGGCGTCCTGGATGAAGGCGCCCAGGCTGAACGTCCAGGAGGTCATCTTCTGCTGGGCGACGTAGGAGACGACCGGCTTGCCGTTGTTGGTGCCGTACCAGATGTTGAACTGCTTGCCGCCGATGGTGACCGTTCCATTGGTGATCGTCGAGCCGATCGGCTGGTTGTCCGACGGCTTGTAGTACCAGACCATCAGGT
>DATNDC010000215.1:0-2929 GCA_035607055.1 Polyangia bacterium
CGCGCCGCGTGCGCCTGGCCCCGCTCGACCAGCGCGGCCCGAACCTTGCCATCGGTCAGCGCCGCCCCCGCGTGCCAGGCCAGCGCCTCGACGTCTTCCGGATCCGCCGTCAACGCGGCCTCGCCGACGATCTCGTCGAGCGATCCCGCCCGCGAGCAGACGACCGGCGTCCCCGAGGCCATCGCTTCGAGCGGCGGCCACCCGAAACCTTCGTACAGCGAGGGGAACAGCAGGAGATCGACCGCATTGTAGAGCGCCGGCAGCTCGCTGTCCCGAAGCGCGCCGAGCTCGACGACCGCCGTCAGGACGCCGAGCCGCTCCGCGAGCGCCCGGTCGTCGCCCGAAAGCGGCGGCCCCACCCGGGCCACGCGCGCGTCGATCCCCCCGTCGCGCAGCCGGCGGAGCACCCGCAGCACGGTCCCGACGTTCTTGTAGAAGCCGCGCCCGATCTGGAGCATCACCGGGCCATCGCCCATCTCCAGCCGCCGCCGCAGCGCCTGCCCGCGCGACCGATCGGGGGCAAATTGCTGGTTCAGCCCCGGGTGGATCACGATCACCTTCGCCGGATCGACGCGCACGAGATCGACAAGGTCTCGCTTCGTCTGGGTGGAGTCGGCGACCACGACCGCCGCCCCCTTCATCACCTCCAGGGAGATGCGGAAGAGTTGAAGCGCCACCTGCGGCACCCGGGCCATGCCGATGCGACCGGAGGCCAGCGCCAGCAGGATGACGTCGTGGCAAGTGACGACCGTCCGCCGCCCGTCGAGCCCGGCGACCAGGTACCCCTGGCCATGGTCCACGACGTGGACGATGTCGGCGCGCAAATTTTGTATGAGGCGCGGATACACGGCAAAACGCCCCACGTACCCGTCGACCTTGTTCCACGCCGCCGAACGGCGCCGCCAAGCCGCCGGGACGACGCCGGGAGGGCGGACCCGCGTCACACGGACGTCGCGGCGCAGGAGCGCCTCACCGAGGCGCTCCGCATAGAGCCGCATGCTCGGCTGCTGGGCGTCGCGATAGTTGTGCAGGATCGCGACCTCGAGCCCCCGCGCGTCCGGGACGGAAACCGGTGAGATCATCGAGAATTCCGCGTTAGCATATACGCCAAAACACCCTCCCTCGTCGAACATCTCCTATACTCCCGGGCCGCGGCATGAATATCCTAGGAATCAACGCTTTTCACGGCGACGCCTCCGTCGCCCTGGTCAAGGACGGTGAGCTGGCGGGGGCGGTGGAGGAGGAGCGGCTCAATCGCCGCAAGCACTGCGCCGGCTTCCCGTCGCTGGCGGCCAAGGCGGTGCTCGCGCAGGCCGGCGTGGCGCCCGGCGAGCTGCAGCACGTGGCGGTGTCGCGCGATCCCAAAGCCAACCTGCACAAGAAGATCCTCTTCGCGGTCCAGAAGCGACCGTCGTTCACCAAGCTGGTGAAGGACCGCCTGGCCAACGTGGCCAAGGTGCGGGGTGTCGACGAGACGCTGGCGGCCGCGCTGGGGGTCGAGCGCAAGGCGCTCAAGGCCAAGTTCCACGCCGTCGAGCACCACAAGTCGCACATCTCGAGCGCCTTCTTCGTCTCGCCCTTCGAGGAGGCGGCCTGCCTGTCGATCGACGGCTTCGGCGACTTCGTGTCGACCATGCGTGGCGTGGGGCGCGACCGAAAGCTGGAGATCATCGATCGCGTCGAGTTCCCCCACTCGGCCGGCCTCTTCTATACCGCGGTCACCCAGTTCCTCGGCTTCCACAGGTACGGCGAGGAGTGGAAGATGATGGGGCTCGCGCCCTACGGCAAGCCGCTCCACGTCGAGAAGCTCCGCCAGGTGATCCGCCCCGTCGACGGCGGGCACTTCGAGCTCAACCTCGACTATTTCCGCCACCACACCGACGGCGTGGAGATGACCTGGGACGACGGCTCGCCGCACCTCGGCCTGGTGTTCTCGCCCAAGCTCGCCGAGCTGCTCGGCCCGGCCCGCGATCCCGAGGACCCCGAGTTCTTCGGCAAGTGGGCCGACATCGCCCACAGCGCTCAGGTGGTCTACGAGGAGATCTTCTTCCACGTGCTCGAGGACCTACAGCGGCGCACCGGCCTCGACAAGCTGGCCCTGGCGGGAGGCTGCGCGCTCAACTCCGTGGCCAACGGGAAGGTCTTCGAGCGGACCAAGTTCCGCGAGATCTACGTGCAGCCGGCCGCCGGCGACGACGGGACCGCCATCGGCGCCGCCTTCTACGTCGAGCACGCGGTGCTCGACCGCCCGCGCCGCTTCGTCATGCGCGACGCCTACACCGGCTTCGACTTCGACGACCAGGAGATCGAAACGGCGATCGAGAAGGCGCGCGGCAACGGCTGGGACCCCGCCATCGACGTGCGCCGCCTCGACGACGGCGAGCTCTATCGCCAGGTGGCGGCAGCCGCCGCCGGTGGCAAGGTGGTGGGCTGGTTCCAGGGGCGGATGGAGTTCGGCCCCCGCGCGCTCGGGAACCGCTCGATCGTCGCCGACCCGCGCCGCGCCGACATGAAGGACATCCTCAACAAACGGATCAAGCACCGGGAGACCTACCGGCCGTTCGCCCCCAGCGTGCTCGAAGAGAAGGCCTCCCAGATCTTCGAACGGAGCGAGCCTTCGCCCTTCATGCTGCTGGTCTACAAGGTGCGGCTGGAGCAGCGCGCCCGCATCCCCGCCGTCACGCACGTCGACGACACGGGGCGCCTGCAGACGGTGAGCGCCACCACCAACCCGCGCTACCACGCTCTCATCTCCGAGTTCGAGCGACAGACCGGCGTGCCGCTGATGCTCAACACCAGCTTCAACGAGCACGAGCCGATCGTCGCCACGCCGGGCGAAGCGCTGGCCTGCTACCTCAAGACCCGAATGGACGTGCTGGCGCTGGGCAACTGGGTCTTGACGCGGCCGAGCGCATGAGAACAGCGGCAG
>DATNDC010000229.1:0-12990 GCA_035607055.1 Polyangia bacterium
AGGGCCAGCTTGGCGTTGGCGCGGCAGGCGGCCTCG
This sequence comes from Polyangia bacterium, assembly GCA_035607055.1. GTDB lineage: Bacteria > Myxococcota_A > Polyangia > Fen-1088 > Fen-1088 > JADGRB01. The sequence continues at coordinate 37 of DATNDC010000229.1, forward strand.
GAGCCGAGCTTGATCAGGTCTTCCCACCAGATCACCTCGGCCTTGATGAAGCCGCGCTCGAAGTCGGTGTGGATGACGCCCGCGGCCTGCGGGGCCCTGGCGCCGCGCTTGACGGTCCAGGCGCGGCACTCGTCGGGGCCGGCGGTGAGGAAGGTGATGAGGTCGAGGATCTTGTAGGCGGTGCGCGCCACGGCGTGCAGGCCCGGCTCTTTGAGGCCGAGGCTCTCGAGGAACGCCGGGCGGTCGGCCGCGTCGAGGCCGGCGATCTCGGCCTCGGCGGCGGCGCAGATGACCACCACCGGGGCCCCCTCGGCGTCGGCGTGCTGGCGCAGCGCCGAGATGTATTTGTCGCTCTCGGCGCTGGCCAGCTGCTTCTCCGCGACGTTGGCCACGTAGAACACCTTCTTGAGCGTCAGCAGGCCGAGATCTCGCACCAGCGCCTGCGCCTCGGCGTCGAGCCCCTGGGCGCGCGCCGGCTTGCCGGCGTCGAGGCCGGCTTTCAGCTTCTCGCAGAGCTCGAGGACGACCTTCTCCTCTTTGGGAGCCGGGCCCTTGAGCGCCTTCTTGGCGCGGTCGATCCGCTTGTCGACGGTCTCGAGGTCCTTGAGACAGAGCTCGGTGTCGATGGTGCCGACGTCGGCGACCGGGTCGACGCGCCCCTCGACGTGGATGACGTTGTCATCTTCGAAGCAACGGACGACGTGGGCGATGGCGTCCGTCTCGCGGATGTTGGCCAAAAATTGATTGCCGAGGCCTTCACCCTTGGAGGCCCCCCGCACGAGCCCGGCGATGTCCACGAAGTTCACCGTGGCGGCGACCACCGACTTTGGGTGATAGAGCTCGACCAGCGCGTCGAGGCGCGCGTCGGGCACCGGCACCACGCCGACGTTCGGCTCGATGGTGCAGAACGGGTAGTTCGCCACGGCGGCGCCCGCCGCCGACAGCGCGTTGAAGAGCGTCGACTTGCCCACGTTGGGCAAGCCGACGATGCCGCAGGAAATCGCCATGTGAAAACGCCAGAGCCCAGTCTACGCGACGGGCCAGCCGGCGCCGGCGTTAGCCAATCTTGCCGAACAGCTGGAAGGCGATGAGCAGGCCGTAGATGACCAGCGACTCGATGAGCGCCAGGCCGACGATCATGGGGACGAAGATCTTGCCCGAGGCCTGCGGGTTGCGGGCGATCCCCTCGAGGGCCGAGCCGGCGGCGCGCCCCTGGCCGATGGCGCCGCCCAGGGCCGACAGGCCGATGGCCAGCGCGGCGGCGAGGCCGAGCCACTTGTCGCGGTCGGCGCGCGCGGTGTCCATCGCCTGCGCGAACGCCGGGCTGGCGGTGAGGACGACCGCGGCGGCGACGCCGAGGGCGAAGAGAGAGGCGAAGGACTTGGAGATGCGGCGCATGATGATCGGGCTCCTGCTCGGTTTGTTTTTTGGTGCGGACCTTAACTGCAAATTGATTCGGGGGCTAGGGGCTTTTCGGTAGGCGCTCGGTGCTCTTCGCTTAGTGTTCTTCGTGCGCGACGGCCTGGCCGATGTAGACGGTCGAGAGCAACGCGAAGACCACGGCTTGGACCACGGCGACGAACACGCCCATGATCAAGAAGGGGACGGGGACCAGGAAAGGGATGATGGCGAAGAACGCCAGCACCACCGCGTGGTCGGCCGCGATGTTGCCGAGGAGGCGCATCGACAGCGACACCACCCGGGCAATGTGGCTCACGATCTCGATGGGGATCATGAGCGGCGCCAGCCATTTGACGGGTCCCATGAAGTGCTTGAAGTACTTGATCCCGTGCTCGCGGACGCCGAAGACGTGCGTCAGCAGAAAAACCAGGATCGACAGCATCAGGTTGGTCTTCAGCGTGTCGGTCGGCGGCAGGAACCCCGGGATGAGCGCCAGCAGGTTGGCGAACAGGATGAAGAAGAACAGCGTCCCGATGAGCGGCAGGTAACGGCGGGCTTCCTTTTCGCCCATCACGCCGGCCATCAAGTTGAAGATCGTGTCCGCCAGCGTCTCGAACAGGTTGCGCAGGCCGAACTTCGGCGGCGGGACCAGGCCCCCGTCGCTGGCGCCGTTGACGGCGGCGGCGTAGCGGCTGGCGCCGAACAGCAGGAAGAGAAAAACAAGCAGCGCCCCCAGCACGTGATCGAGCTGGAAGTGCGTGGTCTGAAACATCTGCCAGGTCCAGGTCCGGGTCAGCAGCGGCGCGAGCGCGTCGTGCAACGCGGGGTAACCGGGGAAAAACTCGAACCAGGTGGCGTGCGGATTCATGGCGTCGGCGCCCCGGCTTCTACAACACTGCGCGGGGATGGAGAAGGGCTTTGCCCTTCGGAATCCTTCGCGGGAGGGTGCGGGGACCCTCCGAGGGTCTCCGCGGAAGCCGTGAGCGAGACCAGCAGGATCGAGATGACGAGCACCGAAAATCCAAGCCCGAACGGCGCCACCGGCAGGTGGGCCACGCGCAGCGCCACGAACACCAGCGCGAACAGCGCCGTCATCTTGCCGATGAGCGCCAGCGCCAGACCGCCCAGCGCGGCGGCCGAGGCGCCGTCGCGCGCCGCCACGACCGCCCGCGCGCCCAGCCTGGCCAGGACGTGGAAGTCGGCGCAGGCCAGCAGCGCGCCGGCGCCGGCGGCGAGCGTGCCGCGCGGCCCCCAGACGAGGCCCGCGAGCGCGGTGAAGGTCACCGCCAGGATCGCGTTGGCCCGCTCGATCCGCTTAACCCCGGCCGTCATTCTTCTGCTCCGGCCCGTCGCCGCCCTGCTCCCGCTTGTAGGCGCGCGCCACCCGAACCAGCGCTTTGACGGCAGCGCAGAGTCCAATGGCGAATCCGACGTAGCTGAGCCAAGGGTGCGTTCCGAATTTGTGGTCGAGGTAGTTCCCGCCCAGGTAGCCGATCGCGATGGCGACGGCTATCTCGATTCCGACGGCGCCGGTGGTGCCGGCAATCCGCCACATCTTTTTGGCCTCGGGGTCGATGGGCGGCGTTGCGGTATCACGCCGGAGCCTTGAAATCAAGGCGGACCGCGCGGTCCGGGGAGGGGCTGACCGCGTGGGGAAGCGCGGGCTGGGCCCGCGCGAGCCCGTCGCGGGGGGACCCTAGAGGGTCCCGAACTATTTGCCGGCGACTTCGGCCAGCGCCTCGCGGGCGGCGGCGGTGAAGGCGTTCACCTCGTCGAGCGTGTGCGCCAGCGAGAGGAAGGCGGCTTCGAACTGCGCCGGCGGCAGCAGGAATCCCCGTTCCAGCATGCCGTGAAAGAACTTGGCGTAGTGGTCGGTGTTCGACTGCTTCGCGCTCTGCAGGTCGACCACCTCTTCGGGGGCGAAGAAGAGCGTGAAGGCCGAGCCGACCCGCTGCACGCGCGCGGTGACGCCGGTGCGGCGGACGGCGCGCGCGAGATCGTCCTCCAGCACGCGCCCGATCCCTTCCAGCGCCACGTAGGCCTGCTCGTCGAGCCGCTTGAGGGTGGCCAGCCCGGCGGCCACCGCCACCGGGTTTCCCGACAGCGTGCCCGCCTGGTAGACCGGGCCGACCGGCGCGATCACGTCCATCACATCGGCGCGCCCGCCGTAGACGCCGAAGGGGAGGCCGCCGCCGACGATCTTGCCCAGGCAGGTGAGGTCGGGGCGGACGCCGAACATCTGCTGCGCGCCGCCGCGCGCCACCCGGAAGCCGGTGATCACCTCGTCGAAGATCAGCAGCGCGCCGTGCTCGTCGCAGAGGGCGCGCAGGAGGGGAAGATAGGCCGGGCGCGGCATCACCAGGCCCATGTTGGCGGGGATGGGCTCGATGATGAGGGCGGCGATCTCGTCGCGGTGCTCCTCGAACGCCGCCCGCATGGCGTCGAGGTCGTTGTAGGGGACCACCAGCGTGTCGGCCACCGCGGCCGGTGTCACGCCGCTCGAGCCCGGCAGGCCCAGCGTCACCACGCCCGAGCCGGCCTTGGCCAGGAGCGTGTCGGCGTGCCCGTGGTAGCCGCCGTCGATCTTGATGATGCGATGCCGGCCGGTGAAGCCGCGCGCCGCGCGCAGCGCCGACATCGTCGCCTCGGTGCCCGAGGAGACGAAGCGCATCTTCTCCAGCGACGGCATCATGAAGCGGACCAGCTCGCCGAGCTCGACCTCGCGCGGGGTGGGCGCGCCGAAGCTGGTCCCGCCCGACGCGGCGTGGATGACGGCCGCCACCACGTCCGGATCGGCGTGGCCGAGGATCAGCGCCCCCCACGACCCGATGAAGTCGATGTAGCGGTTGCCGTCGACGTCGTGCACGAACGGCCCCACGCCGCGCTCGAGAAAGACCGGCGTCCCGCCGACCGACTTGAACGCCCGCACGGGCGAGTTCACCCCGCCGGGGAAGAGGGCCGAGGCGCGCTCGTAGAGGCTCGACGAGCGCGGGCGTTTGGAGCCGGGGTTGGTGGCCATCGCGCTACGATTCTTCGGGCGGGCCGTCGTCCCCGCCGTCGTCGTCCTCGTCGTCCTCACCTTCGCCTTCGTCGGCGCCCGCCTCGTCGCCCAGATCTTCGGCGCCGAGCGGCTCGGCCTGTTGCTCGGCGCGCGCGGCCACCACTTCGGGTGACACCTCGCGCTCGCCTTCCTCCTTCTCGGCCATCCGCTCGAGCGCCACGACCTTCTCCTCGGGTTCGAGGCGGATGAGGCGCACTCCCTGGGTGTTGCGGCCGATGGTGGGGATGCCGTCGACCGGCATGCGGATCAACTTCCCGCCGTCCGTGATCAGCATCAGATCGTCGTCGTCGCTGACCAAGCGCAGGCTGACCACCTTGCCGTTGCGTTCGGTGGTCTTGATGGTGATGACCCCCTTGCCGCCGCGGTTCTTGGTGGGGTAGTCGCTGGTCGGCGTCCGCTTGCCGTAGCCGCGCTCGCAGACGGTGAGCAGCGTGGCCGGCTCCTCGCGCGGGACGACCGCCATGCCGACCACCTGGTCCTTGTCGCCGTCGCCGTCGCGAAGACGAATACCGCGCACGCCCCTGGCCGTGCGGCCCATCGGGCGGACGTTCTCCTCGCGGAAGCGAATCGCCCAGCCGTTGCGCGTGCCGATGAGGACGTCGGCCGCGCCCTCGGTGATGCGCACGGCGACGAGATCGTCATCCTCGGGGATCGACAGCGCGATGATGCCCGAGTTGCGGATGTTGGCGAAGGCGTCGAGCGAGGTCTTCTTGATGTAGCCGGTGCGGGTGGCCATCACCACGAAGGCCCCCTCGGAGAACTCGCGCACCGGCAGGAGCGCGACGACCCGCTCGCCTTCTTGCAGCGGGATCAGGTTGACGAAGGCCTTCCCCTTGGCGGTGCGGCCCGCCTGCGGGACCTCCCAGACCTTCTTCGAATACGCGCGCCCCTTGTTGGTGAGCATGAGCAGCGTGTCGTGCGTCGAGGCGACGAACAGCTGGGCGACGAAGTCCTCCTCGTGCGTCGCCGCGCCGGTGATGCCGCGCCCGCCGCGCCGCTGCGCCCGGTAGAGCGTCTTGGGGTTGCGCTTGACGTAGCCGCCGTGGGTGACGGTGACGACCATCTCCTCGGGGGCGATCATGTCCTCGACGTCAATCTCCACGTCGGCGTCGGAGATCTCGGTGCGGCGGTCGTCGCCGTACTCCGTCTTCACCGTCTCCAGCTCGTCGGTGACGACCTTCATCAGCACCTTTTCGCTGCCCAGGACCTCCTCCAGGCGAGCGATGAGCCCCGCGACCTCTTTGATCTCGGCGACCAACGCGTCGCGCTCGAGGCCGGTCAGCTTGGCGAGCCGCATGTCCAGGATCGCCTGCGCCTGCCGCGGCGACAGGTCGAAGCTCTGGATCAGGCCCGCCTTGGCCGCCTCGGTGTCCTTCGACGACCGAATGAGATCGATGACCGCGTCGATGTTGTCGACGGCGATCTTCAACCCCTCGAGGATGTGCATCCGGTCGCGCGCCTGGCGCAGATCGTAGAGCGTCCGCCGGGTGACCACGTCGCGCCGGTGCGCGATGTAGTTGGTGAGGGCCTTCTTCAGCGACAGGATCTGCGGCCGGCCGTCGACGATCGCCAGCATGTTGATGCCGAACGACTCTTGCAGCGGCGTCATCTTCCAGAGGTTGTTCTGGACGATCTCCGGCACCGCGTCCTTCTTGAGGTCGACGACGATCCGCATGCCGTCGCGGTCGGACTCGTCGCGCAGGTCGGCGATCCCTTCGATCTTCTTGTCCCGGACCAGCTCGGCGATCTTCTCGATCAGCTTGGCCTTGTTGACCTGGTAGGGGATCTCCGTGGCGACGATCGACTTGCGCCCGGTCTTGGGGTGCTCCTCGACGGTGGTCCGCCCGCGCATCAGGATGGCGCCGCGACCCGTCTCGTAGGCGTTGCGGATGCCGTTCCGGCCGTTGATGAAGCCGCCGGTCGGGAAGTCGGGGCCGGGGACGATCTCGATCAGCTCGTCGGTGGTGATGTCCGGGTTCTTGATGACGGCGATGGTCGCGTCGATCACCTCGCGCAGGTTGTGCGGCGGGATGTTGGTGGCCATGCCGACCGCGATGCCGGCCGCGCCGTTGACCAGCAGGTTGGGGAAGCGCGCCGGCAGGACCGTCGGCTCGGTCTCCTTGTCGTCGTAGTTGGGCTGGAAGTCGACGGTCTCCTTGTCGATGTCGGCCAGGAGCTCGCCGCCGATCTTCTCCATCCGGCACTCGGTGTAGCGGTAGGCCGCCGCCGAGTCGCCGTCGACCGAGCCGAAGTTCCCCTGCCCGTCGATGAGCGTGTAGCGCATGGCGAAGTCCTGCGCCAAGCGCACCAGCGCGTCGTAGGCCGCCGTGTCGCCGTGCGGGTGGTACTTGCCGAGCACGTCGCCGACGACGCGCGCGCACTTGATGTAGGGCCGGTTCCAGAAGTTCGAGAGGCCGAACTGGGTGTAGAGGATGCGGCGGTGAACCGGCTTCAACCCGTCGCGCGCGTCGGGGAGCGCCCGCGACACGATGACGCTCATGGCGTAGTCCATGAACGCCGACTTCATCTCCTCTTCGATCGCGATCGGGATGCGGTTTCCTGAGAATGGCGGGGCGGCGCCGTCAGCGCTCATGCGGGTCCTCTCGGTCGTCTAAAAAAGGGGATGGTTGGTCTCGTCTTTTTACCGCAGGTCACCGCGGCAGCGGGTGATTCATCACCGAGGCAACGGTGATTCATCACCGCGGAATGAAGCGCCCCGCCGCGGCCTCGAGGCGGCGGAACTCCTCGATCTGCGCCAGGAACACGGGGACGATCTCCGGATCGAACTGCGAGCCGGTGCAGCGTTCGAGCTCGCCGCAGGCGATCTCGTGCGGCAGCGCCTTGCGGTAGGCGCGGTCGGAGGTCATGGCGTCGTAGGCGTCGGCCACCGCCACCACCCGCCCGATGACCGGGATGTGGTCGCCGACGAGGCCCTGCGGATACCCCGAGCCGTCCCAGGCCTCGTGGTGGCAGTAGCAGCCGGGGACGATGTCGCGCATGAAGGGGATCGGCTCGAGGATCCGCTTCCCCTTGGCCGGGTGCGAGCGGAACATCGCCAGCTCCTCGGGCGTCAGCTTGCCGGGCTTGTTCAGCTTGTCGTTGCGCACGCCAATCTTGCCGACGTCGTGCATGAGGCCGACCTTGACGATGACGTCGATCTCCGGCCCCGTGAGGCGCAGGCCGATGGCGATGAGGCGCGCGTACATCGACACGCGCTCCGAGTGGCCGCGCGTGTAGCGGTCGGACTCCTCGAGCGCGTGGGCGAACCCGATGATCGTCTGCTTGAAGTTCTCTTCCAGCGAGACGTTGGCCTTGGTCAGGTCCTTGTTGGCGTCGACCAGGTTCTCGTAGAGGCGGGCGTTCTCGATCGAGACGGCGGCGCGGCTGGCCAGGACGTACAGCATCTTGCGCTGGCCCTCGGAGAACTTGTTGCCGCGCGTGTAGCTGTAGGCGTTGAGCATCCCGATGATCCGCCCGTTGAGCTTGAGCGGGATGCTGCAGAGGCTCACCAGGCGCCGATCGAGCTCGCGCGGCGGAGACTCCAGGAACTGGTACGAGCGGCTGCCGTGGACCAGCAAGGGCCGGTCCTCGGCGAACAGCGGCAACGCCTCCTGCAAGTTGAGCGTCGGCGCCTCGATGCCCGGATCGGCGCGCTCGGAGACCTTGCGCATCCGTTCGGCGAAGCGGCCCGCCCGCTTGGGATCCTCCAGCAGCAGGCTGACGACGTCGGCGTCCACCGTGTCGATCGTCGCGTCGAGCACCAGGTCGAGGACCTTCTCCACCGACAGCGAGGTCGCGATGGCCTCGCTGATCTTGTAGATGGAGAGGGCGTCCTTGAGCCGGATGTTCTCGTGCTGCAGGCGCTGGCGATCGAGCCCGCGCTGGACGATGTGGATGACCTCCTCGACCTTGAACGGCTTGAGGATGTAGTCGTAGGCGCCCTTCTTCATCGCCTCGATCGCCGTCTCGACGGTGCCGAAGCCGGTCATGATGACCGTGATGACCGGGATGCTCTCCTCGCCGATCTTCTGGATGAGCTCGAGCCCACTCAGGTTCGGCATCTTGAGATCCGAGATGACCAGGTTGTAGCTGCGCTTGTGCAGCTCCTCGAGCGCCTGCGCGCCGTCCTCCACGGCGTGGACGACGTACCCCTCCATGGTCAAGAAGTCGGCCAGGATCTCCCGGATCACCTTCTCGTCGTCGACGACCAGGATGCGGGCCGTCTCCAGCGCGGGGACGTACTCGTGGCGGTCGCTCCCGTCTCGGGGATCGACCGTCTCGGGCGCATTCTGCGCCGCCTCTGCCTTGGCGGCCGCCGCGGTCGCCAGCAGGGCTTCTCGGTCGCTGGTGCTCAAGAATTCCCTGGAGGCCAGCCTATTCCAGTGAGGTGGGGAAGACTAGGAGAATCACCCCCTTCGGCGCTCGCCTCGGCGGCGATCACCCTTGCGGCGATCACCCCTTCATCTTGGCCTGCTGCTGGGAGATGTCCTTCCATTTTGCCTCCCGCTCCTGCGTCGACTTCTGCTCGGAGTCGGCCTTCTTCTTGGCCGATTGCCAGTCGTCGTTCTTGTCCTTCCACTGATCCTGGAAATTGCCCAGCGAGAAGTCGCCGCTCGGTTTGATCCCCTTCGACTGGGCCAGCTTCGCCTTCTCCAGCTGCACCTTGGCCTGGGCGGCGGCCTCGTGAGCGTCGGCGGCCTTCGCCGAGGCGTTCAACCAATCCTGCTTCTGGTCGAGCCACTCGAGCTTGGTGTCGGAGACCTTGACGCCGAGGTCGGCGATCTCCTTGGCGTGGTGGGCGGCGTTGGCCCGGTTCTCGTCGTGCGACGCGTTGGCCGACTCCTGCTCGGTCCCCGCCTTCTCGACCTCCAAGTTGGCCTGGTCCTTCTCGTTCTTGGCGATGTCGCGCTCCCGAGCGAGCTCCTCGAGCTGCGTCTTGGCCGTCCGCTGCTCGCTGCGCGCCACCTCCAGATCGTTCTGGGCGGCGAAGACGTCGGACTTCTCCCCCGCGGGGATCGAATCGATCGAAGAGTCGTCGACCGTGTACTTGAGGCTGCCGCCGCAGCCGGCGACCCCGATCACGACGTAGAGGCCCAGGCCGGCCAGCCGGCGCGGGCGCGAAACTCGGAGCGTTGAGGTGAGGATGGTCATGATCCCCCCATGGTCGGTCGCGGCATGCGCTCTCGTCAAGACCGGACCGGGCACCGCGTCAGGGGCTTTTGCGGCTATAGCAGTGGAAACCGCAGCGCAGTATATTCGGGCCTTGCGATTCCTGGCGGATGCGGGCCCTCTTTTGCCCGCCCCCGCGGTCCTCAAGCGCCGGAGCCAGCCTATGCGTTCACCCACTTTGTCCAGCCTATTGTCTTTCGTTCGACCTCTGGTCCTCCCCCTCGGTCTGGCCCTCGCGGTCGGCTGCGCCGGCGTCAAGCCGATGTCATCGACCACCGGAGCGGGCGGTAGCGGCAACGGCAAGGGAGGCAACGGCGGCTCGTTCGGCAATGGTGGCACGGTCGGCAACGGCGGCACCGGCCCCGTCCCCATCACCCCGATCACCGGCAGCTATACCTGCACCGACTTCGACACCAGCGGCGCTTGCGCGATGTTCGACACCGGCAAAGAGGGGACGCTGGACGGGGGTGGCAGCGGCGCCGCGCCCTCGATTGCCTATCCGGTCGATCACTCGCTCTTCCCCTCCAACCTGGGCCCGATTCAAGTGCAGCTGACCACGCCCGGGACCGCGGCCCGACTTCAGCTCAGCTCAGCCGACGGCATGGTCGACGTGAACTTTTACGGCTCGTGCGAAACGGCGCCCGGCTCGGGCTGCGCCGTCACGCTGCCTCTCAACCTCACGAGGATGCTCGGCGCGGAGAGCCAGGTCGGAGACATCACGATCACCGGGCGCGTCATGAGCAGCAGCGGCTCCGTGACCAGCGACTCGGCGCCGATCACCGCGGCGTGGACCGTGTCGGGCGTGACCGGCGGCCTCTACTACTGGACGGTGCTCCCGAACCAGAGCTACTGCCCCAGCTCGACGACGGCGAGCCCGGGAACGTACTGTTTGCAGGACACCACGCTCAACCCCAAGAACGGGACTGCCATCTACCGGTACGATTTCTTGCAGGACAACCCCGCACCACAGCAGGTGTGGACTGACGACGGCGGGCCGGCCTCCACGCCGTCGTATCAGGGTGGCCCGCAGTCCTACGTCGCTTCGACCAGCCAATACGGCGCTCACTGCATCGGCTGTCATTCGATCACCAACGACGGCAAGTACATGGCGCTCGGGCTCGGGGGCTCTTCGACGTACAACGGGTCCAACTGGGCGATGCTCGACATCGCCGCCCAGGCGCTCGACATCATCAACCCGACGGCGAGCACCGACCCCAACAGCTCGCCCACCAGCGATCCCTCTGACTATTGGAAGAAGTTCCGCAAGGACGCGTTCGGTGTCGAAACCGCTTGGGGGCCGAACGACGACGTCATCGTCACGATGTACAAGGCGCAGCTCTATTTGAACTCCGTGACGCCCGGGGCCGGCACGGCGACGATCGTGCAGAACGGCCTGGCGCTGCCGACATCGGCGGCGGCGATAGATCCGTACCAGTCAGACCCCTTCTGGAGCCACGACGGGACAAAGCTCGTCTACGCATCTTTCGCCACGCCCGGGCCGGCGGACATGTACGACGTTCAAGGGCTCGACGGTGACTTGAAGACGGGCGGACAGATCGCCATCGCCGACGCGACGCCGGAGAGTATCGTGGACGACGCGACCGTGCTCGTGCCCCGCCAACCCGGGTATACGGACTACTACCCCTGCGTCAGCGAGGACAGCGCCTGGGTCGTCTACAATCAGAGCAGCTGCGGCAGCAATCCGAGCGCGGCCGACGTTCCCTATGACGGAAATAACGCCTACGGGGGGCAGGTCTGCGACGGCTACGATGATTCCACGGCCAAGCTCTGGTGGGTGTCGACGGGCGGCGGCGGGAATGTCCGGCTCGACAACGCAAACGGCAGCGACGCCAATTACGACAACTCGTGGCCGCGCTTCAGCCCCGACGTGACCAGCTTCCGCGGTCGGACCCTCTACTGGATCGCATTCTCGTCACGCCGGCCGTATGGCGTCGAGCTCAATACCGGGGCCCTCAGCGCGACGCAGCCGCAGCTCTGGTTCGCCGGTGTCGCGGTGGGCGAGGTGAACATCGGTGACCCGAGCTTCGCTCCGGTCTGGTTGCCCGGGCAGAACAACACGGCCGCAAATCCGACCGGAAGCCCGCAAGGCAACCACGTTCCGCAGTGGGTCAAGTTCGCGATCGTGATCGACCCCGGGCACTAGCAAGTCGGCAAGTCGGCAAATCGGCAAATCGGCAAATCGGATTGGCGCGCCAGCGCCCGTTCGCCAGGCGCGCCAGCGCCAATTCAAGGCACGGAAAACTTGAAGTCAGGTCCACGGCTCTCCATATCGATCGTGGCCATCGTGGTCAGCTTGGCGCCGCTCGGCGCGGGCTGCCGGTTGGATCGTGCTGGGCTGTCGGTCGTCGAGACGGCGGCGGGGTCGGGCGGGACGCTCGCCCTCGGCGGCGGCGGCGGCGCGCCCACGACGGGCGGCGGTGGCGGGGACGCGACGAGCCCTGCCGGCAGCGGTGGCCTGGCCACCTCCGGCGCCGGGGGTGGGACGGGCGGTGACGTCGTGGGCGGGGGCGGCAGCGGCCAGGGCGGCGCCGGTGCGGCGGCCGGCTCGGGGTCGGGCGGCAACGGCCTCGGCGCGACCGGCGGCGCCACCACCGGCGCGGGCGGCGTTGCGGCTGGCGGTTCGACCGGCGCCGGTGGAACGGGCGGCAGCCCGCTCATGGACGCCGGCACGACGACGACGACCTGCGGGCCGCCCGACGCCGACGCCGCCTGTGCCGCCTGCGTGAGCCAGGGTGGCGCCTGCGCGAACGGCGTCTGCACCTTCGCCTGTGGCTCGGGCTGTTCTCCCTGCACCGCCCCCATCGCCTGCCCGATGGGGATCCCTTGCAAGATCATCTGTCCGTCCGGCGGTTGCGCCGTCCCCATCGACTGCCGCGCCGCCAGCGCCTGCAACGTCACCTGTCCCGACGGCGCGTGCAACAAGGAGATCCAGTGTGGCGGATCGACCTGTACCGTCAACTGCAGCGGCACCGGCGCCTGCAGCGGCGGGGTGGCGGCGACGGGCGCGATGAACACCATCACCTGTTCGGGGATGGGCTCGTGCAAGGGGCCGATGACCTGTGGCGGGAACAACTGCGACGTCGAGTGCACCGGGCCCTCGACCTGCAGCTCGACGGTCACCACCTCGGCGGGGATGAACCAGATCAGCTGCCGGGGCGGGAATTCCTGCGCCGGGAAGGTCCAGTGCAGCGGCAACCTCTGCACCACCGACTGCGGCGGCCTCCGCGACTGCGCGAGCGGCTACTGCTGCTTCGCCGCCAAGTGCCAGACGACGCCCACGACGACGCCGACCTGCCACTAGA
>DATNDC010000232.1:0-69905 GCA_035607055.1 Polyangia bacterium
CTTGGCGCTGGGGACCATCGCCCTCTTCATCTTGGCGCTGCCGCCCGAGCGCGATCCGGCCCTCGCCGGGCACAAGCGCGCGACGTTGGTGGTGACGCCGAACGGGATGATCGTGCGCGACGGCTACGGCCTGCGCAGCTTTAGCTTCGACGAGCTGGCCGACGTCCGCCCGTTCCTGCACCAGCAGCGGATCGGCCTGCTCATCGCCAAGCGCGACGGCAGCCGTCAGTTCGTCGACACGCTCAGCTTCAAGCGCGGCGAGAAGGTCAACGAGCTGATCGTCCGCCGGCTCAAGCCGCGCGCGGTCTGAGCCGCGCGCGGCCCGTTCGTCAGAACGGGATCGCCAGCCCGAGCTCGATGCCGATGGTGGTGAACTTGTCGCTCACCCCTCCGCTCTTTCCGGTCAGAGGAATGTTCACCACCGGCGCGAAGGTGAGCGCGAAGTGCTGGGCCAGAACGGCGACGGCCTGGAGATCGATCGTCAGCCCGAGATAGGATTGATTGGTCGACCAGATGTAAGAGACGCCCAGTCTCGGCCAGACGGCCAACCAGGGACCGACCATCATTCCGTACCCGACGCGCGGCGCAACTTCGACCGCGTTGGTGCTGGAGTTGTCGCCGGACGTTCTGGCGAACGCCAGGCCCGTCCCTACGCTGATCGACTGGATCACGAAGTAGTCGACACCGAGACGCGGCCAATCATAGGGGTAGGCGCCCGCGCCGTAAGGATTTCCGAGGAGGGTGAAGGTGTTGGTGCTGCTGGTCCGGCCGTTGTTGTTCTCGTGCCGCCAGTTGTAGCCGAACTGGTTCTCGATCGAGAGCACGAGCTGACCGCCGTCGCCGAAGCCGGACGGGCCGGCGGCGGCAGGCGCAGCAGCCGCCTCGGCGGCCGGGGCGCCCGGGGTCTCGAGGTTCTGCGCGTACGCTCCCGACGCCCACGACACGACCACCAGACTGAGCAGGCCCTGCAACATCGTCTTTGCGTTGCTGGTCATCTTTTTTCGGGTCCTTTCTTGGCCGGTTAGAGCCGGACGCCAAGACAAACCATCGCCCAAAGGGGAGTTAAGTCAACAGTTCTCGACGGGCGGCGCCCACGGAGGTGCGGGCGGGGAGGCGCGGGCGGCATTTGATGTCGGCCCGCTTCGCGTTCAAGATCGGCGCGCACCGTGACAGGTCCCGACCCACAAGCGCACGACGACCAAGCAGAGCAACGGCGGCTCGAAGAGGACGAGCGCCGGTTCCGGGACTGGAAGCGCTTCGGCCCCTACCTGTCGGAGCGGCAGTGGGGGACGGTGCGCGAGGACTACTCGGCCGACGGCGACGCCTGGCGCTACTTCCCGCACGACCACGCGCGCAGCCGCGCCTACCGCTGGGGCGAGGACGGCCTCCTCGGCCTCTGTGACCGGCAGGGGCGGCTCTGCTTCGCCGTCGCGCTGTGGAACGGCGTCGATCCGATCCTCAAGGAGCGCCTGTTCGGCCTGACCGGGCCGGAGGGGAACCACGGCGAGGACGTCAAGGAGCTCTACTTCTATCTCGACGCCACGCCGACCCACTCCTACGGGCGCGCGCTCTACAAGTACCCGCAGCGCGAGTACCCCTACGCGCGGCTCGTCGCCGAGAACGCCAGGCGCGGGCGGGGCGAGCGCGAGTTCGAGATCACCGACTGCGGCCTCTTCGCCGAGGGGCGCTACTTCGACGTGACGCTGGAGCACGCCAAGGCCTCGCCCGACGATCTCTGCCTGGCGATCACCGTCGCCAACCGCGGGCCGGCGCCGGCGCCGCTGGCGGTGCTGCCGACGCTCTGGTTCGCCAACAGCTGGTCGTGGGGACGGCAAGGCGAGGGGTACCTCGCCCTCGACGCCAAGCCCGCGCTGGTCGCCACCGCTCCGGGGACGGTCGACGTGACGCACCCGTCGCTGGGACGTTTTCGTTTCTCCGTCGAGCCGGCGGCCGGCGTGACGCCGGAGCTGGTCTTCACCGAGAACGAGACCAACTTCGAGCGGCTCTATGGCCAGCCGAACGTCTCGCCCTACTGCAAGGACGCCTTTCACGCGTATGTGATCGAAAAGCACGCCGGGGCGGTGAACCCGGCGCGGCGCGGGACGAAGGCGGCGGCCGTCTACCGGTTGACCGTGCCGGCGGGGGGCGAGGTCCGCCTGCGGCTGCGGCTCGAGGAGGTGCCGGCCGACGGCGGGGCGTCGCTGCGGCCGCCGTTCGCCGACTTCGAGGCCGTGTTCGCCGCGCGGCGCGCCGAGGCCGACGCGTTTTACGCCCGCCAGACGCACCCGCTCGACCCCGACGAGCGGCAGGTGGTCCGCCAAGCCTACGCCGGGCTGCTCTGGACGCAGCAGTTCTATCACTACGACGTGCGCGCCTGGCTGGAGGGCGATCCGTCGACACCGAAGCCGCCCCCCGAGCGCCGCGCCGGGCGCAACGCCGACTGGCGCCACCTCTACAACCGCGACGTCCTCTCCATGCCGGACAAGTGGGAGTACCCCTGGTACGCCGCCTGGGACCTGGCCTTCCACACCGTCCCGCTGGCGCGCATCGACCCGGCGTTCGCCAAGGAGCAGCTCGTGCTCATGGCGCGCGAGTGGTACATGCACCCGAACGGGCAGCTCCCCGCGTACGAGTTCTCCTTCAGCGACGTGAACCCGCCGGTGCACGCCTGGGCCGCCTGGCGCGTCTACAAGATCGCCGTCGGCAAAGACGGGCAGCGCGACCGGGTGTTTCTGGCCCGGATGTTCCAGAAGCTGCTGCTCAACTTCACCTGGTGGGTGAACCGCAAGGACGCCGCGGGGCGGAACCTGTTCTCGGGCGGTTTTCTGGGGCTGGACAACATCGGCCTTTTCGACCGGTCGAAGCCGCTGCGCTCGGGCGACTTCCTCGAGCAGGCCGACGGCACCGCCTGGATGGCGTTCTTCTGCGCCACGATGCTCTCGATGGCGCTGGAGTTGGCGCGGACCGACCTCGCGTACGAGGACATGGCTTCGAAGTTCTTCGAGCACTTCGTCCACATCGCCGACGCGATGAACAGCTTCGGCGGCACCGGTCTCTGGGACGAAGGCGACGGTTTCTACTACGACCGGCTGCACACCGACGGGACCGAGACGGCGCTCCGCGCGCGCTCGATGGTCGGCCTCCTGCCGCTCATCGCGGTCGAGGTCCTCGAGGAGAAGGTGGTCGATCGGCTCCCCGAGTTCCGCAAGCGGATGCGCTGGTTCCTCGACAACCGGCGCGATCTGGCCGAGCGGGTCGCGCTGGCCGTGGTCGGCGGCCACCGCCGCATGCTGCTGGCCATCCCCTCGCGCGAGCGCCTCTTGCGCGTCCTGCGCCGGATGCTCGACGAGACGGAGTTCCTCTCGCCCTACGGCATCCGCTCGATGTCGAAGGTCTACGAGAAGGAGCCCTACCGCTTCGATTTCGGCGGGCAGACGCTGACCGCCGACTACGAGCCGGGCGAGTCGACGATCGGCCTCTTCGGCGGGAACTCGAACTGGCGTGGCCCCGTCTGGATGCCGCCCAACTATCTCCTCATCGAGGCGCTCGAGCGCTACCACCACTTTTACGGCGACGAGCTGCGCGTCGAGTGCCCGGTGGGCTCGGGCCGGGCGCTGACGCTCCTGGAGGTCGCGCGCGAGCTCCAGGCCCGCGTGGCCCGAATCTTTCTGGCCGGCGCCGGCGGCCGCCGCCCCTGCAACGGCGACGAGGCACAGTTCACCGCGGATCCCGGCTGGCGCGACCTGGTGCTGTTCTACGAGTTCTTCCACGCCGAGACGGGACGTGGCCTCGGCGCCTCGCACCAGACCGGCTGGAGCGCGCTGGTGCTGCGCTTCGTCGAGGACCTGGCGCGGGCACGCACCGGCGGCGAGCCTTGCCGGTGACCCGGGACGGTGCAGAGACGTCTCTCGCGCTCGACGATCTGGCGGCGGCGTTCTGCGACGGGACGCTCCCCCGCGCCGCGTGGACGCACGAGGCCCACCTGCGCGTCGGCGCCTGGCACGTGCACCACCACGGTCCCGAGGCGGCGCTGCCGTTGCTCCGGGCGCGGATCCGCAGTCTGAACGATCGCCACGGGACGGTGAACAGCGCCACCAGCGGCTACCACGAGACGATCACCGGCGCCTACCTGCGGCTCATCGCCGCGTTTCTGGCCGCGACGGCCGGCGCCGATCTCGAGGCGCGCGTGGCCGCGCTGCTGGCCAGCCCACTCGCCGAGCGTACGGCGCTGTTTCACTACTGGTCGCGCGAGCGCTTGCTCTCGCCGGAAGCGCGCGCGGCCTGGCTGGAGCCGGATCGGACGCCGCTCGCCTGGCCCCCCACCGGTGGCGCCGGCTGACGTTCAGGGGAGGCGCGCGACCAGCGCCTCGGACTCCTGCCAGAGGCGCGCCGCCATTCCCATATCGCGTCCGGCGGCGGTGGTCTCCTCCGGGTTGCAGTCGGAGAAGTAGCCGCCGGTGATCTGGGCGACCGCCGGGCTGGTGGCCAGGTAGCACTGCGTGGCCGCCCCCTGCGGAATGGTCTTCAGCATGAGGGGCGCCAGCGCCCGCATCGCCAGCTGCCCCAGCTGCGGGATCGTGCGGGTGATGTTGGTGGAGATGACTCCGGGGTGGAGCGCGTTGGCTGTCTGGCCGGGCTTCCCGCCTCCCCCCAGGCGGCGCGCCAGCTCGCGCGTGAAGAGGATGTTCGCCAGCTTCGACACGCCGTAGGCCTTCATCGGCGCGTAGCCGCGCTCGCCCGAGAGGTTGTCGAAGTCGATCCCGATCGCGGGCGCCCGGTGGTGCGCCCGGCTGGCCGTCACCACCACGCGGCCGGTCGGCGCGAGTCGGTCGAGGAGGCCGGTCACCAGGATGAAGTGGCCGATGTGGTTGGTGAAGAGGTGCAGCTCCCAGCCGAGCTTCTGCTGCGGGGTGGGGATGGCCATCACGCCCGCGTTACAGAGGATGGCGTCGAGCGGCCCGGCGCCGGCCTTGACCGTGGCCACGCAGGCGCGCACCGACGCCGGCTCGCCGAGCTCGCAGGCGACCGGCAGGAAGTCGCCCGCCAGACCGGCCAGCGCCTCCCGCGCCTTCTCCACCGTCCGCGCGGTGGCCACCACGCGAGCGCCGCGCAGGGCGAGCACGCGCACCGTCTCGCGCCCGAGGCCCGAGTTGCAGCCGGTCACCAGCATCGTCTTGCCGTGCAGATCGCAGCCGGCGGTCGCCTCTTCGGCGGTGGTGGCGAACCCGAGCCCGTTCGGCCCCTTGCCCTTCAACGCGGCGATGATCGACATGCGCGCTCAGATACCACGATCGGGGGCGCGGCACCCGCGACGAACGTCTGCCCGGCGGCTCAGAAGAATGTCCGGCGGGCGAAGAGACGATGCGGGCGGCGCGGCGGCGCGCGGTCGTCGACCAGCGTTCCCTCGACGGTCACCGGGCCGGTGTTGCCGAACAGGACCAGGCCGGCGGTGTTCTCGCCGCCGGTCCCTTCGACGACCACGCCGAACTGGCTATCGCGGCCGTCGTTGAAGGTGACCACCGTGTTGCGGGCGCCCGGCGTCAGGGCCGGCTCGCCGCAGCAGACGTCGGTGACGAGCACGCCGTCGCCGTCGGCGTCGGCGCTCGGGTTGTCCGGGATGCTGACCCGGTTGCGCGTGACGACCGTGCCGTCCGCCGACATGACGAAGATCCCCGCCAGCGAGAAGGTCGCGAACCCGTCGGGGATGGCGCCGCTGACGTCGTTGCCGGCCACGACGTTGCGCTCGGGCCGGTTGACCGCCGCGCCCGGACCGCCGGGGGCCGCCACGTCGTCGCGGGCGATCTGGATGACGATGCCGTCGCCGCCCGCGCAGAGCGCGCCGGTGCAGTCGAAGACCGTCAGATCGCGGATCCGATTGCCGGCGATCACCCAGTCGTCCCCCGCCGTGTCGGTGACGGCCTGAACGGTCCCCAGAAAGAGGTTGTTCTCCACGCGCACGCGGTTGGCGAAGCGGGCGAAGACGCCCACCGCCAGCGGAGCCAGGTCGGTTTGGGAGATCCCGCGCCCGTCGAACGCAAAGCCCGAGATCCGCGTTCCGCTGGCGGAGCTGCTGCCGTTCGTGCCGGGGAGATAGAAACCGGCGCGCAGGTCGCCGTCGATGAGCGGTCCGTCGGCGCAACCGACGATGGTGGCGCCATGGCCGACCAGCGTCAGCGGCGCGCCGATGGTGGCGCCGCAATAGCTTCCGGGCCCGACCTCGATCACGTCGCCGCCGCCCGCGGCATCGACCGCGGCCTGGATGGTCGGATAGCGCTCCGGGACACGGCGCTCGCGCGCCTCGGCCCGCGCCGCGACCAACGCCAGCAGCCCACCCAAGAACACCGGCCCAACCTTCGTCATCCACCGTCCAAACATGAAGAGCCTCCCGCGTAGAGCGCGAATATAGCGCTCGATCGGCGCGGCGGTAGCCTACGCTTTGAACCTGGAAGCTGGATTACAGGAGGACGAGTCGCGCAACTGCAGCACGCCTCGGGACAGCGGTGCTACTTGCTTGTCCCCGCGCGCATCCCCCTAGCGGCTCGTCCTCCGACCAAAACCATAAGGCGTTGGCTGAGCGTCGCAGCCGCATTCGGCCGGGCGCGTTCGGAATCAGGCAATCCCTGGTGACCGACACCACGCCCGAGAAGGGCGCCTACCCCGCGTGGCGCTTCAGCGCGTTGCCGGTGAAGGTGGCGGCCAGATCCCAGATCGCGCTCGGGAAGCGGTGGGCGTCGGCGAGCACGTCGTCGACGGCCCGCACGATCCAGTCCTCGTCGTCCTGACTGAGACAGAGCGGCGGCAACAGCTTGATGACGTACATGTCGTGGCCGGCGACCTGGCTCAGGATCCGGTGGCGGCTGAAGAGCGGCAGCACCACCATCTGGCAGTAGAGGCCTTTGGTGGCTTTGTCCACCAGGGCCCAGGCCGCGCGCAGCTTGAGCGACTTGGGCGGGCCGAGCTCGAGGGCGATCATCATGCCGCGGCCGCGCACCTCGGCGAGCAGCTCGTAACGCGGGACCAGCGCCTGCAGCCGGCGGATCAGGCTCTCGCCGCGGCGGGCGGCGTTCTCCACGAGCTTCTCCTCGTCGAGCACCTGCAGCGTCGCCAGCCCGGCGGCCATCGCCAGGTTGTTCTTGGCGAACGTCGACCCGTGCACGACGGCGCGGTCCATGCGGTCGAACGTCTTGTCGAAGACCCACTTCTTGCCGACCACCGCGCCCACGGGCACGTAGCCGCCCGAGAGCGCCTTGGCCACCAGCACCAGATCGGGATCGACGTTCTCGGCCTGGCTGGCCAGAAAGGTCCCCGTCCGCCCCAGCCCTGCCTGCACCTCGTCGACCACGAACAGCGTGCCGGACCGCCGGCAGAGGCGCGCCGCCTCGGCCAGGTAGCCGGGGGCCGGGAGGTTGACGCCCTTGCCCTGGATCGGCTCGACGATGAACGCCGCCACGTCGCCGCGGGCGAGCGCCGCCTCCAGCGCCGGCAGATCGTTCCAGGGGACGCGCACGGCGTCGGCCAGCAGCGGGCCGAAGCCGTCGCGAAAGACGGCGTCGCCGTTGAGCGACAGCGATCCCATGGTCAGGCCGTGGAAGGCGTGGTCGCAGTAGACCAGCTTGGGGCGGCGCGTGGCCTGGCGCGCCAGCTTGATGGCCGCCTCCACCGCCTCGGTCCCCGAGTTGCAGAAGAAGACCCGCTCTTGACCCGGCATCCGCGCTATCAATTTTTCCGCCAGCATCCCGGCCAGCGGCGAGACGTCCATCTGCACGAGGTCGGAGAGATCGGCCGCCAGCACGTCGGCGAGCGCGCGCTTGATCGTCGGGTGATTGCGCCCGACGGCGAAGACGCCGAACCCGGAGAGCAGATCGAGGTAGCGCTGCCCGTCCCGGTCGTAGAGATAGGCCCCCTCGGCGCGCACGTAGTGGCGGTCGAAGCCGATCGTCTTGAGGACCTGGACCATCTTGGGGTTCAGGTACTGCTCGTGGAGCGCGAACTTCTCCCCCGCGCGGGCGGCCAGGGCGTCGAGGATGCCGCCGTCGCCGTCGCTGTCGCCCCTTGCGGCCTTCACGCGGCGCCCCGCATCGGCGCGCAGACCGGCAAGGCCGCGACGGCCGCGCGCGCCAGCACCTCGGCGCACTGCCCGACCCGCTTGCGCAGGGCGAGCAGCTGCGGCAGGGCGCCCGGATCGCCGAAGAGGCCGCGCAGCACGCGCCCGCGGTTGACGGCCCCGCCCGGATCGAGGCTCCGGTTGAGCAGCGCCGGCAGCGCCTCGTCGGCCCGGTCGCTCACCGCGCGCAGGACGATCCAGGGGATCGCGGCCGCCGCGGCGGCCTCGACGTAGGCCGCCGATTCGAGGTCGACCACCGCCGGGCCCGCGCCGGCCTGCTGCGCCAGGCGCCGCTTCTCCTCGGCGCTGTCGGCGATCCGGCGGGCGCTCACCACCACGCCGGCGCGTCCGCCGGTGGCCTCGACCGTCGCGGCGACGCGCGCGGCGTCGGCCTCGCGGGCCTGCCCCGCTTCGTCGATCACCCGGCTGGCGACCACCAGGTCGGCCGTCGCCAGCTCGGGGCTGAGCGCGCCCGAGACGCCGACGACGATCAGCGACGCAACGTCGGAGCCGGCCGCCAGCAGCGCCGCGGCGCCCGTCCGGGCGTTGCGTGCGCCGTCGCCGGTGGCCGCCAGCGCGACTTGCCGACCGGCGAGGCGCCCGCGCTCGACCGCCAGGCCGGCGTGCGACGCGCGCGTGGCCCCGACGAGCCGCGCACGCAGCGGCGCGAGCTCCTCGGGCATCGCGGCGACGATCGCGATCGTCATCCGCCTCGACTTACCCTAAAAAGTTCCACGCCGCCATCCGCAGCAGATCCTTCGGGCTCTTGCGGATCCCGCGCACGGCCGAAGCCTCGAACCCGCTGTGCATCGCGCAGTTCTGGCACTTGTCGTCCTTCCGCGACTCCCAGTAGGCCCAGTCGGTCTTGGTCCAGAACTCGTTCCAGTCGGGGACGTACTCCTCGCCGATGAGGTAGCAGGGCTTCTTCCATCCCTTGGGCGTGAAGGTGACCGTGCTCCACGGCGAGCAGTCATATTCGCGCAACCCCGCGGCGAACTCGAGGTACATCGGCGTCGACTGCATCCGGTAGTCCTTGGAGAGCTCCAGCACGCGCCTGAACTTCCCCTGGATCTCTTGCTTGGTGAGGAAGATGTCCGCCTTGACCGACTCGTAGTGGTAGCCGGGTGAGACGAGCAGCCCGTCGACCCCCAGTCCCTTGACCAGCTTGCAGAGCTCTTCGATCTCTTCGACCGACGTCTCCTTGAACACGGTGGTGTTGGTGGTGACGTGGTAGCCGCGCGCCTTGGCCTGGCGGATCATCTCGATCGCCTTGTCGAACACCCCTTCGCGCGCGCAGACCTTGTCGTGCGTCTCGCGCATGCCGTCCAGGTGGACGTTGATGGTGAGCCGCTTGTGCGGCGCGATCTTGCCGAACACCTTCTGGTCCAGCACCAGGCCGTTCGTGCAGAGGTAGATGTGGCGCTGGCGGGCGATGATCCCGGCCACCAGCTCGGGCAGCTCCGGGTACAGCGTCGGCTCGCCGCCGCACAGCGAGACCGTGGGCGCGCCGCATTCGTCGGCGGCGCGCAGGCAGGTCTCGAGCGGCAGCCGATCGGAGAGCTTGCCGGTGTGCCGCTCGGTCGAGCAGCCCACGCAGGCCAGGTTGCAGGTATAAAGCGGCTCCAGCATCAGAACCAGCGGGTAGCGGGTCTCGCCCGCGATCGCCTTACGAATCTGGTAGCCGACCTGGTCCGTCGTTATATGAAGCGGAAACCGCATGTTCTCTCCTCTCGATGACTGAAGCCGCGCCCATTTCCGAGCCCATTCCCGCTGAACGATTGGTGGTGCCGGTGCCACCGCGCGCCCGCCTGGACGCCGCCGTCGCCGCAGCGCGCGACTGGCTGCTCACGCGGCAGGCGCCCGAGGGGTTCTGGCAGGGCGAGCTGGAAGGCGACACCACGCTGGAAAGCTACATCATCTTGCTGGAGACGTTCTTTAATCGTCGCCAAAGCGAAAAAGTCCAGGATCTCGCCCGAGTGATCCGCGCCGAGGCGCTGCCGGAGGGGGGCTGGCCCCAGTACTTCGGCGGTCCCCCTGAGCTCTCGGTCTCCTGCCTCAGCTACTTTGCGCTCAAGGTGGCCGGTGAGCCGGCCGACGCGCCGCACATGCGGGCGGCCCGCGCCGCGATCCGGTCGCTGGGCGGCGTGGGGCGCGCGAACACCTATACCCGCCAGCACCTGGCGATGTTCGGGCAGGTCCCCTGGCAGAGCGTGCCGGCCATCCCGCCCGAGATGATCTTCGCCCCCCGGAACGCACCGTTCTCGGTCTACGACCTCTCGGCCTGGTCGCGCACGATCTTCGTGCCGCTGTCGATCATCTGGGCCAAGAAACCGGTCGTCGCGCTGCCGCCCGGGTGCGGCGTCGCGGAGCTGCTGGAGGATGCGCGGGCGCTGGGGCCGGCCGGGGCGGCGCACGCCCCCGACTGGAAGACGGTCTTCCACGGCGTCGACCGGCTGCTCAAGGTCGGGGAGAAGCTCCCGGGCACGGGTCTGCTGCGTCGGCGCGCCGTCAAGCGCGCCGGCGACTGGATGATCGAGCGCCTCGCCGAGTCGGACGGCCTGTCGGCGATTCTGCCGGCGATGGCCAACAGCGTCCTGGCCCTCAGCCTGCTCGGCCATGGCGAGAAGCACCCGCTGCTCGCGGAGGCGCTCGGCCACCTCGACGGCCTCCTGCTGCGCGACGAGAACGGCCTGCGCATGCAGCCCTGCCTCTCGCCCGTCTGGGACACCGTGCTGGCCACCCACGCCCTGCTGCAAGGGTCGCTGGCGCCGGATGATCCGGCGATCGGGCGCGCCGTCGCCTGGCTGCTGGGCAAGCAAACGCGCCGGCCCGGCGACTGGGTGGTGCGCAACCCGACGCCCCCCGGCGGCTGGTACTTCGAGGCGCGCAACGAGTTCTACCCCGACGTCGACGACACCTGCATGGCGCTCATGGTGCTGGCGCAAGCCCGCGCGGGGGGGACGCCGGAAGCGCGCCAGGAGGCGTGTGAAGCTGCCATGCGCCGGGGATTGGCCTGGATGCTGGGGATGCAGAACGAGGACGGCGGGTGGGCCAGCTTCGACCGCGGCAACGACAAGCGGTGGCTGACCGCGGTTCCCTTCGCCGACCACAACGCGATGATCGACCCCAGCACCGCCGACATCACGGCGCGCGTGCTCGAATCGCTCAGCCACTTCCCCGACTACGGCGCCGCCCACCCGGTGGTCGCGCGCGCGCTCGGATTCCTCCGGCGCGACCAGACCACCGAAGGGTGCTGGTACGGCCGCTGGGGCGTGAACTACCTCTACGGCACCTGGCAGGTGCTGCGCGGCCTCCAGGCCATCGGCGAGGACCTGCAGGCGCCCTACGTCCGGCGCGCCGTCCGCTGGCTCGAGGCGCGGCAGAACGGCGACGGCGGCTGGGGCGAGAGCATCGCCAGCTACGATCATCCCGGCGAAAAGGGCGTCGGCGCCTCGACGCCCAGCCAGACCGCCTGGGCGCTCATGGGCCTCGTCGCGGCAGGCGAGGGGGAGAGCGTCGCCGTCCGCCGCGGCGTCCTGCACCTGCTCGACACGCAGCAGGACGGGACTTGGGCCCAGCTCCCGTGGACCGGGACCGGCTTCCCGCGCGTCTTTTATCTCAACTATCATTACTACCGGCACTACTTCCCGCTCATGGCGTTGTCGCAAGTCCGCGCCCGGAGTGGAACGTCCACGACCGCGCGCTAGGCCGCGCTGGCGATCTCGGCGGCGATCTTGAGGACAGTCGTGCGCGTCAGCTTGGCACCGAGGCCCTGGTCGCGCAGGATCTGCAAATTGGCCGTGGCCAGCTTGGAGATGAAGGCGTTGAAGGCGACCAGGCCGGCCGGCGCGCCCCCCTGGCGCAGCAGATCGACGTAGGCGGCGGCCTGCGCCAGGTCCTTGCGCGCCAGCACGAACACCTCGGCGAGCGGCGCTTGCCTCGGCAGGAAGGTGCGCCCCTCCGCGGCGTCGGGGCGGGCGTCCTTGAGGATGTTCACCAGCTGCAGCCCCTCGCCGAACTCGGCGGCCCGCGCGCGAAGATCTTCGGCCACGCGCGCCAGCGACGGACGCTCGAGCACGAACAGCTCGGTCAGCATCTCGCCCACGATCCCGGCCACCGCGTAGCAGTAGTCTTCGAGATCCTGGATCGTCTCCAGTTGCAGCCGGCCGCCCGGCTCGATTCGGCGGACGAAGCTGGCCATCCCCTCGGCGCTGCGCGCGACGTGCACGCGCAGGATCTCGCGCGCCTGCGGGCGAAGCGCCTGGTATCGCTCGAGCACGTACGGCGTCTCGGCCAGCAGCTCCTGGTACCCGGCGTGCAAGAGCGGCGGCTCGCGCGCCCAGCTTTCGGCGAGCGTCCGCGACTCCGCGGCCGGCCGCTCGAGCAGCCCGACGAATTGCTTGAGCGCCTCCAGCCGCAAGGCCGGGGGCCAGAGGACGGCGTCCTCGAAGGTGTCGATGATCCGGAACAGCAAGTAGGCGATCCCGACCTCGTCGCGGGTCGGTGGAGGCAGGTACGGGATCGTCAGCGCGAACGTCCGGCTGGTCTTCTGGAGAAGACTTTCGATGTCGGTCACGCCCACATTCCTAGTAGTCCCCAAGAGATAAAGCCAGGGACGCGAAAATGCAATGCTTCTGCCGTTTTTCAGCTCGATCGGGGCCGGACATCGAAGACGTTGTACCCCCAGGGCGGCAGATCGAGGTAGAGTCCTTCGCGCCCGAGCGTGCGGCCGTCGCGCTCGTAGCGCGCCTCACCGGTGAGGTCGCTGAGGACCAACACGCCGTCACCGAGGCCCGAGAGCCCGACCTCGGCATAGCACTGCCCCTCGGTCGGCCCGTAGTTGACTGCCACCAGGAGGTCGCCGCCCTCCTTCCCGCTTTTCCGAGCGCCTTGCCAGCTGAAGACGACGAAGTTGTCCCAGGTCGGGTTTCCCCCCCAGGCCGCGCGGCAGGCCGAGAGGCGCCAGACGCCGTCGTGCGCCTCGGGCCGCCGCAGGACCGCCAGCAGTCGTTCGTAAAACGCGCCCAGCGCGGCGTCCGGCTTCTCGGCCACGCGGCGCCCGAGATGGATCGAGGCGTGCGCCTTGCGGCCCTCGAACTGCCCCTCGTAGAAGAAGCGCAGGCCGGGCGCCAGGAACGAGATGACGGCGGCGGCGCGGTGGACGTCGGGCGGGAAGGTGGCGGCGGCGCGCGGCTCGTCGTGGTTTTCCAGGAAGTGGAGGGTGCGGTCGCGGAAGGCGGGCGCGGCCTGGAGGTGCTCGCGCACGGGGCGGGCGGCGCGCGCGCGCAGCCGGTCATAGAGCCGCTTGTCGTAGGTGAAGTCGAACCCCTCCTGCTGCAGCGGCCACTCGAGGTCCCAGTAGGCCTCGGCGACGAACAGGAACCCGGGGTGCCGCTTGCGGATGCGCGTGATCGCCTCGGGCCAGAACTGTCGATCGACGGGCGGCGTCCCGTCGCGCGGCCGCGCCCGGTCGCCCCAGGTGCGGGCGAAGACCTCCGGCTCGAGCAGCATCGCCATGTCGCAACGGACGCCGTCGGCGCGGTCGGCGATGCGACCGAGCTCGGCGATCATCGACTCGCGCAGCCCGCCGTGCCGGTAGTTGAGCTGCAGCGTATCGCTCCAGCCGGGGAAGTTGGGGTCGCGCCCGTGGGCGAAGATCTTGCGGCCGTGCACCGTCTCGACGGCGGCGTAGTTCTTCGGCTCGCGACGGAGATCGTCCTCGGTCCCCTCGATGAGGTACTCCGGGTGCGTGTCCGTCCAGGGGTGGTCGAGCGCCACGTGGTTGGGGACGAAGTCGACCAGCAGGCGCTGCCCGCGCCGACCGAGGCGCTCGCGCAGGCGGGCCAGCGCCGCGTTGCCGCCGAAGTCGTCGTTGACGTCGTAGGCGACGACGGCGAACGGCGACCCGACGATGTCGGCCTCGCGCACGTCGGGGAGGTCGACCGCCAGATCGGCGCGCATGTCGGGCGCGCGCGAGCAGCGTTGCCCCGCCGGGCCCGTTTGCCAGAGGCCCAGCATCCAGATCCAGCCGAGACCGCGGGCCGCCGCGCGGTCGAACAGATCATCCGGCAGATCGTCGAGCGTGGCGGGGCGCCCGCGCAGGGCCGCCGTTTCATTGACCGAGATGCGCGTGTTGATCTGGTACAGCGCCGGAAATCGCGGGTCCGTCATGGCGGCTCGCGCCGAACGTAATCACTATTTGCTCGCGGCGTGAGCGGGCGGATTGGCCAGCCAGGCGCCGAAGGCGTCGATCAGCGTCTCGGGCGGCAGCCGATCGAACGACTTCACCAGCCAGTCCATCGCCTGCGCGTGTCGCTGGGCGTGCAGCAGCGCCTTGAATCCCTGCAGGCCGAGCGCGGGATCAGCCATCAACGGAATCAGCTCGTTCACGTCGGCGTTGGCATAGACGATCCGGCGCGCCTCGGGCGAGGCGTAAGGGTCCTTCTTGACCGCGGCGGCGGCGGG
Organism: Polyangia bacterium; assembly: GCA_035607055.1. Taxonomy (GTDB): domain Bacteria; phylum Myxococcota_A; class Polyangia; order Fen-1088; family Fen-1088; genus JADGRB01. The sequence goes on from DATNDC010000232.1 coordinate 14,570, forward strand.
TTGATAAAGCGCGCGCCCCGCGGCGTCGGTGCGCTGGGCCAGCGCCGCCAGCACCGGCGTGCGCAGGCCGGGATCGTTGCGCTTCTGCATCTTGGCCAAAAGATCGAGTGAGCCCGCCGAGGTCTGCTTGCCGAGCTCGGGCGCCATCGCCGCCAGCGGCTGCGGCTCGCGCGCCTTCATGAGCGGCATGAGGTAATCGATCGCCAGGTCGCCGCAGGCGCGCACCAGCCCGGCGGCCACCGCGGCGCGCACCTCGACCGAAGGATCCTTCACCAGCGGCTGCAGGCGGTAGAGCGTGGGCCGCCCGCCGCCCGGCCGGGCGAACGCCGTCGCGGCGGCGGCGCGCAGGCGCGCGTCGCTGTCACCGAGCGCGTTCAGCGCCGGACGGCGCGCGCTCGGCGGGCTCACCACCGCCAGCGTCCTCAGCACCTCGGCCCGCACGGGCGCCGGGAGCGCATCTGCCTTCAGCAGATCGCCGAGCGCCGCCACGCACGGCGAACCGCTCGGCAGCTCGGCGCCCCCGAGCGTCAGGATGCGGGTGGCGGCCAGGATCCCGTCGGGGTTGGCCGCCGAGAGGCGCGGGCGCACCAGGGCGCAGAGGTCGACCTTGAGCGCCGCCAGCGCGGGCGCCGCCAGCGCCACCGTGTCGGGGCGGTCGAGCGCCGGTCGCAAACGGTTGGCTTGGCGAGCGTCGCCGATCTGCGCCAGCGCGGCGGCGGCGCGCGCGTCGAGCGCCGGATCGGGCTGCGGCCGCGACAACCAGGCACGCGCGAAGGTCGACATCGCGCTCGCGTCGCCGTGGCGCGTGTAACGCGCCACGCGGAGCAGCGCCTCTTTGATCCGCCCCTGGATGAACAGCCGCGGCAGCGCCTCGGCGAGCGGCGCCTCGACGCGCCGGACCTCGCCCCCCGAGCAGAGGCGGGCGTCGCGGGCGAAGATCCAGCGGAAGTGCGCGACGCCGTCGTCGCCGTAGACGTCGATGGGCGGGACCGGGAACGGGCGGTCCCCCTTGACGGCGCCGACGGCCGCCTCGTCGAAGGCCCCGACACCCGAGCTGCGGGTCACCGTCACCTCGGCGGGGCTGCCGTCCCAGCGGACCGTGAACAGCAGCTCGGCTTCCAGGGAGGGGTTGTTGAGCGGGTCGGTGGGCGGGCGCTTGGCCGCCACTTCCTCGATGAACATGTAGGCCCAACGAAAATGGATCGTGCGGTGGATCGTCCGCAGGTAGTCGCCCTCGGCGCCGGTCGCGGTGATGGGCGGCTCCGCCGCGGGAGCGGCGGCCCGTGCCCCGGCGGCCCCGGCGCACACCGCCACGAGACCCAGTGCCAGCGGAAGAAAACGGCGCATATTGACGGGGCGATGAGACATCGAAGACGGGGGGAGAGAGGTTACTCCCTATCGACGCGCGCCGTCCATGCGATCTGCCTCACCGGAGCTCTCGCCGCCGCCGGCATCGTGACGGCGGCAAAGGGAAAAGAGGCGCCGCCGTCGCCGCCGCCGCCGTCGCCGTCGCCCTTCTTCGACTACCGCCAGGAGCGCCCCGGCGCCTCGCACGAGATCACGCCGGCGGATCTCCCCCCGCCCGACGCCGCCGAGTCGGTCGACAACGGTCCCCGGCTGATCCCGCGCCCGGCGCGCGCCTGGCCGGCGGCGCCGCCGGGGTTTCGGGTCGACCTCTACGCCGACGGGCTCCAGAACCCGCGGCTCATTCGCACGGCGCCGAACGGCGACGTCTTGGTGGCGGAGAGTGACCCGGGCCGGATCCGCCTCCTGCGCGGCGTGGGCAAGGACGGCCGCGCCCTCGAGAATCACGTCTTTGCCTCGGGACTGCACCAGCCCTTCGGCATCGCCCTCTATCCGGCGGGGAGCGATCCGCGCTGGATCTACGTCGGCAACACCGACTCGGTGGTCCGCTTTCCCTACGCGAGCGGCGATCTGCTCGCCCGCGGCCCCGCGGAGACGGTCACCGACGACATCCCCGGCGGCGGGCGGCTGCGCGGCGGCGGCCACTGGACGCGCGATCTGGCCTTCTCGCGCGACGGCCAGACGCTGTACGTCTCGGTCGGGTCACGTTCGAACAACGACGACAACCCGGCCGAATATCACCGCGCCGACATCCTGGCGTTCGATCTACAAAAGGGGCAGGCCGACTCCCATCGGGAGCGGGTGTTCGCCTGGGGGATCCGCAACGCCGTCGGCATCGCCGTCCATCCGGTGAGCGGCGAGCTGTGGGCGTCGGTGAACGAGCGCGATCGGCTGGGCGACAACCTGGTCCCCGACTACATCACCCACGTCGAGCCGGGCGGCTTCTACGGCTGGCCCTGGTTCTACATCGGTGGAAACTACGATCCGCGCCACGCCGGCAAGCACCCCGAGCTGCGCGCCAAGGTCGCCCTCCCCGACGTGCTGCTGCAGCCGCACGACGCCTCGCTGCAGATGACGTTCTACGACGGCGGGCAGTTTCCGGCGGAATACCGGGGCGACATCTTCGCCGCGCAGCACGGCTCGTGGAACCGGAAGGTGCGCTCCGGGTATGAAGTGGTTCGGGTGCCGATGCACGGCCGCGCGCGCGCGACGGGCGAGTACGAGGACTTTCTGACCGGCTTCGTCTCTCCCGGCGGCGACGTCTGGGGGCGTCCGGTCGGCGTGGCGGTCGCCAAGGACGGCGCGCTCCTGGTGAGCGACGACGGATCGAACGCCGTCTGGCGCGTCAGCCACCTCGGCGCCGGCAAGGCGGAGAAGAAGAAGAAATGATCAGCGGTCATTCGTCGCCGGTCGGCGGTCGCTGCGGAAGCGCGCCTCGGACTTCAAGGTACCGCCGCTCCTGTTTCCGGCACCTTTCCCGCAGGAAAATTCGCGGCAAGCAGCGCGGCCATGGCGGCGCTTCAGTTGCCGGTGGGCGCCGCGATCTTCCCGGTCCCGCCGCAGGCCTGGACCAGCGCGGGGACGCTCTTCGGCGAGTCCGGGATGTACTGGTCTTTGTAGGGGAGCGGGACTGTCGCGTTGGCGGTGGTCAGGAAGGGCTGCCCGGAAGAGGTGAAGACGTTGGCCTGCGGGTCGAACTGGAGGGTTCCCGCCGTGGCGCCGTCGAGGAGCGTCGTCACCGGGCCGTAGTCGGCGTTGTTCTGCACCTCGGTCACGTCCTGGAAGTTGCAGGCCTCGATGACCACCGACGCGCCGTCCGTCGAGGCGACACCGTAGTCGGTGATCTGGTCGAAGAAACAGTTGAGGACGTGGACGGTGCCAAAGCGGATGCGCGGCCCGTTTCCGACGTTGTTGAACCAGTCGTGGTCGAAGGTGACGTGGTCCTTCCCCGCGTCCTGGGCGGCCGCCGCGCTGCTGTCTGATCGTCCGATGAGGCCGGTGGCGGCGTGGTCGTGGTAGCGCGTCCAGGAGACGGTCACGAAGTCGCTGCCGTCGGAGATGTCGACGAGCCCGTCGTACGACGCGCCCGCGTCCATGGTCGGCCCGTTCGACGACAGGTCGCAGTGATCGATCCAGATCTGGTGCGACCCCTCGATGTGAACGGCGTCGACGTTGTCCGTCGAGTCGTCGCTGTTCGGCATGGCAATGACCAGGTTCTGGAGGACGACGTTGGAGACGTCGGTCAGCGTCAGCCCGCCGCCGGTGAAGCCCGATCCGGATCCGTTCTTGGCGGGGTCCGACAACACGTTGGCGCCGATGACGGTCTTGTTCGACGAGACGCGGATCTTCTGCACGTCGCCGCTGCCGCCGTCGAGCGGCGGCGGGATGCTGATCATTCCCTTGACGACGATGGTGAGGGGGCCGGGCATCTTGTCGCCCGCGTACATGGAGAACCGGGCCAGGGCGTCGCTGTCAGTGGCGTCCACCACGACGGTCGTCCCGCCGTCGAGCGGGCCGCCGCCCGTGGTCCCGGCGTCGAGCTGGAGCTGCGGCATTCCGGTCGTGCCGGCGTCCCATTCACCGCCCACGTCGCTCACGGTGGCGAACCCCATGATCCCCGATGGGCAGTCGCCGACAGGGACCGAGACGTCTGGAACCGATGCGTCGCCCGGAACGCCGGAATCCGAGGTCGGGTCGGGGACGAACCGAAGCGGGTAGAGATCGTTCTTGCAGCTCACGAGGACGAGCGCCAGGAAGATGACCGCCTGGTGGTGGAAGGTGGGGCCGCGGGCCACCCCTCCATAGTACATAGAGCCGCCGACGCGGGTAGGTGAACCGCGCGAGGAGGTCCCGGACACTCACCGTCCGGTAGGCACGAATGTCGTTGCAAGTTGGACCAGGACGGCCGGCGCGGATCTCCCGCGAGCCCGTTGGAGTGCGAATGACGCAGCGCGCGTTACGCCGCCCGGTCGATCCGACGGGGACAAGAACCGGAGCCCCAGGTAAACTACTGAATGTGCCGTCCCCCACCGGCCTGCGCGCGGACGGCCGCCAGCACCCTCCCGCTGCGGTCGCGCCCGAGACGCCGAAGCCCTCGCCTCCGGTCGTTGCGGGACCCTACGCCGACGACGCGGAATTGGTGGCGGCGCTTCGCCGCGGTGAGACACGGGCGCAGACCACCTTGGTCGAACGTTACGAGCCCTTGGTCGAGCGGCTGGTCGCCGGCGCCCTGGGGATCGACGCCGAGATTCCGGATGTCGTCCAGGACGTTTTCGTGGCGGTGCTCGAGGGTGTCCACAACCTCAAGGATGCTTCGGCCTTGCGGAGCTGGATCGCCACGCTGACCGTCTTCACCGCCCGCGGCCGCATTCGCCGCCGCCGTCGCTGGCGCTGGATCCGGTTCGTGGCGCCTGAGGAGGTTCCCGAGGTCCCGGTCGCCGCGCCGCAGGGCGATACCCACGAAGCGGTGCGGGCGACCTACGCGATCCTGGCCGACTTCCCGCCGGACGAGCGGCTGGCATTTTCGCTGCGGTTCGTCTCGGAGATGCAGCTCACGGAAGTGGCCGAGGCCTGCCGGGTGTCGCTGGCGACGGTCAAGCGACGGCTCGCGCGTGCCGAAAAGCGCTTCGTGGAGGCGGCCCGCTCCCATCCGGCACTGAACGACCGCATGATCCAGGGAGGGCGGTGGGGGGAATCATGAACCGGGAGCTGAGAATGAACGGGGAGCTCGAGTCGTTGCTGCGCGACGTCGGCCGCGTCGTCGAGGGCGACGCCCGCCGGAGGAACATCCTGCCGCAGGTCCAGGCCCGCCTGGCGGCGCGCCAGATCCTTGGCACCGGCCGCGCGTCGAGGGCGGTGCGCTGGAGCTTTGCGCTCGGCGGTCTCGCCGCCTGCGCCGCCGCGGCGCTGCTCGTCTTGCGGCCGCAACCGATCTCCTACGCGGTCTCGGGCGCCGAGGGGTCCGTCGGGACGCCGCTGGTTGCGCCGGTCTCGGCCCCGCTCGCGCTCCGCTTCTCGGACGGCTCGGCGGTCACCCTCCCGCCGCGCGCCGTCGCCCACGTCGACGCGCTCGATCGCGAGGGTGCGACGGTGGCGATCGAGGAAGGGACGCTCGAGGTCTCGGTCATCCATCGCGCGCACACCCACTGGCAGGTGCGGGCAGGCGACTACCGGATCCAGGTGACGGGCACGCGCTTCGCCGCCGGGTGGGACCGCTCGACCCGCGCGCTGACGGTGTCGATGCACGAAGGTTCGGTGCTGGTCAGCGGCCCGGGGCTCAAGGAGCCGGTTCGGGTGGTGACCGGCCAGCGGCTCCGAGCCAGTGCGACAGGCGCCGACCTCGGGCTCGAGAACGAGCCGGTGGTCGTTCCCGCCGAACCGGCCGCGGAAGCGCCCGCCGCGTCTCCGCCCGCGCCGACGCTGGCGCCGCCTTCCGCGGAGATCGCGCCGGCCTCCGAGCGCGCCTCGGCCCCACGCACCCGCCACGTCGAGGTCGCGGCGCATGCGCCCGCGCCCGCGCCCAGTACGGCCGACTGGCGCACCGAGGCGGCGCGCGCGCAGTACCACGAGGCGCTGGCGGCCGCCGTGCTCGAGGGGTGGCGAGCCGAGTGCGCGCGGCTGGGCGCCGACGATCTGGTCCTGCTGGGCGACGTCGCCCGGCTGGCGGGCGATCTCGATCGCGCCGAGGAGGCCTACCGATCGGCGCGCCGCCGCTTCCCCGAGTCCGACCGTCCCACGTTCGCGCTCGGGCTCATCGCCTTCGAGGGCCGGCACAACTACAAGTTGGCCGGTGATCTGTTCGCCGGCTACCTCCGCTCGTTCCCGCGCGGCCCGCTGGCGCGCGAAGCGGCCGGTCGCCTGATCGAGTCGCGGCTCAGAGCGGGCGACGACGCGCAGGCGCGTCAGGCCGCGGCCACTTACCTGCATGATTTCCCCGGCGGGCCGCACGCCGCCCTGGCTAAGCGCACGGTCGGACCGTGATCCGCGGCCGCGGCGGCGCCTGCGCCGCCGTCGCCATCGCTCTGCTCGCCTTCGGTCGCTCGGGCGTGGCGGCGCTCGACGTGCCGGGCGCGCCGCCGGGGCCGATCCGCGTGGCGCTCCTCTCGACCACCCCCGACGATCCGCTGGCGGGCCGGCTCGAGGCCGAGCTGGGCACGATCGGTGTCGACGTGTCGCGCTCGGTCGTCTCGCCCGCGACGAGGATCGAAGACCAGGTGCGGGAGGCGCTGGCCGGCGGCGCCCGCGCCGTGATCGTGGCCGACGGTCATCGGACCGACGTCTGGATCGCGGAACCGGGCTCCAGCAAGGTCGGCCTCCGTCAGGAGCTGGAGGTCGACCAGGACTCCGGCCAGCAAGCGATCCTGGCCTTTCGGACGGTCGAGTTCTTGCGCATCAGCCTGGGGTTGGTGAGCGAGCCCGCCGCGGCGCCGGTGGTCTCGCCCCCGGTCGTGGCCAAGCGCGCCCCCGCGCCGCCTCCGCCCCCGAAGCGCTGGCTGACGGCCGACGCCATGGGTGGCGCGCTCGTCAGCAGCGGTGGCGGCGGCGGCACGATCGCGGTCGCCGGTATCGGCCTGCGCGCGCAGCTCTCCGGCGTGATCGGCGCCGAGCTCTGCCTCTACGCGCCGCTGACGCAGGCGCTGTCCAGCGACGCGCCGAGCGCTGTCCACACCTCGGTCTGGATGGCCGGCGGCGGCGTCTTGCTGGCGCCACACCCCGAGCGCCGCGTCTCCGTCGAGATCGCCGCCGGAACGATGGCGGCCCTCATCCGGACGACGGGCACTTCAAGCCACAGCACCACGCTCGAGGGCACATTCGACGGCGGCACCGATCAGACCGTGAGGCCCGTGGTCTACGGTCGCGGCGCGGCCCGCGTGCGGTTGGTCTCGCAGCTGTCGTTGCGCATCGATCTCTTCGGCGGCGCCGTGATCAGCCCCCCGACGCTCAAGGCGAGCGGGATGCCGTCCACGGTGCAACCAGTGGGGACGTGGGGACCGGCCTTCGCCGCCGGCCTCGGTGGCGCCGAGCTGCAGTTCTAGCGCGTCGCGCTCGTGACGCTCCGCCGGCCTGAGCCGCCGGGCACCGACGGGAACACTGATCCCGCGTCATGTGGGTCGTACGTTTTTTGGTCCGAGTGGGGGTCGTGGTCGCGGTCTGTCACGGGATGGCGGCGGCCTCGCCGCGGCGGTTGGCGCAGGCGCCCGATCCCGCCTCCAAGATCACCCAGCTGAACCGTGACGCGCTGGCGGCGATCGACAAGCGCGAGTTCGAGAAGGCGCGCGAGATCCTCAAGAAGGCGCTGGAGCTGTGCGAGGCCTCGGGGATGGCCCAGCACCCGATCGCGGCGCGCACCCACGTCCACATGGGCGTGGTGATCCTCGAGGGGTTCAAGAACCGCGAGCTGGGGGAGAAGCAGTTCGCCGAGGCGCTGGCCATCGAGCCGGCGATCGCGATGACGCCCGCGCTGGCGACGCCGGAGATCAACGACGCGTTCGACGAGGCGAAGGCGCAGCTCAAGAACGGCGGCGGCACCGGCGCCGCGGCGCCTGCCACCGCCGAGGCGCCGCCGCCCGCCGAAGCGCCGTCCCCGCCCCCGGCGCCCAAGCCCGCCGCCTCGTCGGGCGGCTTCACCTACCACACGGTCAGCGAGGTGAAGCAGGGGCACGCGATCAAGGTGACGGTGAACGTCGACGAGAACCTCAAGTTCCACAAGGTGGTGCTCGCCTACCGGCCGCAGGGGACCTCGGACTTCCTCGGGCGCGAGATGGATCCCGTCGGTCCGGGCGCCTACAGCGCGGAGATCCCGGATCGCGCCACCACCGGTTCGTCGGTCGCCTACTACATCGAGGCGCAGGACGACGACGGACAGCCGGTCGCCAACCGCGGCACCGAGGAGCGGCCGCTGGTCATCCAGCTGGGCGGCGAGTCGGCGCCGGAGCATGCGCATGCGGCGGCCTCCAAGTCCAACCGGGACGAGAGCAGCGACGACAGCACGACGGTTCGCGAGGAGGGAGAGAACGAAGACGAAGGCCACACCTGGTTCGTCAGCGTGCTGCTGGGGAGCGGCCTCGGCTACGCGACGGGCACCGGCGAGACCAACGCCAACCTGCCGGTCTCCGGCACGTTCGCCGCCACCTCGCTCGGCCACGTCGAGCCCGAGGTCGGCTACTGGGTGTCGCCCAACCTGCTGCTCTCCGCCCAGGGACGGATCCAGGTGGTGACCGGGCCGACCGAGCTCATCGACCCGACGGGCCAGGTCCACCAGCCGGCGGATCTGGCGCTGGCGCTGTTCGCCAAGGCGTCCTGGTTCTTCGGCTCCGACGACCTTCGCCCGTTCCTCTCGGGCGGCCTCGGCGGCGGGCAGATCCGGCACGTGGTCACCTTCGGCGCCTACAAGGACTGCGGCGCAGCCCGCAATCAGACGTGCGAGGACACCGTGGTGGCCGGTCCGGCGCTCGCCGAGGTGGGGGGCGGAATCCTCTACAAGCTCGGCGCCAACTTCGGCCTCGTCGCCGGCAGCAACCTCGAGGTCGCCGCGCCGAAGTTCACGTTCAACATCGATCTCAACGCCGGCGTGGCGGCGAGCTTCTAGCTCGATGGCCGGGACCTCTCGTTTCATGAAGTCGTCGCCGTCAGCCCTGTTTCTGTCGCTGGCGATGCTGGGCGCGGGCTGCCTCAGTCCGGTCGGCTACCTGCGGCCCGACGGCGGGACTTCTCCGGCAGAGGGCGGATCGCCGGGAGGGTCGGGGACCGGGGGGACCGGCCCCGCTCTGGGCGGGTCCCCGGGCGCCACGGGGGGCAGCGTCACCGTCGGCCACGGCGGCAGCGTCGGTACGGGCGGAGGCACCGGGGGCACCGTGGTCAGCACCGGCTCGGGCGGCAGCGCCCCGAGTGGCACCGGCGGCGCGCCGCCTCCGCCGCCCGGCACAAAGCTCTATAGCGACGACTTCGAAAGCGACACCGTCGGCGTGCAGGCGGCCGACTGGATTCAGGACACCATCGACTCGGACACGACCAAGGGGACCTTCTCCGTCGTGAGCGACAATGGCAACCAGGTGCTGCAGGGGGCGGCCAACAGCAGCGACTTCATCATGGACATCGGCGGCAACTCCGCCTGGACGGACTATACGTTTCAGGTGGACGTCAAGCTGATGTCGGGATCGAGCTACGAGTTCGGCGTCTTCGGCCGCTTCGCCCTCGGTACCGACAAGGGGAATTACTACGAGGCCTACATGGACGACAGCGGCGCCGTGCAGCTCCGCGTGAAGCTCAACGGAAGCACGACGACGCTGGGGACCAAGAGCAAGTCGACCACCGGCGCGCCGGTGCCGGGGACGGTCTACACCTTCACGCTCGACCTGCGCGGCGGGGCCATCTCCGTCTCGGTGAACGGCGTTCCCCGCGTCAGCATGGTGATGGACGCGACGCTCTCCACGGGCGGGATCGGCCTCATCGTGAACAACGGCACGGTCGAGTTCGACAACGTGGTCGTCACCGAGTAACGATCGCCCCGCCGGAGCCGGAGACCGCCCGTGAAGCCCTTCCTCGACCAAGACTTCCTGCTCGACTCGCCGACCGCGGTCGACCTTTACCACGGGGTTGCCGCCCAGCAGCCGATCATCGACTACCACTGCCACCTGTCACCGGAGCTGGTCGCCGACGACCACCGCTTTCGATCGATCACCGAGATCTGGCTCGAGGGCGATCACTACAAGTGGCGGGCGATGCGCGCCGACGGTGTCCCCGAGCGGCAGATCACCGGCGACGCCAGCGACTGGGAGAAGTTCGCGGCCTGGGCCAAGACGGTCCCGCACACGCTGCGCAACCCGCTCTACCACTGGACCCACCTCGAGCTCGGTTTCCCGTTCGGCGTGCGCGGCAAGCTGCTCTCGCCCGAGACGGCGCGGGAGATCTTCGACCACTGCAACGCCAAGCTGGCTGGTGACGGCTTCACCACCCAGGGCCTCTTGCGGCAGTTCGACGTGCGCGTCGTCTGCAGCACGGACGATCCGGTCGACGACCTCGCGCCGCACGCGCGCCACGCCAAGCGCGCCGGGGCGTTCACCAAGCTCTACCCGACGTGGCGCCCCGACAAGGCGCTGGCGCTGCAGGATCTGCCGGGGTGGAACGCCTGGGTCGACGCGCTGGGCGCCGCCGCGCGGTCGCCCGTCGGGACGCTCGACGAGCTGCGCGACGCGCTCGCCAAGCGGCACGACGCCTTTCACGCGGCGGGCTGCCGCGCCTCGGACCATGGCCTCGAGCGCATCTTCGCGGCCGACACCACCGAGCGCGAGGCCGCGGCGGTCTTCGCCAAGGCCCGCGCCGGGCAGGCGCCGTCGCCCGAGGAGATCGAGAAGCTGCGTTCGGCGCTGCTCTACGATCTCGCGGTGCTCGACCACCGGCGCGGCTGGGCGCAGCAGTTCCACCTCGGCGCGCTGCGCGACACGAGCGCCCGCGGGATGGCGGCGCTCGGCCCCAACACGGGCTACGACGCCATCGCCGACTTCCCGCAGGCGGTCGCGCTGGCTCGCTTTCTCGACCGCCTCGACGCGGCCGGCAAGCTGACCAAGACCATCGTCTACAACCTGAACCCCGCCGACAACGAGGCCTTTGCCACGGTCATCGGCAGCTTCAACGACGGCACGACGCCGGGGAAGATGCAGCTCGGCAGCGCCTGGTGGTTCCTCGACCAGCTCGACGGCATGCGCAAACAGATCGACGCCCTCTCCAGCCTGGGCCTGCTGTCGCGGTTCGTCGGCATGCTGACAGACTCGCGCAGCTTCCTGTCGTTCTCCCGCCACGAGTACTTCCGGCGCCTGCTCTGCAACATGATCGCCGAGGACGTCGAGCGGGGCCTGCTCCCCAACGACCGCCCGCTGCTCGCGGCGCTGGTCGAGGACGTCTGCTTCCGGAACGCGCGCGACTACTTCAAGTTCGAGATTTAGGCCATATGATCGCTCCTCGAAAGGAGCGAAGACGATGGCCATACGAACGACGGCACTGGACGACGCGGCCGGAGAAGAGCCCTGGTGCGATCACCGCGACGCGGGATCGGAGGCGGTCTGTCGCAAGGCGGGGATCGCGGTGGGCGTCCCGGGCCCCGACGGCCGCACCCCCCACGTCTGCACCGCCGGGCATCACTTCCTGTGGCCGCACGCCGGCGCGCCCGCGCCCGCCGCCCCGGCGCCCGGGCGTTAGTCAGCCCGGCGGAAGGATGCTCTGGCAGCCGAAGATGATCTGGACCGCGCCGGCGCCCGCCGCCTGGATCATGTCGCACCACTGCCCGTAGACCTCGATCGCCGTATCGTTGACGTCGGTGTAGGCCCAACCGTTTCCGGCCTTCGCGTCGTACGGGATGCGGGTCATGCCGGCGCCGACGTAGACGCCGACCTTGGTGCCGTCGTTCCTGACCGGCGGCTGGGAGGCGAGCGGAAACAGACAGGTCGAGATCTGACCGGTGATGGCCTGCAGCGCCGTCGAGAGGCTGTTGGCGTCGTTGGCCACGTAGTAGTGGTGGGCCAGAGGATTGGTGTTGGCGATCGGCTCGCCTCCAGCTTGCGCCAGCATCTCCAGCTCGGTGTTGGCGCTGCCCTTGTCGGTGGAGATGCCGACCACGAAGGTCGGAAAGCCGGCCTTGAGGGCGTTGCCGACCGCGGTCACGGTGGCCGTGTCGGCGCTGCTGGAGCTCTTGGTGGTGCCGACACAGTCGGGCTCACCGTCGGTGGCCAGGAGCAGGTACTTGGGGTTGGTGTCGGTCAGCGTCTTCAGGTAGTTGGCGGCGGCCGTGACCGCGTCGGGCGTCGGCGTTCCATTGCCGTTCGGCGTGGTCGACATGATCGTGCTGTTCATCGTGGCGCCGTCCATCGCCGCCACCGGCACGTCGATGAGGCCGGTGACGGCGACCGAGCAGTCGCTCGTCCCGTCGGTGGAGGCCTCCGGGAACGTCTTCAAGCCCCAGGCGATCGAGCTCGTGGTGGCGGTCACCGCCTGCTCGAGCGCGGGGGCCACGATCTCCCACTTGCTCAGCGTTCCGGTCGAGCCGTCGGGGATGTCCTTCATCGAGCCCGAGCGATCGAGCACCATCATGATGTCGGCCGCCTTGGGGGTCGGCTGGAACTGAAACAGGCCGCAGTTCGGGTCTCCGGCGTCGGTCGCGGGGCCGACGTCGCCGCCGCCGCCGCCGGTGCCCGAGAAGCTGCCGCCGGTGGCGGTCACCGGGCTGCCGCCGGCGCCGGGGACGCCGCCCGTGCCGGTCCCTTGGACGGCGCCGCTGCCACCTTCGCCGGCCGCGCTCTGGACGGGCTTCGTTCCGGCGCAACCCCACATCGCGGGGAGAACCGCCAACACTGGAACGAGCGCACAGATCTTCCTCATGACGACCTCCCACGGGGCCGCGCCAGCACCCCCAGGCAACCGGCGCGGCCCCGCAGATCTCTTGGCTCGCGCTTGCGAGCCGGGCTTGAGCCGCCCCGACGGGCCATCCGGGCGGCGAATCCTTTGACCCTTTGAGTGTCCGCACCCGGGCGGCGCAGCTCAGCGTCGAAAGCGCGGGCGGGCCCGAAACCCGCGGTTTTTGGTGCGCGTGAGCCGTGGGGGACCCGGCCGGCCACTCGTCACTAAGGTGATCTGCATGACATCTGCGTCGCGTCGAGCCTGCCCCACGGTGTTCGCCCTGGCGATTTGTACGGGTGCTGTGTTGGCCGCCGCCGGCTGCATCACCCCTGACGGCTACGACCGCGACCTCGACGGCGGCAGCGGGCAAGGGGGCTCGGGGACCGGCGGCGCGATCGGCAGCGGCGGGACGGGCATGAGCAGCGGCGGGACGGGCACCGGGGGCGCCAAGGGGGGGAGCCCCGGGACCGGAGGAACTATCATCGCGACCGGGGGTGCGACCGGGACGGGGGGCGCCAAAGGTGGAACGACCGGGACCGGTGGTTCGGTGGTGGCGACCGGGGGGACGACCGGCCAGGGTGGATCGTCAAGCGCGACCGGCAGCGGCGGGACGGGCGGCGCCGGGAGCACCCTGTTTTCGGACGGCTTCGAGGACGGGATCGCGAAGTGGTTCACGAACGGTCTGGGGACGGAGATGACCGCCAGCGATGGGAGCACCGTCTACGAGATCAATTGCCCCATGAGCAAGGTCTGCCTGGCGGCCAACGGGGACGTGAGCTGGACCGACGTCATCGTGACGGCCAGGGTGAAGATCATCTCTTTCGCCGGCTCGAGCTCGTCGTACTACGCCGCGGTCTGTGCGCGCGTCGCGGACGCGGACGACTGGTATTGCGTCACGCTCCGCAGCGACGGCAACGTGGCCGTCCGCGGCGACATCGCCGGCAGCAGCGGGTCGATCGGCAGCTCGGCCAGTTACGGCGTCGTCACCGGCACCTGGTACACAGTTCAGCTGGAGGTGGTGGGCAGCACCATCACCGCCTCGATCAACGGTGTGCCGGTCCTCCCCAAGTCCGGCTCGTCGGCGATCACCGATTCGTCGGTGACCCACGGCGGGGTCGGGCTGGCGGTCGACAACGGCGTGGCCGAGTTCGACGACGTGACGGTGACGACGCCCTAGCCGAGGAGGGGGCTTAACCGCCGCGCGCGGCCTGCACGGCGGCGCGCAGCGCGCGGGCGCGGTCGGTCACGACCGTATCGCGCCCCTCGGCGAGCGCCTTGGCGTCGACCAGCTCGGAGCCGACGCCGACCGCGGCGGCGCCGGCCGCCAGGTACTCGCCCACGTTGGCGGCGGTGATGCCGCCGGTCGGCAGCAGCTTCACCGCCGGCAGCGGCCCGCGCAGCGCCCGCAGGTACGGCGCCCCGCCGACGGCCGAGACGGGAAAGACCTTCACCAGGTCGGCGCCCAGGTTCCAGGCGGCGATCACCTCGGTGGGCGTGAGCGCGCCCGGCATCGCCGGGACACCGCGCGCGTGCGCCTCCACCACGGTGTCGGCGTCGAGGCCCGGGCTGACGATGAAGGCGGCGCCGGCGTCGACGCATTGGTGGGCCGCCGCGGCGCTCAGCACCGTTCCGGCCCCGATGAGCGCCTGGTCGCCCAGCTCGCGCGCGAGCGCCCGGATCACCTCGGTGGCGTCGGGGACCGTCATGGTGATCTCGAAGACGGAGATTCCGCCGGCCAGGACCGCGCGCGCGGCCCGCAGCGCCAGGTCGGGCGTGGCGGCGCGGATCACCGGGACGATCGCCTCGGTCTCGACGCGGCGGACGATTTCTTTTCGCGAAGCGTGCTCGGCGGTGGTCATCGGTCGATCCGGGCGCCGGGCGCCTCCATCGCGCGCAACACCTCGGCCAGGGTGGCCATGGTGGTGTCGCCGGGCGTCGACATGGCGAGCGCGCCGTGCGCGACGCCGCAGCGGAGCGCCCACTCGGGATCCTTCCCGGCCAAGAGGCCGTAGATGAACCCGGAGGCGAACGAGTCGCCGCCCCCCACGCGGTCGAGGATCTCGACGTCCCGCGCGGCGACCTCGCAGAACCGGCCCTCGGCGAAGGCGATGGCGCCCCAACCGTTGACGCTGGCCGAGCGCGAGGTGCGCAGCGTGGTGGCCACCGCCTTCAGGTTGGGGTAAGCGCGCATCACCTCGCCGATCATCGTCCGGAAACCGGCGGTCGAGAGCTCCTGATAGTGGGGGTCGACGCCGGGCGGATCGAAGCCGAGCGCGGCGGCGAAGTCCTCCTCGTTGCCGAACAGCACGTCGACGAGCGGCATGAGCGATCGGTTCACCTCGCGGGCCCGCGCCTGGCCGCCCACCGCGCGCCAGAGCGAATCGCGGTAGTTGAGATCATAGGAGATCGAGGTGCCGTGCCGGCGCGCCTCCTCCATCGCGGCGCGCGCCACGGCGGGGGTCGTCTCCGAGAGGCCGCAGAAGATGCCGCCGGTGTGGAACCAGCGCGCGCCGGCCCCGAACAGCGCGCGCCAGTCGACGTCACCGGGCCGCATCTGGGAGACGGCGGTCGCGCCGCGATCCGAGCAGCCGAGACCGCCGCGCGGGCCGAAGCCCCGCTCCGTGAAGTTGAGCCCGTTGCGCACCGCGCGCCCGACGCCGTCGTACGGGACCCAGCGGAGGACCGAGAGGTCGACCCCTCCTTGCAACATCAGGTCCTCGACCAGGCGCCCCACGGGGTTGTCGGCCAGCGCCGTCGCGATCGCCGTCCGCAGGCCGAAGCAGCGGCGCAGCCCCCGGGCGACGTTGTACTCGCCACCCCCCTCCCAAACTTGAAAGGCGCGCGTCGTGTGCAGGCGCCCCTCGCCCGGGTCGAGGCGCAACATCACCTCGCCCAGGCTCACCTCATCGAAGCGGCACTCCGCCGCCGGTCTGATCGCAAGCCCGATCATCTCCGTCGAGCATGCGACGCCGCTCGATCCCGCACAAGCCCGGCGTTCGTCCGGTCCAGTGGATCGAAGGCGGGCTTTGCCCGCCGGAGACTTACTTGCCGAGCCAGATCCGGGCCCGGCTCTCGTCGCGTCCGGGGTGGGCCCGCGGGAGGGGCGCAGCCCCGCCCGCGCTCAAAACACGTAGACGGCTTGGCCCATGCCGCGGATGTTGTGCGGGTTGTCGGGGCCGCCAAGCTCGGGCGGTAGCTGCGGGTTGGCGAGGTACTTGACCTCCGTGTACTGGCCGGAGACGCCGATGCGGATGGACGGCGTGACGTCGAAGAAGAGGTTGCCGTCGGCGTAGAGCGAGGTGTCGGCCACCGTGCCGAGCAGCTCGATCTGCGCGCCACCCTGCGGGAAGAGCTGCCTCATGTTGGGCGAGTGCGCGTAGGTGAAGTTGGCCGCGAAGAGCAGCCGGCCGTCGAACACCGGCAGGTAGTACTGCAGGCCCGCCTTGTAAGCCCACCAGTTGATGGTGTGGAGGATCGCCGTCTGGACGTCGAACGTCACGAGGCCGTTGTCGATGTCGGAGGCGTACGCGGGCGGGGGCGAGGCCTGCGCCGGGTTCGGCAAGGTGGGGAACTTCGCGCCACCGCCGGTGGTCAAGAGGTCGGCGATGCCGTCGCCGATGACGAACGAGCCGGTCAGCGTGAGCCGGTTCCGGCGATCGTTGCCGTCGCTGGCGGGGATGACCGGCACCAATCCGTCGACCGACAGGCCCCAGCCCTGGATGCTGTTCGAACGCTGCGTGGGGGGCGGCGCGAAGGCGTCGACCTTGAACTGGCGCACGATCCCCGAGACGCCGATCGACAGCGGCGCGGCGACGGTCCGCACGTTCCCGGGGGTGGTGATCCCCTTCCAGCCGTTGAAGCTGATGCGCAGACCGCCCTCGAGGTCGGGGATCTCCGAGTCGCGCTGCACGGGGCGCTCGGCCGAGACGGCGATGTCGACGCTGACGGGGCCGTCGCCGCCGAACGTGCGCGACAGGCGCAGCTGCGCGTTGCGCGAGAACAGCATGTTGGGGAGGCCCAGGAACTCGACCGAGCAGGGGAAGAAGTAGTTCTGCCAGCCGAACACGTCGTAGGTCTGCCCGGCCAGGACGTCGACCAGGCCGCCTTCGAGCTTCAGGTAGGCGTGGCGGATCCGGAACAGCGGGCTGTCGTAGTAGGCGTTCTCCGAGCCGGTGGGCGGGGCGGTCTGGTTGCCGAAGAAGTCGCCTTCGAGCAGCGCCGACGGCCTGAGGCTGCCAATCTGCGGCGCCTGGAAGGCGAAGCCGAGGCGCGTGTTCCGCATGGAGAACTGCGTGCGGCCGGCCGTCCCTTCGTAGACGTACGAGTGTTGCACCAGCGCCGGGCCGATGTAGTCGTTGTAGCTGCGCGTGGTGTCGAAGATGTAGTCGGCCTCGACGAAGCCGTAGAAGGTGACCGACCACTTCTGTTTCCCTTCGCCGATGGAGAGCGTCAGCGGCGGACGATCGAACCAGGATCCGGTTGCTGGGTTGGCGCCCGGCGCCGGGATGGCGGGCGCCGGGACCGTCGGCATGACCGGCGGCGGCACGTCGGCCGTGGGCGGCACCGGCGCGGGAGACTCCGCGGGCGGGGTCGGCGCGGGAGACTCCGCGGGCGGCGCCGGCGGGGCCGGCTCCTGCGCGCGGGCGGGTCGCGCGCTCGCCGCGAAGGCGAGGGCGAGCCCGATGGCCACGAGCGCGACGGGTTTCCGCGCCTGTCGGGATTCGGTCTGGCGATCGATCATGTAGTGAGACCTCGTGCGGTTGTCTGGATGGGCTGGAAGGAGGGAGCCAGGAGGTGGTGGACGCCGAAGGCGACCAAGTACGCGCAGCCGCAGGCGGTGAAGAGCAGCGCGTAGCCGGCGGTGACGTTGCCGGCGGCGGCGAAGCGATCGAGCACGTGTCCGGTCAGGATCGGGAACCCGAAGCCGCACGCCGACCCGGCCATGGTGCCGATCCCCACGACCGAGGCGACCGCGCGCTTGGGGAACATGTCCGACACACTGGTGAACAGATTCGCCGACCAGGCCTGGTGCGAGGCCCCGGCGATCCCGATCAGGACCACCGCCGCCCAGTTGCCGACGTGCGTGACGGCGAAGATGGGGAGCACGGTGCAGGCGAAGGTGAAGAGGGCGATCTTCCGCGCGCGCGTCACGCTGAGGCCCCGGCTGGCGAGGAAGCCCGACAGCCAGCCGCCGAAGATGCTGAGGACGGTGACGATCGAATAGATCGTGACCAGGAGGACCCAGCTGCTCTTGATGGAGAGCCCGCGCGTCTGTTTGAAGTAGTCGGGGAGCCATATGAGGAAGAACCACCAGACCGGGTCGGTGAGGAACTTGGCGACGATGAACGCCCAGGCCTGCCGGTGGCGCAGGATGTCCCTCCAGGGGAACGGGGCCTCGTTGGCCGCCGCCGCGCCGTCCTGACTCCGGATGTACGCCAGCTCGTCGGGTCGCAGCTTGGCGCTCCGCTCGGGGATCTCGTACCAGGGGATCCAGAACGCCAGCCAGACCAGTCCGGCGATCCCGGCGGCCACGAAGGCCGACCGCCACCCGAATGAAAAGGCCAGCCAGGGGACGACGGCGGGCGCGATGATGGCGCCCACGTTGCTGCCGCTGTTGAAGAGCGCGGTCGCATAGGCGCGCTCGCGCGGCGGGAACCAGAGGGCGACCGCCTTGATGGCCGAGGGGAAGTTTCCCCCCTCGCCGAGCCCGAGCGCGACGCGGGCCGTGATGAAGCCGCTCACGCTCCCCACGAGGGCGTGGGACATCGCGGCCACGCTCCAGGCGGCGATCGAGACGGCATAGCCGATCTTGGTGCCGACCTTGTCGATCGCCGCGCCGAACACCAGCGTTCCGCCCGCGTAGGCCAGCTGGAACGCGCCGTTGACCCACCCGAACTCGGTGTTCGTCCACTTGAGCTGGCTGTCGAGGATCGGCTTGAGCAGCGAGAGGATCTGCCGGTCCATATAGTTGACCGTCGTGGCGAAGAAAAGCAGCGAGCAGATCAGCCAGCGGTAGCGCCCCACCGTGCTCGCCGTTTCACCGGCCGGCGCAGGGACGCTGGCGTCCCCCGTCAGGCCGGAGCCTGGGTTAGGCCCGGAAGAGAGCATGGGGAGGGAGGATGGCAGAGATGGTCGCGCCACGGGGAGTCGCCGTCATGGGTTGCCGGATGTCGGACAAACGGCTCGTGAGCCTTCCGCCAAAGGTGCGGACACCCAGGTCTTCGAAGCTTCGGATTTCAAATGCATCAACCAGCGAGGGGATCGATGACGACGATGAAGCGAATGGCGCCGTTCTGCGGGACGATCGCGCTCTTGGCCCAGGTTTTCGTTTTCCAAGGGTGTGGCAGCAGCAACACCGGCACGACCGGCACCGGCGGCTCGGCCCCCGAGGGGACCGGCGGCACGACGGGGGCGGGCGGGACGACCGGCACCGGCGGAACGGCCAGCTCGACAGGCGGGACGACGGGGACGGGCGGGACGGCCAGCTCGACGGGCGGCACGGGCGGGACGGGCACCGCCGGCTTCGGGCAGCCGGCTTGCGGCAATACGATGGCAGGCGTGGCCATCGCCAAGGGGGTTACGTGCACCGCGGCCGACGCGACCGCAGGGACGCCGACGGCGCTCTGCTACAAGACCTGCGGCCCCGAGAAGCAGGGCGTGAAGTCGGAGACCTGCCCGGCGGGCGGCGGCACCTACGCCGAGATGACCGGCTGCAGCTTCGACCCGAGCAAGGACTTCTCCTGCTACAAGGTTCCCGCGACCGTCGCCGATCAGAACGCGATGTGTCCGGCCACGGCCATCATGGCGGGCTCGGCCTGCAGCATCGCCGACTGCATCGTCTGCGGTCTGTCGGCGGGCTACATGGACTCGACCGGCGCGGCCAAGACCGGCTACTGCGTTTGCCAGGCGGGCGCCACCAGCCCGACCTGGAGCTGCGCCAGCAGCACCGCTTGGCCCTGCCCGAACGGCATGGGCTGCTTGTGACAGGGACTCTCGCGGCACGATAGACGAAAGACACCGCGCGCACCGGCGCCATCCGGTGCGCGCGGACCAACATCAGTGGGAGACCGACGTTGAAGGCGATCCGCTTACAGCCCCGAACGCTGCTGGCCGGCCTGACCGGAGTCCTCGGCGCGGCGTTGCTCCTCGGTGCTTCGTCGCTCGGCTGCGACACCGGCGGCGACATCGCGCCCACCGTCTACACCTGTGGGTCGACCGACAACACGGGGAACAACACCGACGGTTGGGTGCACGCGGGCGACCCTCACGCCTGTGACGACCTCGACGCCTTGTACCTGCCGCCGGAGCCGCCGCCGCCGCCCGATCCGACCGATCCCACCTGCATCCTGCCGGCGACCCACCACACCGAGGAGACGAACAACGGGTGGGTCCCCGACGAGACGGACGCCAGCGGCGCGTCAACCCTCGACACCGGCACCATCAATACCGCGCTCGGCCACTGCGCGGTGGTCAAGCTGGTCACGAACGGTGACAACAACGCCTTCGTCTCGGGGCCGATCACGATAGCGGCGCAGACGCTGTGGATCGACACCGGCGTGACGCTGTACGCCTCGCGCGACCCCAACCAGTACTCCAATTCGCTGCAGGGGGTGGCCACCGACTGTGGCGAGTCGGGCGTGAACGATTCGTCCGCCTGCAAGAACTTCATCTCCGTCAACGCCGGCGCCAACCCGCAGATCTACGGCGGCGGGATCATCGACGGGCAGGGGGGCGAGCCGCTCATCGGGCACGACTATTCGTGGTGGCAGCTCTCGTCGGCGCTGGCGATGATCGACGGCAGCATCGGCAACCCGACGCTCATCAACCTGGGCTCCCAGGTCACCGGGTTCATCATGCACGGCATCACGCTGCACAACTCGCCCAAGTTCCACGTCAAGATCACCTCCACACCGGCGCCGTTCGGCATCAACGCCCCCTGCACGACGCCGGGCGCCGGGTTCATCGTCTGGGGCGTGACCATCCTGACGCCGTCGCGTTGGTTCAACACCATGGGCTACCCGCTGTCGCCGCATCTGTCGCGCAACACCGACGGCATCGATCCGGGCGAGACCAACTTCGCCGCCTGCGGCGTGCTCGCCTATAACACCATCAGCACCGGCGACGACCACATCGCCATCAAGGGAGGCCACGGCATCAACAACGTCTACGTGGCCCACAACCACTTCGGCACCGGCCACGGGATGTCCATCGGCAGCGAGACCTACGGCAACGTCAACGGCCTCAACGTCTGCGACCTCACCATCGACGCCGATTCGCGCCCGGTGGGGCAGGGGGCGAGCCCCGGCGACTTCAACGGCATCCGCGTCAAGTCCGACTCGAGTCGCGGCGGCATCGTCAACAATGTCCTCTTCAAGAACGTCTGCATGCGCGACGTGACCAACGCGATCCTGATCGACACCGCCTACAACCCGCTCTTCTCCGGGTCGCTGATCCCCAACTTCCAGACCATCACCTTCCAGAACATCCACGACGTCACCTGCCTGGGCCAGACGCAGCCGGTGGTCACGCTGAACGGCTTCTCCCCCCTCTACCCCGCTGGTCCCATCACGCTCGACAACACCATCGTCGACAACATCGGTCCGCAGGCGGTGGAGGCCGAGTTCTCCAACATCGTCACCGGGCCCGGTCCGGTGAACTACGCCCAGTACATCTCGGGCCAGGACGTGACCGTGACCCCGAGCTCGATGTCCCCGACCAACGCGCCGCCCATCGAATGCAACTTCCCCACGCTCACGACGCAGACCCCGCCGCCCGGATGGTTGCGCTGATGTCGGCCCGCCGGATCGCTTTCCTCGTGCCGTGGCTGTTGCTCGGCGCCTGCACGACGAACACCGAGACACCGAACGGGAGCTGTCAGCTCGACGACGCGATCACCGCCAGTTGCAACAGCACCAGCGCCGACGGTGGCGCGCCGCCGACGCTCGGCCTCACGGGCTACACCTGCACCGGGAGCGCGCGGCCCGATTTGGCGGCCAACTACGCCGGCG
Source organism: Polyangia bacterium (assembly GCA_035607055.1). GTDB lineage: Bacteria > Myxococcota_A > Polyangia > Fen-1088 > Fen-1088 > JADGRB01. Next base: position 36,331 of record DATNDC010000232.1, read on the forward strand.
GCGTCCCGCAGGGGACGATCTGCGCCAACCAGATTCCGCCCGGCGACGGCGGGGCCCCGGTCAGCCCGCAGACCTATTGCTGCACGCCGCCCGACACGACCTGCGCCTACAACCCCACCGCCGACTGCGATCCCACGACGTACGGCTACGAGTGCCAGAACGTGAACCGGCCCGAGAGCTACAACCCGAAGATCCAGTGCGGTCAAGGGGTGCGCGGCAACGAGCTCGTCGACTACTGCTGCACCGGGACCCCGGCGCCGATGTCGGCCACGTCGTGCCGCGAGCAAGACGGCCTCGCGGGCTGCGTGGCCGGGCTGGTCGGCTGGGTTTGCCCGCTGAACCTCCTCCCCAAGGGCCAGGACCTGATGTCCAACAAGAGCCGAGCCGACCAGTATTTCCTGCTCTGCTCGATGCCGCAGCTGGCGCCGGTGGGAAAGCTCAACGACTTCTGTTGCTATCCGCCGGCGCAGATCCCGCCCGGGGGGACCTGCACCGAGGACGTCCAGGTCTCGAACTGCAACCCGCTCACGCAGTTCGGCTTCGCCTGCTACGGCGACGACACGCCGGCGGACGACTACCCGCCGATCGTCTGCCCCAATTCCGGGACGCCCGGGACCAGCATGGAGGGTTATCCCGCCATGCTTTACTGCTGCAACTTCATCAACGGCGTCGACGCGGGCACCAAGTAACGTCCCGGGGCGCTTAGGGGCCTCGCTTCGCTCGGCCCTGCTCGCTTGGCTTCGCTTCGTCGTAATTGAACCCGAGCCGCGCGCGGAATCGAGGTCGCCCGCCCGGTCTCTCGCCCGCCTCCGCGCGCGAACTTTTTCCGGCGCGTGGGCTGCGCTCACGTTTTGAAATGGCAGCCCACGCGCCGGAAAAAGTCCCGTGCGGAGGATCGGGCGGGCGAGCGGGCGGCGCTCGATTCCGCACGGAGCGGGGATCTCCCGCTTACGGGCGGCTTGGTGAAGGCGGCGCGAGGTACTCGTCGGGCGCGTCGACGAAACCCCAGGCGCGGAGCTGGCGCACCCAGGACCCGAGGCTCTCTCGGGTCACCCGCACGAGCTCGAGGGGGATCCGCGAGGGCACGGCCTTGCCCCGCAGCAGCTTGTCGACGATCGTGTCGACGCCGACCTCGCCCCAAAGGTAGGTCGGCTGCGCCAGCAGCACCGGCGCCAGGCCCTTCTCGACGTAGAGCAGCTGGGGCGGGATGGCGTTGATGGAGACGATCGTCGGCACCATCAGCTTGGGCGTTCCCGACTCGATCTCGTGCAGCAGCGTCTGCGTGTAGAGGGGCCAGCCGCCGACCATGGCCCAGCCGGCGATGTCGGGATGCTCGGCCTCGGCGCTCATGACGGCGGCCGTCGCTTCCTGGGGGGTCTCCACGTGGAAGTAGGGGCCGAGGACGGTGAGCCCGGGGTGGTGGGCCGCCTCGCTCATCACGCCCTCGACGCGCCGGCGGAGGTTGGGGGCGTTGCGGTTTCCGGCCAGCACCGCGACTTTTCCGTGGCGCGGGATGAGCTGCGCCAGCTCGCGCATGACCGCCTGGCCGGCCTTGAAGTCGTCGACGCCACACTCCGCGAACCGACGCGAGTCGGGCGCGTCGCTGTCGAAGGTCATGACCGGCACGCCATGCGCGACGGCGTCGTCGATGGCGGGCGTGACGCGCTTGACGTCGGAGGCGGAGAGCAGCACGGCGTCGACTTTGTCGCTGACGGCTTGCTGGATGCGCTCCACCTGCGCGGCGGCGTCTTCACGCGGCGGCGTCAGCCACTCGATCTCGATGGGCCGCCCCAGCTCGGCCGACAGCGCCCGCGCGCGGTTCTCGGCGCCGAGACGCGAGGCGAGAAACGACGGATTGCTCGCGCTCTTGGCGATCATCGCGATCCGGAACGGCGGCTTGGGCGGCGCCGGGGCACCGGTGGCGATGCCGCTGGCGTGGGATTGGCAGGCGCCGGCCGTCAGGGCGGCGGCGGCGAAGGCCGCCAGACGCGCGGCGAGACGGGCACCGCTCGCTTCGGGCTCACTGGGACTGAGTTGACCCCCGGCCGGAAGACGGCTCAGTCGGGCGGCTCGTCCGGTGCGCGCCGGTACGCCCCTGACACGCCTCCGGCGCAGCCCCGGCGCGTCGTGCCCCTGGCGCGTGAGGAAGGGTTCGTGTCACCGTGATCGGGTGCCCCTCCCCGGCATGGCGTTCCTGGCGCTCATGGCGCTCGCGCAGGCGAGCCCGTCCGTGTCGGTGCCGGTCCGCGTCGAGTTCGAAGCGCCGGCCGGCTGCGCCGACGCCGAGGCCTTCGTCGCCGGCGTGCTGGCGCGGACCAGCCACGTTCACCACGCCCGTCCGGGCGAGAACGCGGTACGCCTCGCCGTCCACCTGACCCGCGTCAACGGGCGGGTGCACGGCGAGCTGCGCGTCACCGTCGCCGGGGGCGAGTCGGAGACCCGGCGGGTCGAGGGCACCTCCTGCGCCGAGGTCGTCCAGGTCCTGGCGCTGACGGCGGCGCTGGCGATCGATCCGACGGCCGATCTGCGCCCGCCCGCGCCGCCGGAAAGAACGGCCCCGAACCCCGCTCCGGTACGGTCACCGGCGGCCGCGTCGCCGCCAGGACCCTTCGGATCGCCGGAGTCGCCGGCTCCCGGTGCCGCGCCGCCCGCGCCTGCCGCGCCGCCCGCTCCCACACCGGAAGCGCCCCGGCGACCGCCGGAGCAGCCGCCGCCATCTCCGCCGCCCCCCGTCGCCGTGCCACCGGAGCCGGAGGCGACGGTGGTCGCGCCGCCCCGGACCGTCCCGCGGCCGCCCACCGGTCCGCGCGTCGGCGCCTCGGTCGTGGCGGCTCGCCTGCTCTCGTCCTCGATGGCGCTCGGCGCGTCGGTCTCGGGCCGGTATGCGACGGCGACCGCCGGCGGCCTGACGCCCTCGGCGTCGGTGGCGTTCATCTATCTGCGGGGCAACTTCTTCGCGTCGGGAGACGATCTCGGAGTGCGTTGGGCCGCGCTGGCGGCCACGCTCTGCCCGGGGTGGGGGCTCGGGGACCACCTCCAGGTCGAGCCCTGCGGTCGAGTGACGGCCGGCATGCTCTCGGTCACCGACCGCTCGGTCAGCAATCCGCTCACCGCCGATCGCTGGTGGGGGAGCGCCGGGGCGTTGCTTCGGGCGTCGGCGGTCCTCGGCTGGGGGCTCTCCCTCGATATCGAGGCGGGGGTCGACTTTCCGTTCATCACGCGCCGCTTCATTACGACCACGACCGTTCCAAATCAAGTAGTTGGCGCCACGGCGTCGGTCTGCCCGGCAGTGTCGGTGGGTCTCTCCCGCGGTCTGTAATTTCCGCACAGCCCGCGGTATGATCAGAACCCCTCGGAGCGGGAATTGAGAGTCCGAACCACGATGACCACCGCGGCCGTGTTCGATACGCGCGATCTCGATCGCGCGGTTCCGGTCGTGCACGTTCCCCCTCCCGCGACCCCGCGCGAGGCCGGCGTGCGCGCCGAGCAGACCCGAAACCTGCGCCTGCGCGGGCTGGTCGACACGCACGTCGACTTCGTGGCCCGCGTCCTCCGGAATTCGGGGACGCCGCACGCCGAGATCGACGACGAGGTGCAACGGACGTTCATCGTGGCGGCCCGCCGGCTCGACGACATCCGGCCGGGCGCCGAGAAGAGCTTCCTGTTTCGCATCGCCTTCAACCTGGCGGCGCACGCGCGGCGGACGGCGGCGCGCCGGCGTGAGGTGGCGGCCGATCAGGCGCCCGAACAAGTTGAAAGATTCGCCACCCCCGAGGCACTCACGGATCAGAAACGGATGCGTGAGCTGCTCGACAGCGTCCTCGACCAGATGGACGAGCACCTGCGCGCCACGTTCGTCCTGCACGAGTTCGAGGAGATGAGCACGGCGGAGATCGCCGAGGTGCTGGGGATCCCGCGGGGGACCGTTGCCTCGCGGTTGCGCCGGGCGCGGGCCGAGTTCCGCGAGCGAGTGGCCGCGCTCCAGGGGCTCGCGGGGTACGTGGACCGGGAAGGTCAGGGCTAGAGCGATGCGAGATACGAGAGAGCCGTTGCGCTTGCGCGACGAGGGGTCGAGCGCGCTGGAGCGCGCGCTGCTCGACGCGGGATCGTCGTATCGCGGCTCGTCGTCGGCGCGGGCCAAGACGCTGGCCGCGCTGGGGATGGCGGGCTCGGCGACGCTGCTGGCGGGCGCGGCGCAGGCAGCAGCGCCCTCGGGGATGCTGGCCAAGTTGGCCAATGTCACCTGGAGCAAGCTGCTGGCGGCCGTATCGATCGTCGGGGCCGCGGCCGCGGTCCCCAGCTACTACGCCTGGCAGCGGCATCAGACGGCCCTGCACGGCCGAGCCACCTCGAGCGTGGTGGCCGCCCGGCAGGTCGATTGGCCGGCGGCTGCGCCGCCGGTTGGCCCTGCGTCTGCACCGTCCCCGGTCACCGGCGCCGCCGCGCCGGTCGCGCTTGCCATGCCGACGGCCGCGAACACGGCGGACGAGATACCTGCGCGCGTGTCGCACCCCGGGGCGCGAGGCGGGGCGACGCTGGCGCACGAGCTTTCGACGCTGGACGCCGCGCGCGGGATGCTGGCGCGCGGAGACGCCGCCGCGGCGCTGGCGCGGCTCGACGGCTACGCCCGCCGTTACCCGCACGGTCGCCTGGGCCTCGAGGCCGAGGTGCTGCGGATCGACGCGCTCGAGGCGAGCGGCCGGCCCGACGCGGCGCACGCCCGCGCGGAGGCGTTCCTGGCGCGCCACCCGCACAGCGTGCTGGCGGCGCGGGTTCGCGCCCACCTCGCCGACTAATGTAATCTTCTGCCATGTCCCGGCAGCTGGCGCTGGCTTGTGTCCTGGCCACGCTGGTACTTGCCGCCTGCGGCTCGACCACCGACTCGCTCGGCTACGACGACACCGAGAGCAAGACGCTGCACCCGCTGACCGGCCCGGCGTCGTACCCGAACCCGTTCCGGGATCTGCTGGGCGAGACCGACACGGACATCAACAACAAGATCAACAACGTCTTCAATACGTTGTTTCACGGCTCGCCGTCACAGGCCTTCTACGTGACGATGGGCGACGACCAGGCGTACATCGAGGACACGCTCCACGGAGACGTCCGCACCGAGGGGATCGGCCTCGGCATGATGATCTGCGTGGAGATGAACAAAGAGCCCGAGTTCGACAAGCTCTGGACCTACGCCAAGCAAGTGATGGAGGTCCAGAGCGGCCCCAACGCCGGCTACTTCAACTCCTCCTGCAACGACCCCAACGACAACCCCGTCCCCTGCCTCGATCCCTACGGCTTCGAGCAGTTCGTGACCGCGCTGATCTTCGCCAACGACCGCTGGACGAGCGTGGGGACGGTCGACTACGCGGCCGACGCGCTGGCGCTGTTTCACACGCTGCGCCACAAGGTCGACGACAACGGCGGCGTCGTCGACGGCGTCACCGACCTGTTCGACGCAGGCACGACCTTACCCCTCGACGTTCCCAACGTCTCGGCGGCCGGGGTGACGCGCCCGTCGCTGGTGATGCCCGGCTACTACACGTTCTGGGCGATGGCCGACGCCGACCCGACCTGGTCGAAGGCGGCCACGGTCGGCCGGGCCTTCTGGCAGGCGACCGCCAACACGACCACCGGCTTCATGCCCGTGCGCGCCAGTTTCACGGGTACGCCGGTCTCCGGCTGGGCGAAGTTCGATCCTGAGGGGTACCGCGCGCAGATCAACGTGGCGATCGATCAGATCTGGACGGGGGGCGACGCCTGGAACGTCAGCAACGCCAACCAGCTCCTCGCGTTCTTCACCGGGCAAGGGACGAACTACGGCCGGATCTTCAGCCTCGACGGGACGACGGTCGAAGACCCGAGCCACGATCCGTCGCTGGTGGTCGCCAACGGAACCGCCGCGCTGGTGTCGACCAACATGGACCGCTCGAGCTACGTGAGCGCGGTCTGGAACCTGGACATCCCCACCGGCAATGCCCGGTATTACTCGGGGATCCTCTACATGATTTCCCTGCTGACGCTGAGCGGCCAGTTCCAAGTGTATTGATCGGCGGGCGGGCCTACCGCACGCCGCCCGGGACGAGCATGCGGGCCAGGGCCCGGGGCGCCTTGGCGCCGTTGTCGCGCATCCAGGCCTCGCCGGCGGCGGCGATCTCCGGGTCGCCGCCCAGCTCGGCGGCCGCCATCTGGGCGGCGGCCTTGAAGAGCTCGAGCCTTTGCGCGCCGGTCTCCGCGATGGCGCGCCGGAGCCAGTCGGCCGCCGGGCCGGTCCTTCCCTCGACCTGCTCGATGCCGGCGTAGAGCAGGGCGCCGAGGGCGCTGGCCCAGCCGCCGCCGCGCGCCAGACGCGCGGCGCATTCGCGGGCCAAGCGCAGGCGGGCGGCGCGCTCGGTCCCCTGGGCGGCGAGGCTCCCCGCCAGGGCGGCGCGTCCCCGCAGGTGGACGGCGACGGTGCGTGTGTGCTGCATCTGCAGGAGCAACGAGCGACGCAAGGGCGGCCACCCCTCGACGAGACGCCGGTGTGCGCCCTCGCCGTCGCCTTCGTAGAGATCGATCTGCGTCTCGGCGATGAGATCGTACCAGTGCTGGATGTGGTAGCCGCGCGCCGACCAGGCGGCCATCGCCTCGCGCGCCTCGCGCCGCGCGCGCGCCGGATCGTCACCCAGCAGCCAGACGGCGTTGGAGAGGCCGATCCGCAGCGTGGTGGCGGCGTAGACCGAGCCGCGATCGTTCGCCTCCTTGAGCCCGTCGGCGGCCTCGGCGCGGAAGCGATCGAGCGCGCCCAGGTAGTAGAAGCACTCGAGGGTAAAGTGCCGAACGGCGTTCAGCTCCCAAGCTGTGCCCACGCAGCGGTCGCGGAAGATCCGCTCGGCGGTCGCCAGGTGAGCGACCGCATCGGCGAACCGGCCGCCCAGGTGCGCGCTGAGGCCGCTCATCAGCGAGACGATGCCGGTGGCGTGCGGGTGCTGGAGGTCGGCGGCGATGGCGGCGGCCTCGGCGAGCAGCTTCTGCGCGCGCTGGCCGTTCCCTTGCGCCGCCGCGTAGGCCGCCTCGCCGGCGATCCCGCGCGCGACGCGGTAGGGCTCGCCGAGCGCCAGCGCGAGCCGCAGGCTGCGCACCTGGAAGTGTGCCCCCTGCACCGGATCCATGAGGCCGAGCCCGGAGGAGATCGACCAGCAGAGATCGGTGCGGGCCAGCTCGCGGGGCGCGATCTCCTCGGCGTTTCGGCGCTTGAACCGGCGCCCACGCAGCGCGAGCGCGGCGCGCTGGGCGATGAGCGCGCGGACCGGCGAGCGGGCGAACGCCAGCCCGGCGGCGGCCAGCGCCTCATCGGCGACGGCGCGCCCCTCGTCGAGGTGGCCGCTGCGAATCAGCTCCTCGGTGCCGCGCCGCCGCAGATCCAGCGCCTGGGCCGGGCCGGCGGTGCGCGCGGCGGCCAGGTAGTTGGGGGCAGCCTCGGCGCCGCGCCCCACGTTGGCCAGCGCGTCGCCGAGCCCCACCTGCATCTCGCGCCGCTGCTCCTCGGACCAGTTCCCGAGCGCCAGCGCGTCGGTGAAGCAGACGATGGCCCGATCGAAGGCCAGCGCCTCCGCCGCCCGGCGCGCCGCCGTCGCGAAGTGGACGGCCGCCCGGTCGGGGTGGCCTGCCTCGCGCCAGTGGCTGCCGGCGCGCAGCGGGTTGCTGGCGTCCTCGAACGCCTCGGCGAGCTTCTCGTGCAGCTCGCGGGCGGCGGCGCTGGAGGTCGACTGGCGCGCCACCTGGCGGATCCGGTCGTGCGTGAAGTCGAGCAGCTCGTCGCCGCGCTCGGTCGCCGTGTAGACCAGGCGCGCGGCGCGCAGCTCGTCGAGCATGCGCACCGCGGTCGGCCCGTCGAGATCGCCCAGGCGGCGCAGCATGCGGACCGGCGTGGGCGCGCCGGAGATCGCCAGCGTGCGCAGCACCCGCACCGTCGGGTCGGGGAACGACTCCATCTGGGCGCGCAGCACGCTGTCGAGCGTGAGGTGCGCGCCGTTGCCGCGCCGGAGGTGCGCGGTGCGCGCCAGCTCGTAGAGAAACAGCGGGTGCCCGGCCGATTCGCGCGCCAGGAGCTGGGCGCCCCGATCGGCATCGTCGCCCCCGCCCGGCAGGAGCAGCTCGCGGGCCAGCTCGCGCGCCGAATCGCCATCGAGGTTCGTCAGGGCCAGCTGCTCCTCGGTGACGTCGCCGGCCAGCAGGCGCCCGCCCCCGTCGTCGCCGCCCGTCGTGCGCAGCGTGCCGACCAGGAGGAGGCGCGGCGCCTCGGGCGGGCGCAGCACCTCCGAGAGCAGCGCCCGGGAGTCGGCGTCGGCCCACTGCAGGTCGTCGACGTAGGCGACGATGGGCGCCCGTTCGCCCAGCGCGCGCAGGAGCTGCCGGAACACGGCGAACATCGAGGTGCGGACCTCGCGCGGGTCGGGGCCGACGTACTGATGCGGGGCGTGGGCGATGAGCGGGATGCGCCCGAGGACTGGGAACGCCTGCAGCAGGACGGCGGCGCGGTCGGGGACGATCCGCGAGAGCGTCTCGGGATCGAGCTGGCGCAGCAGACCGGTGAGGACGTCGACCAGGCCGTCGACCGCCTTGAAGGGCAGGAGCTCACGCTCGTAGCAGCGGGCGGTGAGCAGGATCGGCGGCGCGTGCTCGTCGCGCTCGAGGCGCGTGTCGAGGCGCTTGTCGAGGCGCGTGTCGAGGCGCGTGTCGAGGCGCGTGTCGAGGAAGGCCCGCACCAGCGCCGACTTCCCCACCCCCGACTCGCCGCGAACGATGAGCACGCGCGCGCCGTCCCCCTGGCGTACGCTGTCCAGCGCCGCCTCCAACCGATCGAGCTCGCGCGCGCGGCCCACGAAGCGGATCGCCTCGTCACGCGGAGAGGGCAGGTCGACGGCGCGGCCGGCCGGCGCCGGGGCCAGCGCCGCCAGCACCTCGCCGATCGACGCGCGCGCCTCGGGCTCGCCTTCCAGCAGCCGGTCGCAGAGCCGGGCCAGATCCGGCGGGACGCCGGGGGCCATCGCGGCGACGCGCGGCGCGCGGCCGTGCTGCTTGCGATAGAGGATCTCGTGCGGCAGCCCCTCGAACGGCAGCCGCCCCGTGCAGAGCTCGAACAGGATGACGCCGAAGGCGTACCAGTCGGCGGCGGCGTTCACCGGCTGCATCGCCACCTGCTCGGGCGCCATGTACTCGGGGGTCCCGGCCCCCGACTGCGTCGTCTCGATCGACGCCGCGCTGACCAGCCCGAAGTCGAGCAGCACGGCGCGCCCCTCGGCCGTCACCAGCACGTTCGAGGGTTTGACGTCCCGGTGGACGCAGCCGGCGGCGTGCAGCGCCGACAGCGCGCGCGCCAGTTGCGCCATCACCGGCCGCAAGCGGTCCTCTCGATAGCTCGGACCGACGGCGCCGACCGGGAGGCCGGTGGCCGGATCGTAGCGGCGGGTCGCCTCGCCGGGCTTCACGATGGGCGTCGGCGCGTCCGACGCCAGGCGCGGCGTCACCGATGGTCGCCCCGCCGGCTCGACGCCCCGCACGTAGCTCATGAGATCGATCCCCTGCACGAGCTCCATGGTGAAGAACCACTGCGACCCCTCGGCCACCAGATCGCCCAGGCGCACCAGGTTGGGGTGACGGACGTCGGCCACCGCCCGGAACTCGCGCTTGAACCGGAGGAGCATCTCCGGGCTGACCACCGGCAAGAGCTTCAGCGCGACCGGAGCGCCGTTGGCCTCGTCGAAGGCCTCGTAGACGACCCCCATCCCGCCCCGCCCCAAGAAGCGGACCAGACGAAACCGCGTCGTCCCACGAAACGCGACAGCGCCTAAATCCATCGTGCCCCGCGCGGGCGGGCCGCGCGGCCTCATGTCTAACGCGGCTGCCCCGGCGCGTCCAGCCGATGTAGGCTGTCGGCTCGCGCGGGCGGGAAAATCAAGGCTGGTTCGACGTTCTCATTTGCGGAGAGCACGCATGTCCCTCGTTCCCCAGCTGGCTTCGATTGACGATTTGCTCAAGGGACGTTGCGGCGAGGTGGCCGCGGGGGACGTGCTGGCGTTCAACGGCGTGTCGACGGTCGACACGTTCATCCAGGGGGCGACCAAATCGGGGATCTCACATGTCGCGATCCTGATGCGCGGGCAACCCGGCGGGCCGCTCCTGGTGCTGGAGGCGACCGGGCTCGGCGTCACGCTGACGCCACTCGCCGAGTCGCTCCAGAAGTACAAGGACGATCACACCTGCTTCTACCTCCCCCTCGCGCCCCGGAGCCGCGCGCGCGTGGTCGTCGACAAGCTGGCCGCCTACTACGACAAGAACGCCTTCGACAGGTACAACTACGACGGCGTCGTCGAAGCCGGCATCTACGATCTCGACCACCCGCTGTTCAAATCGTTTCTCCACGCTTTTCACGGCCGGTCGCTCTTCTCGCGCCTCGCGCGCTGGTGGTACCGGCTGCTCGGGCGGATGTCGCGCGTCTGGGCCGAGGTGATCGCGCGCCACCCGAACACGCGGCGGCTCTTCTGCTCGCAGCTCGTCACCGAGGTGTTGCAGACGGTCGAGGTGGTCGAAGTTCCCCCCCGGGCCCACCTGGTCGTTCCGGTCGAGGTCTGCTGGTTCGACATCTACGCCGGCGCCTTCCAGCTCAATGGTCCCCAGCTGCTGTCCGACCCCTTCCGCTGGGGCGACGCGCCGGCGGCCGAGGCCGACCACGCGCCCCGACCGTAACCGCCGGCGCCGGCGATCGTAGACTGAGATAGGAGGTCGCCATGAAGTCGCCTGGCCCGGAGCTCAAGCCCAAGCTGTTGCCCCCCACCGCCGTCGCGGTCGCCGTCGTGGTGGCCGTCGCCCTCGTGGGCGTGGCCCGCTGGGGGCGCTCCGCGCCGCGTGCCGTGGCCGACCCCGCAGGAGGACGCGTGATGTCGCACCAAAAATACAACAAGCCTTCCGACGCCGACCTGAAGAAGAAGCTGACCGGCGTCCAGTACGAGGTGACGCAGAACGCGGCGACCGAGCCGCCGTTCGACAACGCCTACTGGGACAATCACCAGGCGGGGCTCTACGTCGACGTCGCCACGGGGGAGCCGCTTTTCAGCTCGACCGACAAATTCAACTCCGGCACCGGCTGGCCCAGCTTCACCCGGCCGGTCGAGGCCGGGCGGGTCGTCGATTCGCCCGACGGCTCGCATGGGATGGAGCGGACCGAGGTTCGCTCGACGGGCGGCGGGTCGCACCTCGGCCACCTGTTCGACGACGGCCCGGCGCCCACGCACATGCGTTACTGCATCAACTCGGCGTCGCTGCGCTTCGTCCCGGTCGCCAAGCTGGCGGCCGAGGGGTACGGCGCCTACGCGCCGCTCTTCGCGGCAGGGGGCGCCCAGAGCACGTCGGCCGCGACCGAGTCATCGTCATCGTCGGCGGCGCGGGCACCCAACACCTGCACGCGGCCGTCCGCCGGCGAGAAGCCCGGCTGCTCGCCCACGCTGGAGACGGCGATCCTGGCCGGCGGCTGTTTTTGGGGGATGGAGGAGATCCTCCGCCAGATCCCCGGCGTGGTGGAGACGGAGGTCGGGTACGAAGGCGGCAAGAGCGCGCACCCGACCTACGAGGACGTGCACACCGGCACGACCGGGCACGCCGAGTCGGTGAAGATCGTGTTCGACCCCAAGAAGGTGTCGTACGACGACCTGCTCGAGAAGTGGTTCTTCCGGATGCACGACCCGACCACCAAGAACCGGCAAGGAAACGACGTCGGCACGCAGTACCGGTCGGCGATCTTCGTGACCTCGCCCGAGCAGCGGAAGGTCGCGGAGCTGGCGCGCGAGCACGCGCAGAAATCGGGACGCTGGAAGAGCCCCATCGTCACCGAGATCGTCGACGCCGGCCCCTTCACCCCCGCCGAGCAGTACCACCAGAAGTATCTGGAGAAGAACCCCGGCGGCTACACCTGCCACTACCTCCGCAACTGACCGCTCATTTCCCTCGGGCCGCCCCGTCCCCGTCCGCAACGAACGAGAACCCGCGCCCGCGCCCGAGCCTCGGGGCTCGGAACCAGGAGACTCGGCTCATCTCGTCGACGGTGACGGCGATCCGCTCGCCGGGCGGGTTCTCGGGCCGCATCGCCTCGAGCTGGGCGAGGACGCACCGGCAGGCAATCACGCCGGCCGTCTCGGCCGTCTTCGCCCGGACCCAGCGGATCGCGTAGAAGGCGAGCCGCTCCGCCTTCTGCGTCTCCTCGTCGAGCAGGAACACCGGGCCTCCTCGCAGGAGGACGCGGAATCTCGGCATCAGCTCCCGGCCCCGATCTTACCGGACCCGCACATTTTGTCGCCACCTTTGGGCGGCGCGCACCGATAAGGTTTCGTGACGCCCCGGCCGGTCGCTGCCATTGTCGTCCTCGTTGCCCAGATCTGCGCTTCGCCTGGCTTTCCGGTACCTGCTCGCGGCTGCCGTGTTCCTGGCTCCCGTGCCGGCCTGGGCGGCCGGGACGCTGCGGGTCGACTTCATCGACGTGGGCCAGGGGGACGCGGCGCTCGTGACCTCGCCGACGGGGAAGACGGTCCTCATCGACGGCGGGCCGCATCATTCTGCACCCGCGCTGGCGGCGTTCCTGGCGGCGCACCTGCACGGGCCGATCGACCTGATTCTGCTCACGCACCGGCACGAGGATCATCTGGGCGGGCTCGCGGAGGCGGTGCGCCGGTTCGGCGTCCACCAATTCCTCGACGCGCCCGTCGAGCACGCCGAGCGCGGGTACGCGACGTTGATGCGGGCGCTCGAGGCGCGCGGGGCGATCGTCAAGAACGCGACGCGCGGGCGGGTGATCGATCTCGGCGGCGGCGCGCGACTCACGTTGCTCGGGCCTCCCGAGCCGCTCATCACCGGCTCGCACTCGGACGTGAACGCCAACAGCGTGGTGGCGCGCCTGAGCTACGGCGGGTTCTCGGTCCTGTTGGCGGGCGACGCCGAGGCGCCGACGGAGACCTGGCTCCTCGGCTCGGGCGCGCCCCTACGCGCCACGGTCTTGAAGGTCGCGCACCACGGCAGCCGGTACGCCTCGTCGGCTCCCTTCCTGCGCGCGGTGGGGGCGCGGATCGCGGTGGTGAGCGTGGGGGCCGGGAACCGGTACCACCACCCGGCCGCCGCCACGCTGGACCGGCTCGCCCGCGCGGGGGCGACGGTCTATCGTACCGACATGGACGGCGACGTCACGGTGGAGAGCGACGGCACCTCGGCGCGCGTCCGGACCGGGCGCGGCCAGCGGGAGACGGTGTCGGTGCGATGACCCGCCCGCGCGCGGAGCCCGGCGACAGCGACGCCACGCTGCTGTTCGTCGACCAGATCGACGGCGGCTGGGCGCACCTCGTGCTCGGCGAGGAGGCCTTCGACGTCCCGGCGCGGCTTCTCCCCGAGGGGACCAAGGAAGGGGCCTGGCTCCGCTGGTCCTTCACCGCCGCCCCGCCGCCGCCGGACGCGGCCTCCGCCATCCGCCGCAAGCTCCAGCGGGACGACGACGGCGGCGACATCAAGCTCTGACGCCGGCGCGGCTGCGCGTCCTGGGACTTCGCCTACTGGAACTTGATGTTGTCGATGCGTAGCTCGACGGTGCAGGTTCCGGCGCCGCTGTTGGCGGAGTTCACCTGCCACTGGATGCCGGTGAGCTGGGTGGGCGTGGCGATCGGCGAGCTGGACGGATTGTTGAACAGCGTGAAGCCCTCGGTGTAGGCCGTGGCGGTCGCGGTGGGGGCGGTGAGGGTGGCCGTCGGGTAGCGGTAGCAGCTGGCCCCGGCGTCGGGGTTGCAGGTGCCGCCGCTCGGGCTGGTGGCGCTCGTCGGGCGCTGGTCCTGCGTCTGGAGCTGCACCTGCCACGAGCAGCCGGTCATGCTGCCGGCGGTGAGCGAGGCGGTGAACGAGACCGACGCGAACGTCGACGCGTTCACGCACGAATCGAAGGTCAGGCCGCCGCCGGCGTAGCCCTGCGCACCGACGGTGAGGTTCAGCTTCAAGTTCTGGGCGGTGGTGTCGACGGTGGCGGCGCCCATCGACGGTGTCGCCCCGGAGTATGAGAAGATCGTACCGCGGAGCCCGTCGGCGTCGCACCACTTGCCGCTCGACATGTTCCATTCGGGCGTCGAGAAGTCGGCGACATGGCCGTCGGCGAGCGTGAGCGCGCCCGAGCCCGAGCAGTTGAGCACGCCGCCGAGCGGGCAGACGTTGGCGCCGCTCCCCGCCGCCCCGCCCGTGCCTGTCGCGCCGCCCGTGCCCGTCGCGCCGCCGGTCCCCTTTACGCCGCCCGTGCCGGTGGTGCCCCCTGTTCCCGTCGTGCCCCCCGTGCCGGTGGTGCCGCCGGTTCCCTTGATCCCGCCCGTACCGGTCGTACCGCCCGTGCCTGTCGCGCCGCCCGTGCCGGTCGCGCCGCCCGTGCCTGTCGCGCCGCCGGTCCCCTTGATGCCGCCTGTGCCGGTGGTGCCCCCTGTGCCGGTGGTGCCGCCGGTCCCCTTGATCCCGCCGGTGCCGGTCGTGCCGCCCGTACCGGTGGTGCCGTCGGTCCCCTTGATCCCGCCGGTTCCCGTCGTACCGCCGGTTCCCGTCGTGCCCCCTGTGCCGGTCGCGCCGCCCGTGCCGGTGGTGCCACCGGTGCCCGTGGCGCCGCCCGTTGCAGCGTTGCCGCCGCTTCCGGTCGCGCCGCCCACGCCGGCATGGCCGCCGGCCGATCCCGCCATGCCGCCCGAGCCCACCGCCGACGTGCCGCCGCTTCCCGAGCCGGTGTGTCCGCCGGTCGCTCGAGAGCCGCCGCTCCCGAGGCCCCCGTCGTCGACCTGGAAGTCCGGCGCCTGCATCCCGCGGTTCGCGCAGGCACCCGTGCCGAGCGCGAGCGAGCACGCCAGCAGCGGCAGCCAGGACGGCCGCGCAGCCACGGGTGCTCGGCGCGAAGGACGGGGGGCCATCGGCATAGAGTTTTAACCAATACTGGATGCCCGCAATTCGATAAACGGATCAGCTCGCCGGCCGGGATTGTTCGAGGGGCATGCGGCGGCGCGGCTGTCGCCAGGTGAGGCGTCGAACCGGCGGGTCGGCGGCCTCCTCCATCGCCGGGCCGTGTGCCGCCGAGCAGCGGGTAGGGCCCGGAAACGATAGAAGAATCCGGGACCTCGGGTGGCGCCGCTATAGTCCGGATGGGACGGTCCGATATCATCGCGACATGCGGTCGGCAATGGCCTTGTCGGCGCGGGGGCGGTTCTCATCGCGTTGGCCGTGGGGGGAGGCGGCGCGCTGCCTGCAGGCGGGGCAGCGCCTGCCGGCCGCCGAGAAGGCGCTGGCCGCCGTCTTCGGCGAGGACACGCAGGCGGTCGTCGAGAACGTGACCCGGCCGCGCGCGGACGAGCGGCGACCGGAAGAGGCGCCGGGCTCGAAGGCCGCGCCACCCGCCAAGCCCGAGATCGAGGAAGTTCCGCGAACGGGCAGGGGTGAATCGATCTAGCCGGCCAGTGGGAACCGGCCAGGACTCAGTCGGTCGGGGACGTCGCCTGGGTGCCGTCGGCGAGGCCTTTGATCTTTTGGTGGACGGCGCC
The DNA here is from genome assembly GCA_035607055.1 of Polyangia bacterium. Taxonomy (GTDB): domain Bacteria; phylum Myxococcota_A; class Polyangia; order Fen-1088; family Fen-1088; genus JADGRB01. The sequence continues at coordinate 51,897 of DATNDC010000232.1, forward strand.
CAAGGCCCTGTAGTTTTGCTCCAGTGACACCACGCGGATGTTCTCGACGCTGTAGTCGCCGCCGAGGACCGGCAATTGAACGTAGCTGTAACACTGGCCCGGCCCGAGCGTGACGCCCGCGGCGACCAGATCGTCCACCAGTGGGATCATCAGCCAGTCGTTGGCGTTGCCGATGTCGTCCATGGCCTCGGAGAACGCCTCGCGGCTCTCGGCCAGCGCCTCCAGCGCGCCGGTCCCCACGTCCAGCTTCTGGACGCTGTCGTCGTCGAGGACGATGAAGAGGTCCCCGAACCGGTTGGCGAACCACAAGGTGAACTCGGCCGGGAGCAACCAGGCCCAACTGGCCAAAAGATCGCCCCAGTCGAGTCCGTCGGGGTCGAGCGTGTAGTCATCCAGCTTGAGTATCGGCATGGAAATCCACCGTCACCTTCACCTTGAATCTGGGTCGCCGAGGTGGCGGGTCAAATCTTCGGGCTCGGCCGCGACGCGCTCCCGCCGCGCGAGCCTCAGTGCTCTCCGTCGGCGGCCTCGATCTTTCGGACGACCATCGCGATGGTCGGGGCGTCGACGTCGGCGCTCCTCATGAGCAAGGTGGCCCGAGCGACGTCGTCGGCGTCGATGGCGTCGAAAAATTCCTCGACGCGCCCGATGGCGGCGAGCTGCTCCAGGACCAGGGTGCCTTCGAAGTCGCTTTCGTCCATCACGCATTCTCCTTTTCGCGGGCCGCGGGGACGACGCGCTCCGTCGGACCTCTCTCAAGCCGGGCGGCGATTCTGCCGACATCGTGTCATTCGACCGCACGTGTCGGAGGGGGAATCGACGTGAAGGTCAACCGCTCGGTCTGGTCACCGTCCTCGGGGTGGGCGCACGAGGAGGGTGGTGCCGCCGGCAACGACGTGGATCTGGCGCTGGTGTTCGGCGCGACGGCGCCGATGATCGAGGCGCGTCTGGCCGACGTCCGCGGCCGCTACCCGAACGCCTACGTCTGTGGAGGCTCGACGGCCGGCGAGATCGTCGGCAAGGAGGTGCGCGACGACTCCGTCGTGGTGACGGCGATCGAGCTGGAGAAGACCGAGCTGCGCACCGCCGAGGTCACCGTCGCCAGCGCGGACGAGAGCCTGGCGGCCGGGCAGAAGCTGGCGGCCAGCATCCCCCACGCGGGCCTGGTGCACACCTTCGTCCTGGCCGACGGCCTGGCGGTCAACGGCACCGAGCTGGTCCGGGGGCTCTGCGCCGGGCTCCCCGCGGGCGTGGCCGCCACGGGCGGGCGCGCCGGCGACGGCGAGCGCTTCGCTCACACCTTCGTCTGCGCCGGCGACTCGGTGGCCGAGCGCCGCGCTCTGCTGCTCGGCTTCTACGGCGACCATCTCCGCGTCGGCTACAGCTCGAGGGGGGGATGGGATCCCTTCGGGCCCGAGCGGCGGATCACCCGCGCCTCGCGCAACGTGCTCTACGACCTCGACGGCGAGAGCGCGCTGGCGCTCTACAAACGGTACCTGGGCGAGCACGCCAAGGACCTGCCGGCGAGCGGCCTCATGTTCCCGCTGACGGTGCGCGATCCGCAGAGCGGCGAGAGCGTGACCCGGGCGGTGGTCGCCATCGACGAGGCGACGCAGAGCATGACCTTCGCGGGCGACGTCCCGGAAGGGGCGTTCGTGCGTCTCATGCACGCGAACTTCGATCGGCTGGTCGACGGCGCCTGCGCCGCGGGCCGGGCCAGCCGGCAGATGCTCGGCGTCCCGGCCGAGCTGGCCATCGTGGTGAGCTGCATCGGGCGCAAGATGCTCCTCAAGCAGCGGGTCGAGGAGGAGGTGGAGGGGGTGATCGAGGCGCTCGGCCCGGGCGTCCACACGATGGGCTTCTACGCCTACGGCGAGCTGTCGCCGGCGGCGCCCGGCGCGGCCTGCACTCTCCACAACCAGTCGATGACGGTCACGTTGTTCGCCGAGGTCTAGGCGCGCCGGCCACGCGTATCAGGGGGGCCGATCATGTCGAACATCCACAGACTGCTGGAGCGCCAGCTGCGGAAGCACCTTCGCGGCGAGCCCGGCCCCGAGCTCCAGCGCCTCTTGCAGGCGGTGAACGACGCCTATCAGCAACAGGACCAGGACCGCCAGCTGGTCGAGCGGGCCATGGAGCTCGCCTCGCAGGAGCTCTACGAGCGCAACCGCGCGCTGGGGGCGGCCCAGGAGCTGCTTCTGGCCGAGGTCGAGCAACGCAAGCGCACCGAGTACCGGTACACGCTGGCGGCCCAGGGGGCCAACGACGGGCTCTGGGACTGGAACGTCGACACCGGCCGCGTCTACTACTCGCCGCGCTGGAAGGCGATGCTGGGATACGAAGAGGGCGAGGTCGGCGACGGGCTCGCTGAATGGCTGGACCGGGTGCACGCCGACGATCTGCCGCGGCTGCGCGCCGACATCGACGCGCACCTGCGGCGCGAGAACGAGAACCTCTCGTCGGAGTTTCGCATCCGCCACCGCGACGGCCGCTACCGCTGGGTGCTGTGCCGGGGGATCGCGGTCAACGACCCCGAACGCAACACGCTGCGGGCGGCCGGCTCGCTGACCAACATCACCGACCGCAAGCTGGCCGAGGAGCAGCTGCACTTCGAGGCGATGCACGACTCGCTCACCGGCCTCGCCAACCGGAGCCTGCTGGCCGACCGCCTGACGCACAGCCTGGCGCGCTGCAACCGGGATCCGGAGAACCGGTTCGCGTTGCTCTTCATCGATCTCGACGAGTTCAAGGTGATCAACGACAGCCTGGGCCACCAGGTGGGCGACAAGCTGCTCATCGAGGTGGCGCGGCGCCTGTCGGCCTGCGCGCGCAAGGTCGACACCATCGCCCGCATCCCCGCCGACCACGTGGCGCGCATCGGCGGCGACGAGTTCGTGATGTTGCTCGAGGACCTGGCCAGGCCCGAGGACGCGCTGCGGGTGGCCGAGCGCGTGCACAGCGCGCTGGCGGAGCCGTTCGGCCTGGGGGTTCACGAGCTGGTCGCGCGTGGAAGCATCGGCATCGCCACCAGCGGCCCGGCCTACAGCCGCCCCGACGAGGTCCTGCGCGACGCCGACATCGCGCTCTACCAGGCCAAGCAGGCCGGCAAGAGCTGCACCTGCATGTTCGATCCGCAGATGCACGAGCGCGCCATGGCCCGCTGGTCGACGGAGATGGAGCTCCGCCACGCCATCGAGCGCGACGAGTTCGAGATCCACTACCAGCCGATCGTCGACGGCGCCGGACGGCTGGCGGCGCTGGAGGCGCTGGTGCGCTGGCGCCACCCGGTCCGCGGGATGGTGCCGCCCGACGCGTTCATCCCCATCGCCGAGGAGACGGGCCTCATCGTGCCGCTCGGGAAGCTGGTGTTGACCCACGCCTGCCGGCAGCTGAAACGCTGGCAGCGCGAGATCCCGTCGTTCGCCGAGATGGCCGTGGGGGTGAACATCTCCCACCGCCAGTTCGTCTCCCCCGCGGTGGTCGACGACATCGCCCGCATCCTCCAGGAGACCGAGCTGGCGCCGCAGAACCTGAAGCTCGAGGTCACGGAGTCCGCGGCGATGCAGAACGCCGCGCAGACCATCGAGACGATGGCCCGACTGCGCGCCATGGGCGTCCTCATCTACATGGACGACTTCGGCACCGGCTATTCGTCGCTGAGCCAGCTCCAGCGGATGCCGCTCGACGCGCTCAAGATCGACCGCGCCTTCGTCAAGGACATGAACAACGACGAGATCAGCCGCTCGATCGTCGAATCGATCATCGCGCTCGCCCACACCATGCGCCTGCGGGTGATCGCCGAGGGCGTCGAGACGGCCGACCAGGCTGCGCGCCTGGCGGAGTCGGGCTGCGACTACCTGCAGGGCTACTACTTTGGCCGGCCGATGCCGGTGGAGCGGGTGGCGGGTTTCGTCGAGGGTCTCGCCGCGCCCACCACGCCGCGCGCGGCCGCCCTGTAGCTGCCTGACCGCGATCGCGTAACCGCACCGGGCTGCATCGCGCTCTCGCAGGCCGCGAGGACTCCGCTGGCCGCTGACTCGGCCAGCAACGCGCCCGGCGACGCCCCGCCTGCCCCGCCGTCGATAACGCCTCCGTCACGTTCCAGTAGCAGTCATCGTCGCGGGCGCCCGCCGGGCCGTTTCAGCCGGCGTTGCGCAGCCCGGCGGCGATGCCGACGATCGACATCATGAGCGCGCGTTCCAGCCGCGGCCGGTCCGGCGCCTCGGCGGGCGCCGCGCGGTAGCGGGCGAGCAGCTCGATCTGCAGCTGGCTGATCGGATCGACGTAGGGGTCGCGAAGATCGATCTGTCGCGCGAGCACCGGGTGGCGCGCCAGCAACGGCGACTCGAAGGTCTCCTCGAGGATGGCGCGGGCGCGGGCGTAGGCCTCGGCCAGCAGCGGGAAGAAGCGCTCGCCGAGCGCGGGATCGCAGAGGCGCAGGTAGCCGCGCGTCACCTCCGGGTCCCCCTTGCCGAGCGCGGTGGCGGCGCTGTCCAGGGTGGAGGCGAAGAACGGCCAGCGCTGGAACAGCGTGCGCCGCAGGTCGAGCGGGATCGTCGCCAGCCCTTCGGCGACGCCGAAGAAGGCGGGGACGGGCAGGCGGACCTGCGTCCAGGACATCACCCAGGGGATGGCGCGCAGGTCGGTGATCTCGCGGACGCGGCCCGAGCGATAGACGGGGCGGCTGGCGATCTGCAGGACGCCGATCTCGCGGATCGGGGTCAGCTGCTCGTAGAACTCGAAGAACCCGGGCCTGGCGAACAGCGCGCGGTAGGCGGCGGCCGAGGCCCGGGAGGCCTGCTCCAGCGCCTCTCGCCAGGCGGGATCGAGCGGCGCGCCGTCGTCGCGCAGGTCGCGCGCCGCCGCCTGCCCCAGGTGATAGAGGAGCTGCTCGAGGTTGCGGTGCGCCAGCTCGGGCTGGCTGTAGCGGTCGGCCAGCGCCTCGCCCTGCTCGGTGAGGCGGAGGCGCGCGCCGACGGTGCCGGGCGGCAGGCTGGCGATGGCGCGGCCGGCGCTGCCGCCGCCGCGCGCGGTCGAGGTGCCGCGTCCGTGAAAGAACCAGACCTTGACGTCGAACGGCCGCGCCGCCGCGGTGATCGTCTCCTGCGCCTTGTAGAGCGCCCAGTTGGCCGCCAGGAAGCCGGCGTCCTTGTTCGAGTCGGAGTAGCCGATCATCACCTCCAGGCCGCGCCGCCCGCGCACGTGGGCGAGAAACAGCGGGTTGTCGAGGAGGCGGGTGACGGTCGCGCCCGCGCCCTCCAGATCGGCCAGCGTCTCGAACAGCGGCACGACGTCGAACGGCAGCGGCTGCTGCGGTCGGTAGAGGCCGACCTCCCGCGCCAGGACCATGACCTCGAGCAGGTCCGACGGCGCGTGCGTCATGCTGACGACGTAGGCGCCGCGCGCGCGCCAGACGCGGAGCGCGCCCAGCGCCACCTCCAGCGCCTGGCCCGCCGGCTGATGGCCGACCGGCGCCAGCGGCCGGGCGGAGGCGAGCTCGCCGGTGAGCAGCGCCTCGCGCGCGGCATGGTCGAGCGCCTCGTAGTCGTCGCACACGCCGCCCACGCGCAGGAGCTCGGCGACGGCGGCGGCGTGCCCGCGCGACCCTTCCCGGAGATCGAGGGTCACGAGGTCGAGGCCGAAGACCTGGGCCCGCAGCTCGGTGGGCCGCACCTCGGTGGCGGCTGCGCCGGAGAGGCCGATGCGCCGCAGGCCGCCGGTGATGGTTTGCAGATCCGCGAGGAGCTCGCGCGTCTCGTGGTAGCGCGGGCCGTCGCCGTCGCCGTCGTTGGCCGCCTGGACCTTCTGCGCCATGCCGAGGCAGAGCAGGCGAAACGGCTCCTGGGCGAGCGCCGCGGGCAGGCTCAGGCCCGCGAGCGCCTCGGCCATGCGCGTCCGCAGAGCCTCCGGTAACGTGACCCGCTGCTCGGAGATCGACAGCACGCGCGCCAGCCGTTCCAGCTCGGCGGCGTAGAGCGGCAGCACCTCGCCGCGCGCGAACCGCTGCGCCCAGGCGGTCACCGGCGGGAGCACCTTGGGGTTGCCGTCGCGGTCGCCGCCGATCCAGCTGCGAAAGACCACCGGCGGCGGCAGGGTGGGGCGACGACCGAAGTGCGCCTCCACGGCGTATTCCAGCTCGCCGCAGAGGCGGGGGATCACCGACCAGAGGACCGTGGGGAGGTAAACGAGGCCGCCGCGCGCTTCATCTTCGACGCTGGGGCGCATGTTGTGCAGCTCGGACGTCCCCCAGAGGAGCGCCACCCGCGCCTGCAGGCTCTCGCGCGCGCCGCGCGCCCCAGCCTGCAGTCGGTCGAGGCTGGCGGCGATGTCCACCAGGTGGCCGCGCAACGTCCAGCGGCGCGTCTCCGTCGGGTGGGCGGTGAACGTCAGGTGCAGCCGCAGCGACGAGAGCAAGCTGACCGTCTCCTCGTAGCTCCAGCCCTGATCCTTCAGGGAGCCGGCCAGCGCCAGCAGCGACTCGCGGCGCGGCGCCGCGGCGGTGCTGCCGGCGTCGCGCGCGGCGTTCACCCGCATGCGGTGCCGCTCCTCGGCGGTGTTGGCCAGGTGCAGGTAGGTGGAGAAGGCGCGCACCAGCCCCTCGGCGTCGTCGAGCGACAGCGCGCCGACCAGAGCGCGCCAGCGCTGCGCCGCCGCCGGGCCGCCACCGCGCCGCGCCTCCTTGGTCAGCGCGCGGATCGCCTCCTCGTGCGCGAACAACGCCTCGCCGGAGAGCGTGCGGATCGCCTCCCCCAGCGCCAGACCGAGCTCGTTCACCTCGCCGCGCAGGATGGCGAACCACTCGTCCGCGGTCCGCGCCACCGGCTGGCTCATCGCTTTTCACATGTCACGAACGGCGCGTCGTGACCAGCGTCCGATTGTCAATTCAGGGTCAACCCCCGAGTCGCCGCCAGACCGTCCCCTGGTGTCGCGGCGGGAACGCCTCCGGGTGCAGCATCTCGGCCAGGATCTCGGGGGTGTCGAACAGCATCGGCCCGGAGCGGTTGAAGTAGAAGTTCCCGTCGGCGGCGAAAGCGCGGCCGGCGCGGACCGCCGCGAGCGCGCGCCACGCCGGCCGCTCGGTCAGCACCGGCAACTCCGCCAGCGTGCGGGTCAGATCGAACCCGCAGGGGGCGACCACGATGATCTCCGGATCGGCCGCCTGCAACGCTTCGAACGGCACCGTGGTCGAGTGCGCGCCGGCCGCGCTCAGCAGGCTCCGACCACCGGCGAGCTCGACGATCTCCGGGCCCCAGTTTCCCATCTCGAACAGCGGATCGATCCACTCGAGACACGCGACCCGCGGGCGCAGGAGCGAGCGCGTCCGCGCGGCGATCGCGGCCAGTCGCTCCCGGATCCCGGCCACCAGCGCGCGCCCCGCCGCGGCCGCGCCCAGCACCTCGGCGACGCGCGCGAACCCGTCGAGGATTCCGTCGACGGTCCCCGTCGAGAGCGCGACCACCTGGTGCCGCTCCAAGCGAGCCGCCACGCCGTGGGCCAGATCAGCGGGGCTGACGGCGCAGACCTCGCAGTGGGTCTGGGTGATGATGATGTCGGGGGCCAGCACCGCGAGCTGCGCCTCGTCGACCTCGTAGAGCGGCAGGCCCGCCTGCAGCCGCTCGCGCACGCGGGCGTCGATCTGCGCGCTGGTGCCGTGGATGTCGAACGCCGGGCGGCTCAGCACCGGCAGCCGCTTCACCCAGGCGGGGTGATCGCACTCGTGCGACCGCCCGACCAGCCGATCGCCCAGGCCCAGCGCCGCCACCAGCTCGGTTCCGCTTGCCAGCAGGGACACGATCTTCATGACAACAGATCCGCGAACACGAAGCCGTCGCGCGTGACGATCTCGCCCGTGCGGATCGGGATCGGGCGGCGGAACATCGGGCCGGCGTAGGCGAAGGTGTGAAACTCGCCGCCTTCGCCGCACGGATCGACGGTCGCCGGCAGCTCGGCGAGCAGGGCGGCGTCGAAGTCGCGCCCGGCGAAGCGGGCGTCGAGGCTCTTGGGGTCGACGCAGGTCAGCCGCGCCCGCAGGCCGCCCTCGACCATCCGGCGCGCCAGCGCGTCGGTCGGCGTCCCCCACAGGGGAAACAGCGGCGTCACGCCGGTCGGGGCCAGGCGCTCCTCGCGGTAGCGGCGCACGTCTTCGAGGAAGAGATCGCCGAACGCGACGTGCGTGATCCCGTCGGCGCGGGCCCGAGCCATCGCGGCCGCCATCGCCGCCTCGTACTCGGCGTTGCTGCAGGGCCAGGGGATCGGCACCGGCCAAAGCGGCAGCTCCGCGGCCTCCGCCTGCGCCCGCAGGAGCTCGGTCCGCACCGCGTGCATCGCCACGCGATCGAAGACCTGGTTGATGGTGGTCAGCAGTCCGACGACCTCGACCTCGTTCTGAGCGCGCAGGACGTGCAACGTCCAGGCGCTGTCCTTCCCGCTGCTCCAGGCCAGCAGCGCTTTCAGTTTGTTACTCACGGGCGCATCCTATTCCGGAAAGTGCCCGTCGAGCGCGAAGACAATCGCCAGCAGCACGGCCTCCCGTTTCTCGAAGACCTGGTCGGTCGAGAACCGCAGCAGCGCGATTCCGCGCGCCGCGATGAACTCCGCGCGCCACGCGTGGTACCGTTCGGCGCCCGGCTCGATGGCCAGCGCGCCGTCGAGCTCGATGGCCAGCCGGCGCGCCGGGCAGAAGAAGTCGAGGATGAATGGGCCGCAGGGATGCCGGCGGCGAAACTTGAAGCCGCCGAGACGCCGCCCGCGCAGATGCGTCCAAAGGACGACCCGGGCGTCGCTGGCTTTGTGGCGGCGGGCGAGGGCGGCGGACACGCCAGGTTGTCGACCGCGACCGTCCGGCGGTTGCCCGCCAGGGGGGTGGCCCTGGCGGAAGGCCGCCGTATATTTCACGGATGTCGGACGCCGCTCTCGCTTGCAAGGCCAACATCTCCACCGCGGGACGCCGCCGCCGGACGCGGTTCGGCAACCAGTGGCTGGTCGTTGCGGTCGCGCTCCTGATCGTGCTCGCGATCGTGCGTCTCCCCTGGTACCTGGGGCTGCTGATGTTCATCCCCGCCTCGCTGGCCGCGGTGGGCCTCCTGCAGGCGCGCCGCAACACCTGCGTCATGCGCGCCAAGGAGGGGACCTTCGAGCACGAGGACTTCTCGACGACCAAGGCGCCTGACGACGAGGTGACCGCCAGCCGCGCGATGGCCGCCACCATCAACCGCGACACCGTCCTCGTCGGCCTGGCCGGCGCCGCGCTGGGCGTCGTCGTGGCGCTGGTCTTTCACCGCCTCTAGAGCTGCGGGCGGCCGACGTCGCGGTTGAGCGTCTCGATCGTCACCAGGATCCGCCACTCGGGCGCCCCGAAGGCTTCATTGATGCCGCCGCCCGCTCCCAGGCGGAGGCGCACCTGCTGGCCATGACCGCCGGTCCCCTCGAGGCGCCCGGTGAGCATTCCCTCGAGCGCCGTGGTCGTCGACCCGAACAGCGAGCGAAAGGCCGAGGCGCCGAAGACCTCCGGGCCGACGAGGAGGGCCAGCGCGCCGCCGCGCCAGGCACCCACCTGACCGCCGCCGGCGGCGCCGAACAGCAGCTCGCTCCCCTGGGGGCTGCCGGGGATCGCCGGCTCGTCGAGCGGTCGGATGTGCAGGCCGAGCTGTCCGGCGTAGCGGAGACGGCCCACGTCGCCGGCCGCCAGCGCGCGGATCATGGCGCGGAACGTCCCGTCGGTGTCGTACTGGCCCCGCTCGCCGTTGGGGGCGATGAGCTCGGCCGAGAGGCCGAGGCGGAGCGGGCCGCCCGGGGTCCCGAACAGGCGTCCCTCCACGCCGACCCGGGGATCGGAGAGCGTGTCGGGGTTCGAGGCCAGCGTCACGCGATCGGAGGTGGTGGGCGGGCTCGAGGTGAGCATCGAGCGCGGGGAGGTGTAGACCGCGCCGCCGATGGTGCCGCTCTGCCCGGCGACGTAAAGGGGCATGCGGAGGTCGAGGTAGACCCGCCAGCGATCGTAGGTGGCCGCCAGGCCGAAGTTGAGGAAGGCCTCGCTCGACACCACGGCCAGCCGCTGGAAGCCGTCCTCGAGGCGGAGCGGGTTCCGGGCGTAGCCGGTCGTCAGCGCGATCGCGCCGCCGAGCCCCCCCTGCATGTCGAGATCGTCCATCACGAACCAGCCGGCGCCTGCCGGTGACGGATAGAACCGATCGAGCGCGAACCCCTGCGCCGCCTGCGCCGACGCGCGCGCTGCGAACGCCGTCATCGACGCCGCGACCGCCAGGCCGAGCAGGCGGCGGCGGCTAGAACTCGACATGGATCCTCGCGCCGTAGATGTCGACCGGCCCGCGGTCGGCGTTGAAGCCCGGGTTCCAGAGGTGCTGATAGTCGCCGGTCAGCCAGATCGCCTTCAGCAGGTTGAAGCTGTAGAAGACCTCCACGATTCCCTCGCCGGCCTGCTGGAGGCCGCCGTCGCCGACGAACCCGTCGACGCCGCCCATCGCCAGGTAAGCGGCGTGCGCCGCGGAGATCCAGCTCATGCCGAACCCGGCGCCCGTCACGTCGAACGGGCGGTGCCACAGCGACCCCTTGGCCACCGCCCCGAGGGAGAACGAGCGGTCGGCCGGGTTGTAGGCGTCGACCTCGGTGTGCCCGTCCGAGTACATCGCGCGCAGGAAGAGCCCGACGTCGTGGGCGACGTATTGCTCCACGCTGATCCCGGCCCCCAGCTTGACGTTCGGCTGGCGCACCCAGCAGAGATCGGGCGCCGTGGCGTTCGTCGAGCCGTAGTTATAGAGGCCCGCGGCGGCGCAGGCGTCGGCGTTCTTGCTCGGGTCGGCCTGGAAGGCGGCGATGGCGTCGTCGAAGCCGCCGGTGTCGACGTGGTTGCGGTATCCGACGAGGCGCACCGCGCCCGGGCGCCCGAAGAGCCGGTGATCGTGCTCGAGCTCGATCTGGTCGCCGTAGAACTTCCAGATGCGGAAATCGATCGGCAGCGCGTTGGGGTTCTGCGGCGGCGTGATGCGGCCGACGCGCACCGCCCAGTCGTCCCAGTCGAGCTCGGCGGTGCCGCCCCAGGAATAGCCGCGCGCGTCCGAGGGGAAATCCCAGGAGGCGTAGGTCATGAAGGCCATGTTGAGGAACGTCTGGCGCGGATCCCAGGAGACCGAGTTCTTGTCGAAGACGTCGAGGATGGTGAAGTTGCCCAGCGTGAACACCAGGCGCCGGCTGGTGACCGTGGCGGCCAGCTGCATCGGGTCCGAGGTCTTCACCACCGGCTCGCCGCCGAGGTCGAACGTCTGTCGAAGGTAGGTGCGCGAGCGATAGAGCTGCGGCCTCGTCGAGCCGGTCTTCTGCAGCTCGAAGTTCTGGATGGCGCCGCCGATCCCGTGCAGGCCGGAGAGCGGCTGCTCGGAGATCACCTCGGGGACCAGGTAGGCCTCGCCCCCCTTCCAGAGGCGAAGCCCGAAGAAGAGCGTGAAGCTGCCGGTGAAGCTGCGCTCGGCGTCGGGGAGCAGCGAGTTCGTGCTGCCGTTGACGTTGGTGTAAGGGGCCGAGAACGGCCGCTTCCAGCTCGAGATGTAGGTGAACTGGCCGTAAGCGTTCCAGCTCTCGTCGTCGATGTCGTGCAGGCCCGCCCGCGAGAGCAGGTTCATGAAGTCGAAGGCGGCCTCCTCGTGCTCGGCGGGCGGGGCGGCCTGCGCGCGCGCCGGGCAGGCGGCGAGCAGGACCCGCGCGAGCGCCGCGACCACCAGGAGGTTCCGGCGCTTCAAGTTATCCAGCGACCTTGCGGGCGAGCGCCCGGTAGGCGCGCGCCAGCCGGCGGGCGAGCGCGCGATCGCCGAGCCGCAACGAAAACGACATCCGGCGGCCGAGCGCATAGAGCGCCGCCGCCCGCCGCCGCCGCCGGAAGCGGGCGCGCGCGCCCGGATCGAGCAGCTCCAGCGTCGGCAGCGGGCGCGACGGTGTCAGGGGGAACCCCACGGCCCGCCCGACCACGGCCTCGCGCGCGCAGGTGGCGAAGGCCGACCGCGGCGCGTCCCCCTGGTGGGTGACGTAGCGCTGCTCTCCTTCGGCGAAGAGGTGCATCACCCGGTGGAGCAGGAGCTCGCGTTCGTCGGCGCTGAGCACGAGGACGATGTCGCCGGGGTGGAGCTCCTCGGCGGCCGGCTCGACCTTCACCTTGGTCCCGCGTTCGATGGTGGGGCTCATGCTCTCGGCCACGACCTCGATCACCACCGGGAGCCCGTGGGCGAGGACCATCCGGACCGCCTGCGGACGGAGGTTCACGGACGCGCAGTATATAGACGTTCGCCACGCCGTCGACGGTGGCGACACTTCCCGGGTCTCTGGAAACCAGTCACCGGCGTGGGCGCGCGCCGTCCGCTATGCTCGGCCGCATGGCCGTCACGACCGCCGATTTCGAGGCCGCGCCGGCCCGCGTCGCCGCCGCCGCGGGCGGCGCCGTGTGGCCGCTCTGGTGCGCGCTCGGCTCGTCGCTGGCGGCGGCCTTCGGCGTCCACTGGGACATCGCCTGGCACCGGTCGATCGGGCGCGACGCCTTCTGGACCCCGCCGCACGTGGCGATCTACACGGCGGCGGTGCTGGCGGCGGTGGCGGCGCTGGCGCAGATCCTCCCCGCCACCTTCGGCCGGCGGGCCGAGCACCCGGCCGTGCGCGTGCTCGGCTTCCGGGGCCCGCTCGGCGCCTTCATCTCGGCCTGGGGCGGCGTCACCATGCTCGCCTCGGCGCCGTTCGACGACTGGTGGCACAACGCCTACGGCCTCGACGTGAAGATCCTGAGCCCGCCGCACGTCGTGCTGGCGCTGGGGCTCATGGCGCTGCACCTCGGCGCGCTGGTGATGCTGGCGGGGGCGGCCAACCGCAGCGACGGCGCCCGCCGGCGGACGCTGGAGGCGCTGGTGGTCGTGGTGGGCGGCAACCTGGTGGTCGCGCTCATGACGCTGTTCATGGAGAAGACCGTCCGCCCGTTCATGCACGGTGGGGCGTTCTATCTGATCGTCGGGCTGTGCGTGCCGGTCGTGCTGGCGGCGGTGCAGGGGGCGAGCGGCCGCCGCTGGGCAGGCTCCGCGGCGATCGCCGTCTATTCGGTCTTCCTGCTGGCGCTGCTCTGGACATTTCCGCTCGTGCCGGCGCAGCCGAAGCTGGGGCCGGTGTTGGTGCGGGTCGAGAGCCTGATCCCGCCGGAATTTCCGCTGCTGCTCTGGCCGGCCGCGCTGGCGCTCGACGCCTGGGCCTGGCGGCGTCGCGCGCGCCCGGGGATCGCCACCGTGGCCGGCGGCGGTCTGCTGTTCGGCACGCTCTTCTTCGTCTGTCAGTGGCCGTTCGCGACCTTCCTGATGTCCACGCACGCGCGGAATTTTTTCTGGGGCGCGCGGTATTTCGACTTCTGGATGCCCCCCGTCGCCCACTACCGCCGGTACGAGTTCCTGACCGAGGCGACCGGCGTGACCGCGATCTGGCTGGTGGCGGCGCTGGTGGGAAGCGGGCTCTCGCTCGGGGCCGGGCGCGCCGCCGGACGCTGGCTGGCGCGCCTGCGGCGATGAAGCCGGCCGTCGCGCTGGTCGCCGTTCTGGCGGCGCTGGCGCTGGCGCCCGCCGCCGAGGCGCACGTCGGCAGCCCCGACGCCGTCGAGGACGGGCAGGCGGGGCCCTATCACCTGCTGGTGACGATCCGCCCGCCCCAGGTGATCCCCGGGGTGGCGCAGATCGACGTGCGCGCGCTGGCCGACGGCGTGACGCGCGTGGAGGTGGTCCCGGTTCCGCTGCGGGGCGAGGGGGTCAAGCTGGCGCCGGTCGCCGACGTGGCCCGCCGGAGCCTCGACGATCCGCGGCTCTTCTCGAGCACGATCTGGCTGATGCGGACCGGCGCCTGGCAGATCCGGGTCACCGCCGAGGGGGCGCGGGGAACCGGCACGCTCGCCGTCCCGATCCCGGCGCTGGCGCGCGCGGTGCGCCCGATGCCGGCGTTTCTCCAGGCCCTGCTGCTCGCTCTGCTGGCGCTCATCGTGGTGGGGGCGATCGCCATCGTCGGGGCCGGCCTCCGCGAGTCCGAGCTTCCGCCCGGGGCCGCGCCCGATCGCCGGCAGGTCGCGCGCGGGCGGATCGCGATGGCCGCCACCGCGGCGCTGCTGGTGCTGGCGATCGCCGGTGGGCGCCGCTGGTGGAACGGCGAGGCGGGGCTCTACCGGCGCCTCCTCTACAAGCCGATGCAGGTGTCGGTGACCAAGCCGTCGGCCGACACGCTGGCGCTCGCGCTCGCCGATCCCGGGTGGCTGCGCTGGCGGCACACCGACGACCTGGTCCCCGACCACGGCCACCTCATGCACCTTTTTCTCGTACGGTCGCCGGGCCTGGACGCCGTCGCGCACCTCCACCCGCGCCGCACCGGCGAGGCGACGTTCGCGCAGGCGGCGCCGCCGCTGCCGCCGGGGCCGTACCGGCTGTTCGGCGACATCGTGCACCAGACCGGGCTCGATGAGACCGTCACCGCCGCCGTGGATCTCGAGGGCGCCTCCGCCTTGCCGGCTGCCGCGCCCGGACCGCTCGACGCCGGTCGCTTCGACGCGGACGACGCGATGGCGATCGTCCCGCGCGCCGCGACCCTCGCCGCGCCCGTGTTCGTGCTCCCCGACGGCGCGGGCACGCTGCGCTGGCTCGACGCGCGCGCGCCCCATGCCGGCGAGACGGTGGCGCTGCAGATCGAGGCCGACGCGCCCGACGGCCGCCCGGTCGCCGGCCTCCAGCCCTACCTGGGCATGGCGGGGCACGCCATGATCGTGGCCCGCGACTTCTCGGTCTTCGCGCACGTCCACCCGACGGGCTCGGTGCCGATGGCCGCGATGTCGCTGGTGGAGGGCGCCGCGCCGGTCGACCACGCCCAGCACCACGGCATGACGTTCGCCCCGCGCGTCCGTTTCCCTTGCGTCTTCCCGCGCGCCGGCAGCTACCGGCTGTTCGTTCAGATCAAGGAGAACGGACGCGTCGAGACCGCGGCCTGGGATCTCCAGGTCGCGCCGGCTCTCAGCCGGTGACCTGCTTGAGGTCGCTCTTGAGCGCGGCCAGGTTGAACCCCGACGGCGCCGGCTTCTTCCCCGCCCAGAGCTCGGACAGGCAGGCGTAGGCCTCGTCGCAGTAGGCGTCCCAGAACGACCAGGTCATCCGCTTGGGCTGGCCCCAGGTGATGATGGTCAGGCCGTGCGCGTCGTAGGCCTCGACGACGACGGCGTGGCCGCCCCACGACCCGGGCGCGGCGTTGCCGCTGGGGCCGCCCGGCGGAACCGACCAGACCTTCTGCGTCTGCGCCGACAGCGGCAGCGCGAGCCCGATGTACGCGCCCCCGAAGAGATCGACGGCCGCCTGGATGTGCGCGTGGTTCTTCGGCTCCAGCGCCACGAAGGCGTCGATCTTGTAGCCGCCGACGCCGGTCTTGCGCCAGTAGCGGAGCACGTCGAGCTCGACGGCGCCGCGATCGGTGCTGGGATCGTCGGGCCTGTAGCCGGTGACCGCCTCGTAGGTCTTCAGGATCGCCTGATCGGGGAGGACGATCTCCTTGGCCTCGGCGTTGGCCGACCAGGCCTGGATGATGTGTCCGACGGCGGCGCACGTGCAGTCGCCCAGCTTGTCGTTGAGCATCATCCCCCAGTTGGAGGCCGCCTTCTTGGTCCAGTCCTGCGTGGCCGGGATCGCCGGCAGCTCCAGATAGTTCGCCATCTGCAGCGTGCGCGGATCGTGGTGGGCCGGCTTCTTGCCGAGCTTGAGCTTCGAGTGGTCGACGGTCATGGCTCCCTCCAGTTGGTTGTCTCCCGGCGGCTCCCCCCCGCCCGACCGGACGATCGAACTTGCTGATTCTGCTCCCAATGAACGTGACGCGCACGTGATCTTCCCCGCCGACGGCACGGTTTTCGCTTTCCGAATTCCCGAACGGGGAAGACGGTTTACGCGTAGCCGGCGGACTTGAGCTTGGCCTTGGCCATGGAGGCGACCTTGCTCCGGCCGCTGGCGGCCAGGTCGGCGAGGATCTCCTCGCCGGCGGCCACGCGACGCTCGATGAGGGCGAAGCCGATCTGGTAGCGCTGCTCGGGATCGAGCTGCCGGTCCTTGCGGAGCGCGGCGGCGAGGTCGAAGCCGCGATCGAGGAGCTGGCCGAAGATGACCAGCGCCTCCTCGCGCCGGCCGGCGCGCAGCTCGGCGGAGGCGAGCCCGTACCCGTCGTCCGCGGTGGCGTCGGCCGACTGTCCGACAAGCCGCAGGATCGCCAGCGCGCCGGCCGCGTTCTTGCGTTTCTGCTGTTTGGCGGTCTCGGCGCGCAGGCCGTCGGCGGTCGCCTCGCGATCGAGCTCGCGCGCCAGCGGCACCAGCGCGTCCGCCTGCGGGCCGCCGCGCGCCAGGCGCCCGAGCGCGGCGCTCACCAGCGCGCGCGCGAGCTTCTTGCCGGCGGCGCCCGCCTCGGCCAGCGCGTGGGCCCGTGGGCGGACGAGGCGCGCCAGCAGCACGGCCCGCTCGGCGTCGCCCGTCTCGACGAGCGCGCGCCCGAGCGCCAGCACGCCGTCGGCCCGGGCGCCCAGCGCGGCGGCCGCCGCCTCGGCCCGCCCGCGATCGCCCGTCTCGGAAAGCACGGCAGCGAGCGCGTCGGCACCCGCCGCGCCGGCCATCTGTCCGAGCCGCTCGATCGCCAGGAGCGCCCGCTCCGGCTCGCGCCCGAGCGCCAGCTTGCGCAGCTTGGGGGCGATCGCCGGCGGCAGCTCCAGGCTGGCCAGCGAGTAGAGCGCGGCGCGCGCCAGCTCGGCCGTCGCGCGCTCGGCGAGCTCCGCGAGCGCGCCGGCCACCGCCGCCGCCTTGCCGCGCGCGGTGAAGCGCAAGGCGACGATCGCCTCCTCGCGCACGGAGGCCGGCTGCTTGCCGTCGCGCGCGAACGACAGCAGCGTCGGCACCGCCGCGGGATCCTCCAGGTAGCCGAGGATCTTGAGCCCGCCGCTGACCAGACCGAGCGCCTCGCCCCTCTTGCGCGCCTTGCCGCCGCGCGCCTTCAGCATCTTGGTCACCTCGGCCAGGTAGGCGGCCTTCTCGCGCGCGCTCGCCTCCTTGACCCGCTGGCGCACGGCCAGCGCCGCCGCCCGCGCCGCCTCGACGTCGGGCGTGTCGAGCGCGGCGAGCAGCGCCTTGAAGGCGTCCTTGCCGCCGACGCGCCCGAGCACCTCTTCCAGCGCGCGCCGCTCGATCGGCTCGGCCGAGGCGGAGAGGCGCGCGCGGATGGGCGCGATGGCCTCGTCGCCGACGGCGACGGCCGCGTCGACCGCTGCGCGCCGTACGGCCTCGTCGCGCGACGCCAGCCCGACCAGCACCGCCGGCATCGCCCGCCGCACGCCCGGCCCGGACGCCAACCGCCCGAGAGCGTCCAGCGCGTGCCGCTGCACGGGCGGGATCCCGCGCGCCACCGCCGCCACCAGCGCGTCGAGCGCGGCCGCGTCGCGCGCGCCGATCTCGCCGAGCACGATCGCCGCCGCGATCTGCCGCTCGTGCGCCTCGCTCCCGAGCAGCGCGACGATCTTACGTGTCTCCGGATTGGCCACCGCGCCGAATGGTAGCCGCCGTTCGCGTTCTTTGGCAAAGCCCGCCGGCAGCCGGGCCTGGGCATGGCTCTCGCCATTCTCGGATCCGCCGCCTGGCTGACCCGGTCGCCGTGATGTTACCGGTGAGCATGGAGGCCGCCGTGGTGGCCGCGAAACTTCAGCGGTGGTCTCGGCAGGTGGGTCCAGGTGGAACATCCGCGGAATCAAGTCCCGTGGGAGCGACGAACCCAACGCCGTCCGCAACCCGGCGCCGCGCGCGCCGACAAATGCAACATGCGCGGAATCAAGTCGGGGCCAAGACGGCAGCTGCGGTTGCCGCTCGAGGTGGCCAGCAAGTGGGGCGGTGCACGAAAGGGCGCGGGCCGCAGGCCGCGCGGACGACCTTCGATGCCGCACGACACGCGGTCGAAGGTCGATCCCCGCTACCCGCTCCAGGT